>NZ_JBMDJC010000004.1:0-397150 GCF_057808995.1 Acidovorax sp. FG60
GTCACCACATTTCTGCAGAACCGCCTCAGTAGCGAAGCCCTCGACTATAGCACTAATTTTGAGAGACTAGAAAGAAATGGGGACGAAAATTCAGCAGACTACGGGACAGAGGCCGTCATTGCAGCCTCCAAGGCATCGATGAACAGGGCAGCGACATCGCACCCCGTCTGGTCAAAGATCTCCTGGAAGCAGGTGGGGCTCGTGACATTGATCTCGGTAACGCAATCGCCGATCACATCCACTCCAGCCAGCAGCAGGCCCCGCGCCTGAAGCACAGGCCCCAAGGCGTTACCGATTTCCCAGTCCCGAGTCGACAACGGCTTAGCCACCCCCTTGCCTCCGGCAGCCAGGTTGCCCCGGACTTCGCTGCCCTGCGGGATGCGCGCCAGGCAAAAAGGCACTGGTGCCCCCCCGATGATGAGGACACGTTTGTCGCCTTCGACGATCTCCGGCAAGAACTTCTGAACCATGACACTTTGCGCGCCGTGGCGGTTCAGGGTTTCGGTAATGCTTCCCAGGTTGAGCCCATCCGGGCCCACGCGGAAGATTCCCATGCCGCCCATGCCGTCGAGCGGCTTGAGAATGATGTCCCCGTGCTCTGCATGAAAACGCTGAATGTCTGCGGCATCCCGCGTCACCAGAGTGGGCCCGATGAATTCCGGAAACTCCATGATCGCCAGCTTCTCCGGGTGGTCGCGCAGCGCACGGGGCTTGTTGAACACACGGGCGCCGTCACGCTCAGCCTGCTCCAGCAGGTGTGTCGCATAGAAATACTCGCTGTCGAAAGGCGGGTCCTTGCGCATCAGCACAGCGTCGAAGCTGGCCAAGGGTGCACTGCGCCCGGGCTGTGCGGCGTACCACTGCACCGGGTCTGCTGTCAGTTGGATGTCGCACACACGGGCCGTCACCTTGCTGCCACGCTGCCAGGTAATGTGCTGCGGCTCGCACACCGCCAAGGTGTGCCCGCGCCGCTGAGCCTCGCGCATCATGGCGAATGTCGTGTCCTTGTAGATCTTGAAGCTTTGCAGGGGATCGGCAATGAAGAGCAGTTTCATGGTGTCAGGTCAGAAAGGTGTGCAGGTGCTGCCAATGGCAGATCACTTGCAGACAGACAAGAAGAACAGGGAGCGACGCATGCAATGCGCCGTGTACCTCACGCTGGTGAACGCCTGTACTGTTGCACAAATAGCGCAAACCTGCCCGCGAACACCACGCAGCTGAGCGTCACCAGAAACGTAGAAGGTGTCGCACTTTAGATTTGAGGCCGCCAAGCGCCAGGGCCTGAAAACACCTTAGAACCTGTTCAAATCTCGATCTTGGACCCGAGTTCGACCACTGCGTTGTTCGGCAGGTGCAGGAAGTCTGCCGCGCCGCTGGCGTTGTGGTGCATCTGGGCAAACAGCTTTTCGCGCCAGGGGGCCATGCCGCCGCCCATGGTGGGGATGACCGTATCGCGCGAGAGGAAGTAGCTGGTCGTCATGGCCTCCAGCTCGCAGCCCCGGCCGCGCAGCAGCTCCAGCGCGCGGGGCACATCGGGGTCGTTCTTGAAGCCGTAGTGGATCACCACCTGCCAGCAGTCGTGGCCCAGCGGTTCGACCTGCAGGCGCTTGTCCAAGCCGATCCAGGGGGTTTCGTGGTTGTGCACCGTGACGAACAGGTTCTGCTGGTGCAGCACCTTGTTGTGCTTGAGATTGTGCAAAAGCGCATTGGGCACCGCGCCGGTTTCGGCAGTGAGGAACACTGCGGTGCCATCCACGCGCGTGGGCGGACTGACAAACACCGACTCTAGGAAGTCCTTGAGGTCGATTGCGTCGGCACGCAACTTGTCATTCAGCAGGCGGCGCCCTTCTTTCCACGTCATCATCAACGAGAACACGATGCCCCCAATCAGCAGCGGGAACCAGCCGCCCTGGAACAGCTTGAGCAGGTTGGACGCAAAAAACGCCAGGTCCACCACAAAGAAACAGCCGGTGGCCGCAATACACAGCGCCAGCGGGTAGCCCCAGCCATAGCGGATCACGAAGAAGGTCAGCGTGGTGGTGATCAGCATGTCCAGCGTCACGGCGATCCCATAGGCTGCGGCCAGGTTGCTGGACGAGCGGAACATCACCACCGCAAGAACGATGGCGGCGAACAGCCCCCAGTTGACCAGCGGCATGTAAATCTGCCCCGTGTCGCGCACGCTGGTGTGCTGGATATTCAGTCGGGGCAGGTAGCCCAACTGAATCACCTGCTTGGTCACGCTGAAGGCGCCAGTGATAAGGGCTTGCGACGCGATCACCGTGGCCATGGTGGCCAGCACCACCAGCGGGATCAGCGCCCAGTCGGGTGCCATCATGTAGAAGGGGTTCTTCACGGCTTCGGGCTCGGCCAGCAGCAGTGCGCCCTGGCCAAAGTAATTGAGCGTGAGCGCCGGCATGGCCACGCCAAACCAAGCCAGGCGAATGGGCCGCTTGCCAAAGTGGCCCAGATCGGCATACAGGGCCTCGGCGCCGGTCACGCACAACACCACCGCACCCAGGATGATGAAGCTGGTGCCCGGGTTGGCCCACATGAACCCGACCGCATGGTGCGGGCTCAACGCCCAGAGGATTTCGGGGTGGCCCACGATGTGGGAGACCCCCAGGAGGGCAATGCTGAAAAACCACACCAGCGTGATGGGCCCGAAGAACTTGCCGATCCCGCTGGTCCCGCGCTTTTGTACGGCAAACAGGCAAAACAGCACGACCAGTGTGATGGGAATCACGTACTGCTTGAAGTGGGGCGAGACCACCTCAAGCCCTTCCACCGCCGACAACACCGAAATGGCGGGGGTGATGACGCCGTCACCATAAAACAGCGAGGTGCCGAAGATGCCCACTGCCAGCAGCACGCCACGCAGCCGGGGTTTGTCCTTCACGGCCTGCGAAGCCAGGGCCAACATCGCGATCAGCCCGCCTTCGCCATGGTTGTCGGCGCGCAGCACCAGCACCACGTATTTCAGCGAAACAATGACGGTCAGCGTCCAGAAGAAGATCGAAAGAATGCCGTAGATGTTGTCTTGCGTGAACGGCACATGGCCGGACCCGAACACTTCTTTGACGGCATACAGCACACTGGTGCCGATATCGCCATACACAACACCGATGGCGCCCAGCGTGAGCGCTGCGAGCGATGACTTGGAGCTTTGCACTGACCGCACCCGGCACACAAGGGTCGCCGGGTTCCGTTACTTTTGGGAACGCTATTGTGCGCTTGCGCCCGATCAAGCGCCTGGAGGCCACACCCTATGTTGCAACGCAGCAACTCACCCTTGGCAGTCGTGGGCCGACGTGGCAGGCAGCGTCCCCTGGCTGGCAGGAACGCGCCGTGGGCAATTCAGGGAAGAGGCTAGTCGTACACCTCGGCGTCGGGGTTGGTGGCCTCCAGCTCATAGCTGGCTGCCAGCATCGCCAGGCGGCCCACCACGCCATACATATAGAAGCGGTTGGGCGCACTCACCCCCGGGCGCACGCCAGGCTGGGGCATGTGGGTGCTGTGCTCAAAGGCCAGCGGCACGAAGCTGGCGCCCGGTGCATTGAGGTTTTCGTCCACGCCGCGCTCGGCATGCATGCGGTAGAAGCCGCCCACCACGTAGCGGTCCATCATGTAGACCACAGGCTCGGCCACGGCCTCGTGCACACGCTCCTGCGTCAACACGCCTTCCTGGATGATGAGGTCGTTGACCGGCTGGCCGTCCTTGATGATGGCCATCTTGTTCTTGGTCTTGCGGTTGACCGCATCGAGCTCCTTGGCATCGCGCACGGTCATGATGCCCATGCCGTAGGTGCCGTTGTTGGCCTTGACGATCACGAACGGCTTTTCGTTGATGCCGTATTCCTTGTACTTGCGACGCACCTTGGTCAAAAGCGCATCCACCGTGGTCTGCAGCTTGTCCATGCCTTTGTCTTCGGCAAAGTCCACCTCGTCGCACTGGCTGTACATGGGGTTGATGAGCCAGGGGTCGATGCCCAGCATCTTGCCAAAACGCTTGGCCACCTCTTCGTAGTTCTTGAAGTGGGTACTCTTGCGGCGCACGCTCCAGCCCGCGTGCAGCGGCGGCAGCAGGTACTGCTCGTGGATGTCTTCCAGGATGCCGGGGGCGCCGGCCGAGAGATCGTTGTTGAGCAGGATGGTGCAGGGGTCAAAGTCCTTGAGGCCCAGGCGGCGCTTGGTGCGCACCACGGGTTCCAGCGTCACCGTGTCTCCGTTGGGCAGCTCGATCAGCGTGGGCTTCTTGATTTCGGGGCTGATGGAGCCCACGCGCACGTTGAGCCCGGCCATGTTGAAGATGCGCTGCAGCTGCACCACGTTGGCCAGGTAGAAGGTGTTGCGTGTGTGGTTCTCCGGAATGATCAAGAGGTTGCGCGCCTCGGGGCAGATCTTCTCGATGGCAGCCATGGCGGCCTGCACGGCCAGGGGCAGCATCTCCTTGGTCAGGTTGTTCCAGCCGCCGGGGAACAGGTTGGTGTCCACGGGCGCGAGCTTGAAGCCGGCATTGCGGATGTCCACCGAGGTATAGAACGGCGGCGTGTGCTCCATCCACTCCAGCCGGAACCAGCGTTCGATGGCGGGCATCGAGTCGAGAACGCGCTGTTCGAGTTCGTTGATCGGCCCTGTCAGGGCCGTGATGAGATGCGGAACCATGGGAAGCCCTCAGAGGAGACGGGAACGATTGCAATCCATTGTAGGGTTGGGGCGTGACCGGCCTTCGCAAGCCCGCCGGGCGGATTTTTCGGGCTGCCCCGCTCAGCGCCGCCAAAACGCCGGGGTGAGCAAGGCCATGAAGCTCAGAATCTCCAGCCGCCCCAGCAGCATGGCCAGCGTGCACACCCACACCTGAAAGTCCGTCAATACGGCGTAGTTGGACGCTGGCCCCACGCTGCCCAGCCCCGGCCCCATGCAATTGACGCTGGCGATCACGGCGGAGAACGCGGTCACCGGGTCCAGGTCGGTGAGCAGCAGCACCATGCTCAGGCCAATGATGGTGGCGCCATACACCAGCATGAAGGCGAGCACCGAGAAGATCACCCGGTTGTCCACCACCGCATCGCCCAGGCGCACCGGCTGCACGGCGCGGGGGTGCACCAGGCGGTTCATCTCGCGCCGCGCTTGCTTGAGCAGGATGAGCATGCGGACCATCTTGATGCCGCACCCGGTGGAGCCCGCGCTGGTCGCCACGCCCGACAGCAGCAGCATGAACACGGGCGCAAACACCGGCCAGCTCAGGTAGTCCACCGTGGCGTAGCCGGTGGTGGTGGCAATCGACACCAGGTTGAACATGCCGTAGCGCAGCGCATCGAGCGGCGCATACACGCCTTTCACCCACAGCAGCACCGACACCAGCAGCCCCCCGCCCACCAGCGTGAACAAGGTGGCGCGCAGTTCGGGGTCGCGCCAGAACCCCTGCCAGTGGCCTTTGCGAATAGCCACAAAATACAGCGCAAAGTTGCAACTGGCCACCAGCATGAAGCCCACGGCAATGGCTTCCAGCAAGGGCGACTGATAAAAACCGAAGCTGGTGTCGTGGGGCGACAGCCCCCCCAGGCTCACCGTGGAAAACATGTACATCAGCGCGTTCACCGGGTCCATGCCCCCCGCCCAGTACGCCAGCGCACACGCCGTGGAAAACAGCGCGTACACCCCCCACAGCCCTTTTGCGGTTTCGGTCATGCGCGGGGTGAGCTTGGCATCCTTCACCGGGCCCGCCGCCTCGGCCTTGAACAGCTGACTGCCGCCCACGCCCAGCAAGGGCAACACCGCCACGGCCAGGATCAGGATGCCCATGCCCCCCACCCACTGCAAAAAGGTGCGCCACACGTTCATGGACACGGGCAATGCGTCGAGCCCGGTGAGCACCGTGGACCCGGTAGTGGTCAGGCCCGACACCGCCTCGAAGTACGCATGGGTGAACGACATGGGCCGGCCGATTTCATGGGTGACCAGCATCAGCGGCAGCGCCGCAAACAGCGGCAGCAGCACCCAGACCAGCGTGACCAGCATCACGCCATGGCGCGGCTGCAGCTCGCGCCGAAACAGGCGCAGCTTCCACCACAGGCCGCAGCCTACGGCCAGGGTCGCAGCCATGGCCACTGGGTAGATGTGCCACACCCCATCGCGCAGGAACCACGACACCGACAACGGCAGCCCCATGGTCAGCGCAAAGATCATGATCAGGATGCCCAGCACCCGCAGCACGGGAAACATGTCCACCATGGCGTCGTTCTCGCAGGCCCTGCGTCAGAAGAAAGTGGCGCTCACGCGGAAGAGCTTTTCCACGTCACGCACCAGCCGCTTGTGCGGCAGGAAGAACACCACGTGGTCGTTGCTCTCGATGACGGTGGAGCTGCGCGGGATGATCACTTGGGGTTCGCGCAAATCATCAGGCGGCACGTCCGGCGAATCCGGCAGGCCGCGCACGATCAGGCCCATGTGCACCTCGTGCGGCAACTGCAGGTCGCTGACCTTGCGGCCGACCACGCGCGAGCTTTTGCGGTCGCCGCGCGCCACGATCTCCAGCGCTTCGGCCACGCCACGGCGCAGACTGTGCACGGCCTGCACATCGCCCTGGCGCACATAGGCCAGGAGCTCGCCCAGCATGGCCTGCGCAGGCGACAGCGCAATGTCGATCTGCGTGCCGTGCATCAGGTCGGCGTAGCTGCGCCGATTGATAAGGGCCAGCACCCGCTTGGCGCCCATGCGCTTGGCCAACAGGGACGACATGATGTTGTCCTCGTCGTCATCGGTCAGCGCCAGGAAGAGGTCGATCTCTTCCACGCTCTCGCCGCCCAGCAGGTCTTCGTCCGTCGTATCGCCCTGCAGCACCAGCACATCGGACGGCAGACTGGACGCCAGCTCGATACAGCGATCAGGGTCGGACTCAATCATCTTGATGTGAAACCGCCCCGGCTCCTTGCTGAGCTGGCGCGCCAGCCGCAGCCCCACGCGGCCACCCCCGGCAATCATGATGCGCCGGACAGGCTGCCCCGGGCGGTCCCCGCGCCGGTGCAAGGCCGTGAGCACGTTGGCAATGTGGCCGCTGGCCGCCAGCACAAACACCTCATCGCCCGGCTCGATGCGCGTGTTGCCATCGCAGGCCACAAAGCGGTCCGGCTCGTCCTGAAACCGCCGGTAGATCGCCACCAAGCGCATGGCCACGTCGGGCAAGCTCTCGCGCAGCTCGCAGATGGTGCGGCTCACCATGGGCGCCCCGGCGCGCGCGCGCACCGACACCAGGCAGGCGCGGCCGCCCGCAAACTCGCGCACCTGCATGGCCTCGGGGTATTCGATCAGCTTGCCGATGTAGCGGGTCAGGGACTCTTCGGGGCAGATGATGCGGTCCACGCCAAAGCCCTCGGGGCCGGTCAGCCGCTCATCCAGCGTGAATCCGTTGGAACGCACCCGCGCGATGCGCTTGGGGATGTTGAACACCAGTTGCGCCACCTTGCAACACACCAGGTTGGTCTCGTCCTGTGCAGCGCAGGCGATCAGCAGATCGGTGTCCTCGGCGCCCGCCTCGGCCAACACGGCCGGTTCGATGCCATTGCCCACCACACCGCGCAGGTCAAAGCGCGACTCCAGGTCGCGCAGGCGGGCGGCATCGGTGTCGATGACGGTGATGTCATTGCGCTCCGACACCAGGCTGTCTGCCACGCTCTGGCCCACACGGCCTGCGCCGAGGATGATGATTTTCATAAGAAATTGGGCCCTAGCGCTTTACAGGCAAGCGCTAACAGCTATGAAATAAGGAGCAAATCAACCCCGCACCTCACCCTCGCCCAGCACCACGTACTTGAGTGAGGTCAGCCCTTCGATGCCCACCGGCCCGCGTGCGTGGAACTTGTCGGTGCTGATGCCGATTTCGGCGCCCAGGCCGTATTCGAAGCCGTCGGCAAACCGCGTGCTGGCGTTCACCATCACGCTGGCCGAATCCACCTCGCGCAGGAACTGCTGGGCGTGCATGTGGTCACGCGTCAGGATGGCATCGGTGTGGTGGCTCGAATAGTGGTTGATGTGGGCAATGGCCTCGTCCACACCGGCCACCACCTTCACGCTGATGATCGGGGCCAGGTATTCCTCACTCCAGTCCTGCTCGGTGGCGGGCACCAGCTGGGCACCAGGCACCGAGGCCAGGATGGCCAGCGACTCAGGGCAGCCGCGCATCTCCACGCCCTTGGCCGCATAGACAGCGCCAATCTTCGGCAAAAACTCTGCCGCCACGCCGCGCGCCACCAGCAGGCCTTCGCTCGCGTTGCAGGGGCTGTATTTGTTGGTCTTGGCGTTGTCGGCCACCTTCACCGCCATGGCGATGTCGCAGGGGTCGTCCACATAGGTGTGGCAGTTGCCGTCCAGGTGCTTGATCACGGGCACCTTGGCATCGCGGCTGATGCGCTCGATCAGCCCCTTGCCGCCGCGCGGGATGATCACGTCCACAAACTGCGGCATGGCAATCAGCTGGCCCACGGCCTCGCGGTCCGTGGTCTGCACCAGCTGCACACCGTGCTCCGGCAGGCCCGCCTCCGCCAGTGCCTGCTGCACCAGCTTGGCCAGCGCCTTGTTCGAATCAATCGCCTCGGAGCCACCACGCAGGATGCAGGCATTGCCGCTCTTGATCGACAGCGACGCGGCCTCGATGGTCACATTGGGGCGGCTCTCGTAGATCATGCCGAACACGCCAATCGGCACGCGCATCTGGCCCACGCGGATGCCGCTGGGCTGCTGCTTCATGCCCAGGATCTCGCCAATGATGTCGGGCATGGCGGCGAGCTGCTCGCAGCCTTCGGCGCAGGTCTCCAGCACCTTGGGGCTGAGCTTGAGGCGGTCCACCATGGGCTCGGCCAGGCCGTTGGCCACAGCGCGCTCCAGGTCTTTGGCGTTGTCGATCTGCAGCGAAGCCACGTTCTCACGCAGCAAGCGGGCCAGCGCCTTGAGCGCTTTGTTTTTGATAGCTGCTGGCGCTTTGGCCATCAGCGCAGAGGCCGTTTTGGCCTGGAGACCGAGAGAATGCGTGTATTCGGCGACGTTGAGAGCGTTCATCCAGCGATTTTGCCGCACTTGGCTTTACCCTTGCGGCCTTGCCCTACTCGCACATCCTTGGCCATGACCACCACCGCCCCCGCCCAGCTCGTCGCCCTGACCGAAGCCTTGCAGGCCTTTGAACGCGGCGACCACACCGCCGCCACCCTGAGCACCCTGGCCCGCCAGCAAACCACCCTGCTGGCCGCCCTGCCCCCACGCTACGGCGAGGTGCTGCTGAACCTGCTGGACCGGCTGGAGTCGAGCGCGCTGTTTTCGGAGGAAAGCTGCTCATTCAGCCAAAAGGATCTGGTGGCCAACCTGCGGATGTGGGCAGACAAAGCGCGCGGGGTGCTGGAGCAGCCCTGAAGCCCACGGGCACACAAAGCCGCCACTACATATTTGATAGCTACTTGCGCTTACTGGATAAGCGCCAGAGGCCAAAAACACTCAAATTTATCGGCCAACCTTACCGCGCGGCCTGGGTCAGCCTGCACACCTGCAACGCAAGCCTCTGCAGCGCCTGCCACCCGTCCGTGGGCCAATCGGGCTGCTTGAGCCCCTTGACGATGCCGTCCACGATATGCGCCGACTGCAGCAGGCGCGCCAGCGCCGCGTCGCTGGCCCTGGGCAGGATGCGTTCATACAGCTTTTCCTTGGCGCCCCACACCCGGTTTTCGCGCAGGGCCATGGGTAGAGGGCGGCCGGCGTTCATGGCGTCTTTCACGCGCTTCAAGGCACGGATGTCTTCGGCCAGCGCCCAGTGCACCAGCACTTCGGCCTCACCCTCGGCCTGCAGGCCGTCGAGCATGCGCTGCACGCGGGCGGTATGGCCTGAGAGCACGGATTCAGAGAGCTTGAACACGTCGTAGCGCGCCACGTTGAGCACAGCGGCTTCGACCTGGGCCTGTGTCAGCTCGCCGGGGGGGTGGAGCAATGCGAGCTTTTGGATCTCCTGGTGGGCGGCGAGCAGATTGCCCTCCACCCGGTCGGCAAAAAACTGCAGCGTGCGCTGGCCCTCCTCGCCCGCCACCACGCGCTGGCCCTGGGCGGCCAGACGCTGGGCGATCCACTGCGGCAGCATGCCGCGCTCGATGGGGTCGATCTGGATCGAGGTGCCGCTGGATTCCAGCGCCGCAAACCATGCGCCCGTGCGTGTGGCCTTGTCCAGGCGCGGCAGCATCACCAGCGTGAGCGTGCTGTCGTTGCCCTTGGCGGATTCAGCAATCTGCTGCAGCGCCACGCCGCCATCCTTGCCGGGCTTGCCCGAGGGGATGCGGATCTCGACGATCTGCTTGTCGGCAAACAGGCTCAAGCTGCCGCCAGCTGCCAGCACAGCGCTCCAGTCAAAGTGAGCGCCTGCTACCGTGTACGAGGTGCGTTCGGTATAGCCCTGAGCACGGGCCGTGGCGCGGATGGCGTCTGCCGCCTCCTGCTGCAGCAGGGGCTCGTCGCCATGCAACACGTAAAGCGGCGACAGGCCCCGTTGAAGATGCGGTGAGAGTTGGGCCAGGGCGACTTGCATGCGGCAAAGTTTATCGCCTGGGCAGGCCCGGCACTGTGCACATTGCCAGCAAATGCCCTCACAGTGCACAAGAGAGACCGCGAACTAGTCAGCTGCAGTGCTATTCACTGGCGCCCAAAGCCCCGAGAATTCCCCCGGGGCGCGTACACGCGCCCGTACCGACATCGACTGCCTTCCCAGAAAGCCCCCGCACCATGCCACCCAACGCCCTGCGCAGCGCCCAGCCCACCAGCCTGATCGGCGCCCCCACCGACATCGGCGCCGGGGCGCGCGGCGCCTCCATGGGGCCCGAGGCCCTGCGCGTGGCGGGCCTGCAGGCAGCGCTGGAGTCGCACGGACTGCAGGTGTTTGACCGGGGCAACTTGAGTGGCCCCGCCAACCCCTGGCAGCCGCCCGTGGACGGTTATCGACACCTGCCCGAGGTGGTGGAGTGGAACCAGCGGGTGTTTGACGCCGTGTATGCCGAACTGCAATTGGGCCACCTGCCCATCCTGCTGGGTGGCGACCACTGCCTGGGCTTGGGCAGCATCAGCGCCGTGGCCCGCCATTGCGCAGAAATGGGTAAGAAGCTGCGGGTGCTGTGGCTGGATGCCCATGCCGACTTCAACACCAGTGCACTCACGCCCAGCGGCAATGTGCATGGCATGCCCGTGGCCTGCCTGTGCGGGTTCGGCCCCGAGGCGCTGACCGGGCTGGCCCGCATGCCGGGCGGTGGCGCGGCGCTCCGCCCGTCGCAGATCCGACAAATCGGCATCCGCAGCGTGGACGCAGGCGAAAAGCGCTTTGTGCATGAGCAGGGCCTGGAGGTGTTCGACATGCGCTACATCGACGAGGTGGGCATGCGCCAGACCATGCAGCAGGCGCTGGCCGGACTGGATGCACACACCCACCTGCATGTGAGCTTTGATGTGGACTTTCTGGACCCCGACATCGCGCCCGGCGTTGGCACCACGGTGCCGGGAGGCCCCACCTACCGCGAGGCGCAGTTGTGCATGGAGATGATTGCCGACAGCGGGCGCCTGGCCTCGCTGGACATTGTGGAACTCAACCCCGCGCTCGATGTGCGCAACCGCACGGCGGTGCTGGCGGTGGACTTGGTGGAGTCGCTGTTTGGCAAAAGTACGCTCATGCGGACATCCCCCTGAGCACCTGCGCCTCGCCCATCACGAACGCCCGGCACGGCGCTGTCGCTGCCTGCTGCTCTGCGCTACCGCCAAGAGGCCACAGCCGCACGCCTGGGCTCAGCGCTTGGCCGCTGCCAGGCGGCGCATAAGCTGCTGCACCAGGTCGGTCCGCATGTTGCGGTAGAGCAGTGCTTCCTCAGCCTCCTTGGCCAGGGCGATGGTTTCGTTGTAGCTGATGTCGCGCTGCTGCAGCAGCTCGGTCTCGGGAATCAGTTCGGCACCTGCCGGGGTACGCAGCCGGAACCTGATGCGCAGGCGCAGCTGCAGTTCGCGCACCTGGCCGGAAGCATTGAGCCCCACCACCGCGCGCTCCTGCTGCTCCTGCAGCACATCCAGAATGGCATCGGCCGTGGGCATGGCCGCCGGGTCGCGCAGCAGCTGCAGCTTGCCGCCCGAACCCTCCAGCGTGCGCTGCAACTCCCGCGCGAGGGGCGAGCCTGCAGGTGCTGCGATGTAGAGCGAGTCAAACCCGAACTCGGGCACGCCCCGCAGCCGAAATCCGCAAGCGGACAGCAGGGCCACGGGCGCGAGGGAGAGCAGTGTGCGCTTGTTCATGGGGGCTATACCACCACGTTCACGAGGCGGCCAGGCACCACAATGACGCGCTTGGGCGCAGCGCCTGCAGCCTGGGCCACAAACGCCTCGCTGGCCAGGGCAATGCGTTCGATCTCGGCCTTGTCGGCCTGTGCGGGCACATGGATGGAGCCGCGCAGCTTGCCGTTGACCTGCAGCATGAGCTCGATCTCGTCCTGCACCAGCGCGTTCGCATCGACCTGGGGCCAGGGTGCATCCAGCAGGTCGCCCAGTTCGGCCGCGTAACCCAGGCCGCTCCAGAGGCTGTGCGCAATGTGGGGGGTGGCCGGGTACAGGCAGCGCAGCAGGATGCCAAAGCCTTCGATCAGCGCCACCTGAGCACCAGCCGAGTCGGTGGCCTTGAAGTCTTCGAGCGCGTTGATCATCTTCATCGCGCCGGAGACTACGGTGTTGTACTGCATGCGCTGGTAGTCGTAGTCCACCTGCTTGAGCACGGTGTGGATCTCCAGGCGCAGGGCCTTGGCTTCTTTGCCGAATTCCACATCTTTCAGGCTGCTGGCGCTTGCTACGCTTGCGCTTGCAGCTCCCATATCCATAGCAGACAGCTTGAGGCCGAAGTTCCACACCCGGCGCAGGAAGCGGTAGCTGCCTTCCACCGCCGCGTCGTTCCACTCCAGCGTGGCTTCGGGCGGGGCGGTGAACATGGTGTACAGGCGGGCGGTGTCGGCGCCGTACTTCTCGATCAGGTCCTGCGGGTCCACGCCGTTGTTCTTGGACTTGGACATGGTGCCCACGCCCTCGTAGTCGATGGGCGTGCCCACGGGCAACAGGCCGTCGCCGCTGGTGGCTTCGTTCTTCAGCTTGGCGCCGATGATCTTGCCGCCTTCGTCCAGCACGTGCTCCACGTCGTGCGGCCAGAAGTAGTCCTTGCCGCCCTTGGCGGTGCGGCGGCTGTAGATGTGGTTGAGCACCATGCCTTGCGTGAGCAGCTTGGTGAAGGGCTCGTCCACTTTCACCAGGCCCAGGTCGCGCATGACCTTGGTCCAGAAGCGGGCGTACAGCAGGTGCAGGATGGCGTGCTCGATGCCGCCGATGTACTGGTCCATCGGCATCCAGTAATCCGCGCCACCAGCCACCATCGCATCGGTGTTCTTCGGGTCGCAGTACCGCATGAAGTACCACGAGCTATCCACGAACGTGTCCATGGTGTCCGTCTCGCGGCGGGCAGGCTTGCCGCACACGGGGCAGGTCACGCCCGCGTGGAAGCCTTCGTGCTTGTGCAGCGGGTTGCCCGAGCCGTCGGGGATGCAGTCTTGCGGCAGCACCACGGGCAGGTCTTTTTCCGGCACGGGTACAGCGCCGTGCTCGTCGCAGTGAATGATGGGGATCGGCGTGCCCCAGTAGCGCTGGCGGCTCACGCCCCAGTCGCGCAGGCGCCAGGTGGTCTTCTTCTCGCCCAGGCCCTTCTGCTCCAGCGCATGGGCCACGGCGTTTACGGCTTCCTTGTACGACAGGCCGCTGAAGCTGTCGGAGTTGATGGTCACGCCACGTTGCTTGTCGCCGTACCAGTCATTCCACTGGTGGTAGTCAAAGTGCTCGCCATCGACCAGCACGACCTGCTTGATCTCGATGCCGTACTTGAGGGCAAACGCAAAGTCGCGCTCGTCGTGCGCGGGCACGCCCATCACGGCCCCGTCGCCGTAGCCCATGAGCACATAGTTACCGACCCAGACCTCGACCTTCTCTTCAGTCAGCGGGTGGGTGACGTACAGGCCCGTGGGCACGCCCTTCTTCTCTTGCGTGGCCAGTTCGGCCTCGGTCGTGCCGCCGCTCTTGCACTCTTCGATGAAGGCTTTCAGTGCAGGGTTGGTTTTGGCGGCATGGGTGGCCAGCGGGTGCTCGGGCGCCACGGCGCAGAAGGTCACGCCCATGATGGTGTCGGCGCGCGTGGTGAACACGTACATCTTGCCGTCGCCGATCAGTGCACCGTCGTCGCCCGCGATGTCGTGCGGGAAGGCGAAGCGCACGCCCTCTGACTTGCCGATCCAGTTTTCCTGCATCAGCTTCACGCGCTCGGGCCAGCCGGGCAGCTTGTCGCCGGTGACGAAGTCCAGCAGCTCTTCGGCGTATTCGGTGATCTTGAGGTAGTAGCCGGGGATCTCGCGCTTTTCGACCACCGCACCCGTGCGCCAGCCCTTGCCGTCAATCACCTGCTCGTTGGCCAGCACGGTCTGGTCCACCGGGTCCCAGTTCACGACCTGGGTCTTGCGGTAAGCGATGCCCTTTTCCAGCATCTTCAAAAACAGCCACTGGTTCCACTTGTAATAAGTGGGGTCGCAGGTGGCCACTTCGCGGCTCCAGTCGATGGCCAGGCCCATGGCCTGCATCTGCTTTTTCATGTACGCGATGTTTTCGTACGTCCACTTGGCAGGGGGCACACCATTCTTCAGCGCCGCGTTCTCGGCGGGCAGGCCGAACGCGTCCCAGCCCATGGGCATCAGCACGTTGTGGCCGTTCATGCGCAGGTAGCGCGTGAGCATGTCGTTGATGGTGTAGTTGCGCACGTGGCCCATGTGCAGCTTGCCGCTGGGGTACGGCAGCATCGAGCAGGCGTAGAACTTCTTCTTGTTGGCGTCTTCCGTCACGCGGTAGGCATCGGTGGCGGTCCAGTGGCCGTGGGCGGCGCGCTCGACGTCTTGGGGAGAGTATTTGTCTTGCATGGGGGCTCGGGGGTGAGAGGGAGGTGCAGCCGCAGGGCCGCGCTGCGCAGATTTTAGGCTGTCAGGCCCCACCTTCCGCGCCTGGCGCCGCCAGCGGCCTGCGCAGAACGGCTGGCACGGCAGCGCACGGCGGTTTCAGGGGGCCTTGGCAGGGGCAGACGGAGCGCCTGCGGCCGGTGGCTCGGCCACAAAGCCGATGCGCTGCAGCCCGGCCAGATGCGCTGCGCCCATGACCTCGACCACGCGCCCGTAGGGCACTGCGGCGTCAGCGCGCAGCTGGATTTCGGTGTCGGGCCGTTCGGCGCCGATGCGGCGCAGGCGCTCAGCCAACGCGCTCTGCGACAGCGGCTGGTCGTCCAGAAAGGCTTGGCCCGACGCATCGACCACAAGGGTAACGAACTGCGGCGCACTACCGGGCGTGGCGCCCTCGGAGCGTGGCAGGTCGAGCCGGATGGAACTGGCCAGCAGCGGTGCCGTGAGGATGAAGATGACCACCAGCACCAGCATCACATCGACCAGCGGCGTCATGTTGATGTCGCTCATGGGCTGTGGCCCGGTGGTGCGTTCGAGTCTGCCGAAACTCATGCCCCCACGCTCCCCGCTGCGCGTGGTTCGCTGCCCCCCATGGGGGCGGACCCGCCTTGGGGCGGCCCGGCGGCGGGTCGGCTCGCATTGCTCAGACCTTCTGTGGTGCCTGCCAAACTCTGGAGTGCCGCCGTGTCAATGACCAGTTCGCGCAGGTCGCGCGCAAACCCTTCCAGGTCCGCCTCGATGCGACCGATCAGCCGCCCAAACACGTTGTAGGCCAGCACGGCGGGGATGGCCACGGCCAGCCCGGCCGCCGTCATGACCAGGGCCTCGCCCACGGGGCCGGAGACGCGGTCGATGGTGATCTGGCCCGCGCCCGCCATGGCCGTCAGCGCATGGTAGATGCCCCACACGGTGCCCAGCAGCCCCACGAACGGCGCGGTGGAGCCCACCGTGGCCAGCAGCACCTGGCCAAACTGCAGGCGCCCCAGCACGCCATGCAGGGCATCGCGCAGCACCCGGGTCAACCGCTGAGACAGGCTGCCCGCGCTGGCCAGCGAGGCCGGGGCATCGGGCAGAGAATGATTTGCTATTGAATTTGCAGCAACCACCAGAGGCAAGACCAGCGCAGCGCGGTCAAAAGACTGCAAACGTTGTGCTGCAACCTCCATGGATGGCGCCTGCCAGAACGCCGCAGTGCAGCGGGCCACATCGGCACTGGCCTGGCGCATGAGCCGCAGCTTCCAGACGATGACCACCCAGCTTGCCACCGACATGGCCAGGAGCACCAGTGCGGCACCCTGCGTGACGGCGTCGCCCTGGCGCCACCAGTGAAGCGCGTCCATCAATACCTCGTTATTTGGCGCATCGCCCGCAACTGGCGCGCCCGAGGCCAGTGCCACCGTGGAACTGGCTTCGCCAGGCCACGGGTGGCGTTCCACTGCAGGGGGAAGATGCGAAGCATCTCAGGGGGTTTCTCATTGCAGACCGAGCACGTCGAACATGTCGAACATGCCCGTCTTGTGCCCAGCGAGGAACCGCACCGCCCGCAGGCTGCCCTGTGCGTAGGTGGAGCGGCTGGAAGACTTGTGCGTGATCTCGATGCGCTCGCCGATGCCCGCGAACAGCACGGTGTGATCGCCCACGATGTCACCACCCCGGATGGTGGCGAAACCGATGCTCGACGGGTCGCGCTCGCCGGTCACACCTTCGCGGGCGTACACGCCACATTCCTTGAGGTCGCGCCCCATGGCGTCGGCAATCACCTCGCCCATCTTGAGCGCGGTGCCCGAGGGCGCGTCCACCTTGTGGCGATGGTGGGCTTCGATGATCTCGATATCGTAGCCCGTGGCCATGGCCTTGGCCGCCATCTGCAGCAGCTTGAGGGTGACGTTCACGCCCACGCTCATGTTGGGCGCCATGACGATGGCGGTACGCTGGGCAAAGACGGCAATCTCGGCCTTCTGCGCATCGGTGAAGCCCGTGGTACCCACCACGGCTTTTACCCCGAGTTCGCAGCACACGGCCAGGTGGGCCAGGGTGCCCTCAGGGCGTGTGAAATCAATCAGAACGTCGGCGTTTTTCAGGCCCGCAGCAATGTCGGCCGTGATGGCAACACCGCTGGCATGGCCCAGAAACGCGGTGGCATCCGAACCGATGCCGGGGCTGGACGGCACGTCCAGCGCGCCTGCCAGCACACAGTCGTCACTGGCGCGAAGGGCCTCGATCAGCATGCGGCCCATGCGACCGGATGCACCGGCAACGGCAACACGGAGGGGGCGCGAGGGCGTGGATGCGGGGGCAGGCGAAGGGGTCCCTGTCATGAGTGTCCTGTACGTTGTCGTTGGCTTTGAAGTGAGGCGGGCATCGACCTACCCGTTGCCCCACCGGCCAGATCGCGAAAATCAGCGTGCTGGGGCTTCCAGCGGCGGGTAGCTGACAGAAGCAGGCTCCAGCGGGGGCGCTGTCGGGGAGGCAGATGGCCGTTGCGACGCAGGGTAGCGGGCCAGTTGCTCCGGTGTGGCCTCCAGCACGGGCACCTTGCTTTTGGAGCCACGCGAGCCCAGTGTGGCCACGAACTCGGTCTCTGTGGGCATGGGGTCGCCTTCGGAGCGGTCCAGCCCATCGCCCTTGAAATACACGGTCAGCTTGCGGGTCTGGGCTTCTTCACCGGGGCGCTTGAGCGTGAACACGTATTCCCAGCGGTCTGCATGGAACAGGCTGGTGACCAGCGGCGTACCGAGGATTTCACGCACCTGCTGGCGGCTCATGCCGGGCTGGAGCGCCTCGACCTGCTCGCGCGACACAAAATTGCCCTGCACCACATCGATTTTGTAGGGAGTGACAATGCTGGCAATGCGGGTACTGGCACCATCCAGGCTACTGCAACCGGCCAGGGCGGCCACGCTGGCACCGACCAAAAGGACCAGGCCCAGACGGGCGCTGCAACGGGCTTTGACGGGCATGGGTAAAAGGGCTGAGGATATGATCGCCCCATTGTAGCGGCAGGCCTTCTGACCTTGAGGCCGAGGCCCGCATCCCGAAAGACCATGCCATGACCAACATCGACGAACTCAAAAGCACGGGACTCAAGGCCACGCTGCCCCGCCTGAAGATTCTGGAGATCTTCCAGAAAGGCGAGCAACGCCACATGACGGCCGAAGATGTGTTCCGCGTGCTCCTGGAAGAGCGTTCGGACATTGGCTTGGCCACGGTCTACCGCGTGCTCACGCAGTTCGAGCAGGCCAGCATCCTGATCCGCAGCAATTTCGAGAGCGGCAAGGCGGTGTACGAACTCAACGAAGGGCAGCACCACGACCACTTCATCTGCACGTCGTGCGGCAAGGTGGAGGAGTTCTACGACCCCGAGATTGAAAAACGCCAGCAGGCCGTGGCCAAGGCCAAGGGCTGGCTGGTGCAGGACCACACCATGGCCCTGTATGGCCAGTGCGCTGCCTGCGCTAGCAAGTAAGCCCCCCTGAGTCGCCTTCGGCGCCTTCCCCCGAGGGGGACGCACCCAGTGGCCCGGCGAAGCCGGTTCCACGGGTGCACTGGTATTGGCGCGCGCCAGTTTCGCAGCATCTGAACCTAAATTGGCTGTAGCGCCTGCCTGCCAAGCGCCGGCAGCTATCAAATACGCAGCATACTAGCCGCCTGTATCGCGCTCCATGGCGCGGCGATGGCGCTCCACAAATTCCTGGTACGTATCAATGCCGCGCAGTTGCAGGATGGTGTTGCGCACGGCGGCTTCGACCAGCACGGCGATGTTGCGGCCAGCCACCACCTGGATCACCACCTTGAGCACTGGCACGCCCAGCACGTCTTGCGTGAGTGGCTCGTAGGGCAGGCGCTCGTAGTCGCGCTCCAGGGTCTCCTTGCGCACAAGGTGCACGATGAGTTTGAGACGCATCTTGCGGCGCACCGCCGTCTCGCCAAAGATGGCACGGATATCGAGCAGACCGATGCCGCGCACTTCCAGCAGGTTCTGCAGCAGATCGGGGCACTTGCCCTCGATGGTGGTCTGGTTGATGCGGTACAGGTCCACCGCGTCGTCGGCCACCAGGCCGTTGCCGCGCGAAATCAGCTCCAGGCCCAGCTCGCTTTTCCCCAGGCCAGATTCGCCGGTGATCAGCACCCCCAGGCCAAGAATGTCCATGAACACGCCGTGCATGGTGGTGCGGTCGGCAAAGTGCTTGGACAGGTAGGCACGCAGCACGTCGATCACAAACGCCGAGGACTCGTGCGTGGAGAACATCGGGATCTGCGCGCGTTCGCACATCGACACCAGCGCATCGGGGGCGGTCTGGTCGTCGGCCAGCACCAGCACGGGCGGCTCCAGCGTCACGATGCGGGCAATGCGACGCTTGCAATCGTCGGGAGACGCGCTGCTCAGATAGGCAATCTCGCGCTCGCCCAGGATCTGGACGCGGTAGGGATGGATGTAATTGAGGTAGCCGACCAGATCGGCCCCGGAGCGCGCGGACCGCACGGCCACTTCGTCAAAGCGCCGCTCGGAAGCGCCCAGCCCGGCCACCCACTCCCACTTCAGGGGGCCGCGAAATTCCTCAAACAGAACATCGGCGCTGACAACATTGGGCTTCACGGCGAATCAGCGAAAGTGCGCAGCGCCAGACAGGCTCAAGCCGTTTGCGTGGACTGCCAGCCAGCAATCATGCCGTGCAGTTCGGCAGCATCGGTGCAGGCCTTGAGCCGTTCACGCAGGGCCGAATCGCTGAGCAGTTCGGCAATCTCGGAGAGGATTTCGAGGTGCTTCTGTGTGGCGGCTTCAGGCACCAGCAGAAAAATCAGCAGGCCCACAGGCAATTCGTCTGGCGCATCGAACCCGATGGGGTTCAGCAGCTGGAACACGGCAGCCATCGGTGCCTTGAGGCCCTTGATGCGCCCGTGGGGAATGGCCACGCCATGGCCCAGACCGGTGGAGCCCAGGCGTTCACGCGCAAAGAGGCTGTCGGTGATCAACGCGCGCGAGAGACCGTGCTGGCTCTCGAACAGCAGACCCGCTTCTTCAAAAGCACGCTTCTTGCTGGTGGCGTCAACGCTCACAAGCACTTGAGCGGAGGGCAGGATGGAGGCGAGTCGGTTCATGGTCAAGGGTAACAATTATGCACATATTGGCGAAAACCCTGAGCGCGGCGCTGTGGGCAACAAAAAAACCGCCCGAAAGGGGCGGCTGCTGTGCCAGGCTCAGGGCTGGCGCATCAAGCGTGCAGTTCGCGCTTGGCGGCTTCGTGGTGGTGGTCCTGCAGGCGATCCTTGTGGCGCACCACCTGACGGTCCATCTTGTCGACCAGTTCATCCACGGCAGCATACAGGTCGGCGTGGGAGCTTTCGGCAAACAGGTCGTTGCCCTTCACATGGATATTGCATTCCGCTCGCTGCCGCTTTTCCTTCTCCTTTTGCTTCTCTACCGTCAGCAGTACCTTGACGTCGACAACTTGGTCAAAATGGCGGGTGATCCGGTCCAGCTTGGTGGTGACGTAGTTGCGCAAGGCTGGGGTAACTTCGAGGTGGTGACCGCTGATCGTCAGGTTCATAAATAAGTCTCCTGTAACACTCTCTGTGGAAGAAGCGCCGCCCTGGATCAGAGGAGCGGCCCGGCGAACTTGGATGCATCCCGTTGACGTGAAGTCACTATGCCCCCGCCCTTCCTGAAAAGCAATCCCATTCCGCCCCGACCCGCTGGGTTATGCCCGCCAAGGTGCCAAGCCCCCCAAAAAGCGCGCACAATGGCTGAGTTGCCGGGGAGCACACGCCCCGCCAGTCGGCAGTTGCTCAGCGTGCCGAAGGCGCTGCACCATGCAGCGTCAACCGCCCTGCCACCACCATCGACAGCAGGCTCGCGGCAATACCCACCAGCGCCGCCATCCAGTAGTTCTGCACCAGTCCTTGCGCGTCGCGGCTGATCAGCATCCCGCCCACCAAAGACGCCGCCCCCATGGCCGCAGACTGCACCGATGCGTTCAAGGTCATGAAGGTACCGCGCAGCGGTGCCTGCGCCGCAGAGGCCACGATGGCCATGCCGGGAATCATCCGGCCGCTCACAAAGGCAAACATCAGGGTGGACACCGCCAGAACGCCCCACAGCGGCAGCCCCTGCACCAGCGTGATGCCCAACAGGCAGGGCGCCGCAGCCAGGGCCAGCCAGCGAAAGGTTCGCACCTTGCCGCGCAGGTCCGTCAACCGGCCAAACAGGCGCGCGGTGAACAGGGTCGCGACACCTCCACACAGGTAGGCCACCGGAATCTGGTCGGCCCGCACACCAGCATTGGTCTGCATGTAGATGGTGATGTAGGGAATCACCGTAAAACCTGTAAACATGAGCAACGCGGAGAACAGGAACGCCCAGCGATGGTTCGGGTCGACAAGCACTTGTCCGATGCCGCCCAGCGCCGTTCGTCCGCTGGCCGCCTGCACATGGGCCGTCATCGCCGGCATGGTGCGCGCCGCCAGCACGGCCAGCAGCCCCACCATCGCGGCAATCGCAATGAACGGCATGTTCCAGCCGCCCACCTCGGCAAGGATCAGCCCCAGCGGAACACCGGCCACGGTCGATACCGAGAACGAGGTCATCACGATGCCCATCGCACGGCCGCGCCGCTCGAACGGGATCACGTCAGCCACGATGGTTTGCGACAGGGCCGACAAGACACCCCCGAATGCCCCCGCCAAAACGCGCGCCACCATGAGCGTGCCGTAGGTGGGCGCCACGCCACAGGCCAGTGTGGCCAGCCCAAACAGGACGTAGAGGACCAGCAGCAGCCGCTTGCGCCCGAACCGGTCGATGTAGGTGGAGGCCAGCAACCCCGATACCCCGGCCGAGAGCGTGTAGGCCGATACCAGCAGCCCGAACTGCGCGTCGCTGATGGAAAACAGCTGCGTGAACCGAGGCCCCAGCGGCATCATGATCATGAAGTCAAGGATGTGGGTGAACTGAATGCCCGCCAGGGTGAGCAGCAGCCAAAGTTCGCGGCGGGGAGTGAGCGCAGAGGTGGAGGGCACAGGGGGCGCGGCCAAAGGTGGCGCTGTCAGATTCAGGGCCACACAGTGTGCCGCAAGCTCACCGAGCGCGCAGGTCCGCACTAGCGCCCTCATGCACGCCGGTACATGCCCCTGCCAAGCCCCCACCGAGCCCTTGCCGCAGACACGCGTCAGACCCGCGCGTAAAATCCAAAGGTTGCGCGCACGCACTTGAAGACTTCACCAGCTCCCGCGCTTCACTCCCCGTTTTGCGGCCTGCCTGCAGCGCACATCGATCGCCCACACCGACACCATGACCCAGCCCAGCTCCAACGCCCTGCACACCTCCGCCCTGACATCGCTGCCCCTGCTGGCACGCGGCAAGGTGCGCGACAACTACGCCGTGGGCGACGACCGCATCCTGATGGTGGCCAGCGACCGCCTGTCGGCCTTTGACGTGATCATGGGCGAGCCCATCCCGGGCAAGGGCGAGTTGCTCACGCAGATGGCGCTGTTCTGGTTCGACAAGCTCGGGGATATCTGCCCCAACCACCTGACGGGCGACGCGCCGGAAAGTGTGGTGTCTCCGGAAGAAGCCCCGCAGATCCGTGGCCGGTCCATGCTGGTGCAGCGGCTGCAGCCCATTCCAGTCGAAGCCGTGGTGCGCGGCTACCTGGCCGGCAGCGGCTGGAAGGAATACCAGGAATCACGCGCGGTGTGCGGGGTGCCCCTGCCGGAAGGGCTGACCAACGCCGCCAAGCTGCCCGAGCCCATCTACACCCCGGCCGCCAAGGCCGCTGCGGGCGAGCACGATGAAAACATCACGTTCGAGCGCACGGTGGAGATGATTGGCCTTCAGCTCGCCACCCGCATCCGCGACCTGAGCATTGCGATCTACAAGGCTGCTGCCGACATCGCGCTCGCCAAAGGCATGATCATTGCCGACACGAAATTCGAGTTTGGCCTGGCGCCCGATGGCACGCTGGTGCTGATGGACGAAGTGCTCACGCCCGACAGCTCGCGCTACTGGCCCGTGGAAGGCTACGAGGCCGCCCTGGCCGCTGGCCAGAACCCACCGAGCTACGACAAACAATTTGTGCGCGACTGGCTGGAGCAAGCCCAGGTGAACGGCAAGCCCTGGGACAAGACCGCGCCCGCCCCCCGCCTGCCGCGCGAAGTGATCGAAAAGACCGCCGCCAAGTACCGTGAAGCGCTGGAGCGGCTGACGGCCTGACGCCTCCGTCTGTTCTGTACAAAAGCAAAGGCCCTTCCCGGGCCTTTTCTTTTTGGTGGGGTGAACCCCGCTCAGCTCAACTGAGCACCACGCTCGACAAACGGCGGCGGTAAGTCGCCACCACCGGGTCGTCGGGCGGGATCTGGCCGTCGGCCACCTTCACCTTGGGCGGCTCGATGATTTCAAGGATGGCCACATAGGTCTTGCGGGCGGCCTCTTCGCCCCAGGCCTTGTCGCGCATGAGGATTTCGAGCAGTTCGTCCATGGCGTCCGTCCAGCGCTGGTCGGCCATGAGCCAGCGGGCGCGGGCGTAGCGGGTGTCAAAGTCGCGCTTGTTGGCGGCGATTTTTGCATCAAAATCGGCACCAGCGCTTTCCCCATAAGCGTTAGAAGCTACGAAATCAATAGCATCCATCCAGGCTTTCAATGCACCCAGCTTGCGCGAGGCTGCGGCCTTGGCGATGACGGGGGCAAAGGCGACCTTGGCGTCGTCCTCGCGACGCAACTGCAGCAGCAGCTTGACGTAGTCGAAGCGCGCGTCGTCATTGGAAGGATCGGTCACCACGGCGTGCTGCAGCTTCTCCAGCGCGGTACTGGTGTCGCCTTCGGCCAGGGCGTCCTGGGCTTCCTCTTCCTCGATTTCCGCCACCAGTTCTTCGGCGGTGGGGATGTGCTTGTCCAGGAAGGCGCGCACCTGGCCTTCGGGCAGGGCGCCCATGAAGCCATCCACGGGCTGCCCATTCATGAGCAGCACGCAGGTGGGAATGCTGCGGATGCCGAACATGCCCGCCAGCTGCTGCTCCTGGTCCGAATCGATCTTGACCAGCTTGAAGCGGCCCGCGTAGTCGGTCTCCAGCTTTTCCAGCACCGGCCCCAGCGACTTGCAGGGGCCACACCAGGGCGCCCAGAAGTCCACCAGCACGGGCACGTTCATCGAGGCAGCAACCACCTCGGCTTCAAAATTTTCTACGGTGACGTCAATCATGGCGGTGTGGAGGCCAGGGGCCTGTGGAGCGGTTTGCGCGCTATTTTGGCCCATCGAAACAGCCCCATGCCGGGAAGGGAGGCGCAAAAAGTAAAATCGCGGGTTCCACCTACAGCGGCAGAGCAGGCGCAACCTGCCCGCCAGCGCCCTCCACACCATGAAACCCATCCAGATCGGCGTGGTCATGGGTTCCAGCAGCGACTGGGACACCATGCAGCATGCAGTGCAGATTCTTGAACAGTTCGGCATCGCGCACGAGGTCCGCGTGGTCTCGGCCCACCGCATGCCCGACGACATGTTTGCCTACGCCGAGGCCGCCGCGGGCCGGGGCCTCAAAGCCATCATCGCGGGCGCCGGTGGCGCCGCCCATCTCCCCGGCATGATTGCCGCCAAGACCACCGTGCCCGTGCTGGGCGTGCCCGTGGCCAGCCGCCACCTGCAGGGTGTGGATTCGCTGCACAGCATCGTGCAGATGCCCAAGGGCATCCCCGTGGCCACGTTCGCGATCGGCACGGCGGGCGCTGCCAATGCGGCCCTGTTCGCCGTGGCCCTGCTGGCCAACGAAAGCCCCGAACTGCGCCAGCGCCTGGAAGCATTCCGTGCCGAGCAGACGGAAGTGGCCCGCAACATGACCTTGCCGCCCGCATGAACACGACCCCCACGCTCCACCGCTGCGCGGGTCGCTGCCCCCCGAGGGGGCCGCTTTTTCATCTTGGGGCGGCCCGGCGATGAAAAAATCCACCCATCAACCCCTTCTGCCCGGTAGCACACTGGGCGTGCTGGGCGGCGGCCAGCTGGGCCGCATGTTTGTGCACCAGGCGCAGGCCATGGGCTACTTCACGGCCGTGCTCGACGCCGACCCCACCAGCCCGGCCGGGCTGGTGAGCCACCACCACATCCAGACCGGCTATGAAGATCCGCAAGGCCTGGCCGAGCTGGCCCGCCTGTCGGATGCTGTGACCACCGAGTTCGAAAACGTGCCCGCTACCGCGCTGGCTGCACTGGCTGCGCAACGCCCCGTGTCGCCTGCCGCCAGCGCGGTGTCGGTGGCGCAAGACCGTGCGCGGGAAAAGGCCCACTTTGTGGCCTGCGGCGTGCCCTGTGCGCCGTATGCGGTGATCGAAACGGCGGAGCAACTGGCTGCAGTTTCTTCTGATCTGTTACCAGGCATCCTGAAGACGGCCCGCATGGGCTACGACGGCAAGGGCCAGGTGCGCGTGAAGACGCCCGCCGAGCTGGCCGCTGCATGGGACTCTGTCGGCAAGGTGCCCTGCGTGCTGGAGAAGATGCTGCCGCTGGCGCTGGAATGCTCGGTGATCGTGGCGCGCGGCGCCGACGGTGGCACCGTGCACCTGCCCGTGCAGCGCAACCTGCACCGCGACGGGATTCTGGCGGTGACGGAGGTTTTTGAACAAAATCTGCCTCCAGCGCTTGCCCAGCAAGCGGTAGCAGCTGCAGTTTCGATAGCGAATGGTTTGCAATACGTCGGCGTGCTCTGCGTGGAGTTCTTTGTGCTGCAGGACGGCAGCCTGGTGGTGAACGAGATCGCCCCGCGCCCACACAACAGCGGCCACTACAGCCAGAACGCCTGCGATGTGTCGCAGTTCGAGCTGCAGGTACGCACCATGGCCCGCCTGCCGCTCACGCAGCCGCGCCAGCACAGCCCCGCCGTGATGCTCAACCTGCTGGGCGACCTGTGGTTTGCGCACGGCGACGCCGCGCAGACGCCCCCCTGGGCCGAGGTGCTGGCCCTGCCCGGCACGCACTTGCACCTGTATGGCAAGCGCGACGCCAAGCGTGGTCGCAAGATGGGGCATCTCAACATCACCGCAGCCACCCCCGAAGCAGCACGTGCCACTGCCCTGCAGGCGGCGGCCCTGCTGGGCATCGCACCGTTCTGACCATGATTCTTGACGGCACCCAGCCCGCATCCATCGCCGCCGCAGCGCGGGCCGTGCGCAGCGGCGCGCTGCTCGGCCTGCCCACTGAGACGGTGTACGGCCTGGCGGCCGACGCCAGCAGCGATGCCGCCGTGGCGCAGATCTTTGCGGCCAAGGGGCGCCCCAGCGACCACCCCCTGATCGTGCATGTGGCCAATGCCGAGGGCATTGCGCACTTCGCCAGCGAGGTGCCGGGCTTTGCGCAGAAGCTGGTCGATGCCTTCTGGCCCGGCCCGCTCACGCTCATCCTGCCGCGCCTGCCCGGCGTGGCCAGCGCCGCCACGGGCGGGCAGGACAGCGTGGGACTGCGCTGCCCCGCCCACCCCGTGGCCCATGCCCTGCTGCAGGCCTGCGCCGCACCCGGCGACAGCGACGCCCAGGGCGGCCCGCCCGTGTGGGGCGTGGCCGCCCCCAGCGCCAACCGCTTTGGCCGCGTGAGCCCCACCACCGCCCGGCACGTGCAGGACGAGCTGGGCGCCGAGCTGCTGGTGCTCGACGGCGGCCCGTGCGAAGTGGGCATCGAAAGCACCATCGTGGACTGCACGCGCGGCGTGCCCGTGCTGCTGCGTCCCGGCGCCATCACGCGCGAGCAGATCCGGGCGGCCTGCGGCATTGCGCCGCTGTCCAAAGACGACATGCCCGCGCTCACGCCCCGCGCCTCGGGCACGCTCGAAGCGCACTACGCGCCCGCCGCCAAGGTGCGGCTGATGGACGCCAAGGCACTGCAGACCGGCCTGGACCTGCTGGGCGCCGACGCCGCCCACATTGCGGTGTATGCCCGCGCAGCGCTGCGCACCCAATCGTCCAAGCTCGTCATGCGCCGCATGCCCGACGACGCCACCGCCACGGCCCAGCAGCTGTTTGCAGTGCTGCGCGGCTTTGACGACGATGGCGTGAAACTGATCTGGATCGAGACCCCGCCCACCAGCCCCGAGTGGGAAGGCGTGCGCGACCGACTGCAGCGTGCGTCTGCAGCGTGATTCCGGCCGCGCCAGGCGGCTTTACATGCGTTGACGTTGCACCGCTAAACTACCCCCCACTTTTCTGGAGAAATACATGGCAGCAAATTGGATGCGCCGCACCGTACTGGTCGCCGCATGTGCGTCGGCCGCGTTGCTCGCGGCCTGCGGTTCCAGCACCACCGAATCGGCCATCGCGCCCGAGCGCTTCATCGCGTTTGGCGATGCCAACAGCGATGTGGGGCAAAAAGGAACGCGCTATACCGTCAACGACGGCAGTGTGAACAACTGGACCCTGCAGGTGGCCGCCAACTACGGCAAGCCCCTTGCGGCCGCCTCTGCCGGTGGCAAGAGCTATGCCGTAGGCAATGCCCGCGTGAAGATCAAGCCCGACGCGGCAGGCAACGCCGGCACCCCCACCATCACCGAGCAGATCGACACCTTCCTGGCCAGTGGAAGCTTTGGCGCCAGTGACGTGGTGTTTCTGAGCGGCGGCATCAGCGACGTGATTGCCGGCATGGCCGCCGTGCAGGCCGGCACCCAGACCGAGGCTGCCATGGTGGCCGCAGCCCGCCAGGCGGGTGAAGACATGGCCGCGCAGGTGCGTCGCCTGGTCGCCGCAGGCGCCAAATATGTGGTTGTGACGGGAACCTACGACCTGAGCAAGACCCCCTGGGCCAAGACCATTGGCCGCGAAGCCCTGTTAGCTGACGCCAGCAGCCGCTTCAACGACGGCCTGCTCGTGGGCATCGTGGACCTGGGTGCCAACGTACTGTATGTGGACCTGGCCTACTACGTGAACCTGTACACCGGCGTACCCGCCAACTACGGTTTCAACAACGCCACCACGGCCGTGTGCACCTCGGTGGATGCCACCAACGGCATCGGCATCGGCGCAGGACAGGTCAACTCTGCCCTGTGCACCGCCTCCACGCTGCTGCCAGGCGCCAGCCAGACCTCCTACGTGTTTGCCGACCCGGTGTACCTCACGCCCTCGGCGCAGCGCCAGTTCGGCACCTACGCTTACGACCGCCTGCGCGCCCGCTGGTAAGGGGCTGCTGACTCGCCCCCAGCCGCCGCTGAGCCTGCTGCTGTGCAGGGGCAGCGGCCCACAAAAAAGCCGACCCTTGGGTCGGCTTTTTGCTGTGCGGCTTGCTGTGGCAAGCCAGCTGCCTTACTTGACCATGTCGAACACAGCGCGCGCCTGGGCGTGGCAGAACGGGGGTTCATAGGTGCCATGGTAGGCGCCGTAGTAGGTGGCAAACGCGGCCGATGCGGGGTCGGTGGGGGCCTGGCCACCCGGGCCAAAGGTGGCCTGGATGGCGGCATCGACGTCGACCGAGGTCACGTTGGTCAGGCCCCGGCTGTCGAAGTCGGCCTTCATCACGCGCTGGTGAATGGCTGGCGGCACTGTGGGGTCACCCGCACCGCCGCACAGCAGCACGCGGGCCTTGGGGCTCCAGCCCAGCAGGTCGTTCTTCTTGGCCGCCAGGTACAGCGGGTGGGTGGTGCTGGTCTGCGAGCCCGTGATGAAGGCGGACTGGAACAGCGCGTCGCGCGCCTGGTTGGGCGTGCCTGCGGGCAGGGTGCCCGAGGTGAGCAGCGTGGTGTACGTCATCGTGGGGTTGGGCAGCAGATTTTCGATGTAGCCCGAGTACGGTGCCTTGAAGACCTGCTTGACGTCCGTGTAAACGTCGCCATAGACCTTCTGCCAGGCCGTCACCAGATACGGCACGAAGAACTGCACCCCGGCAATCGCATCCGGAATGCGCAGCGAGCCCGACAGGTTGTAAGGGCCGGCCAGGTGGGCGCCTGCGACCACATTGAATTCGCTGCCATAGTCGCGCTCGGCAGCGCGGTGTGCGGCCATCGACGAGTGCCCGCCCTGCGAGTAGCCCGTGAACATGACCTTGCCCGACAGATTGGCCCCCACGGTGCCCGCTGCATTGCGCGCGGCACGCACCGAGTCGATGACCGTGGTGGCTTCCGAGTCGGCATGCAGGTAGGGGTGGTAGCTGTAGCCCGACTTGGCAAAGCCCAGGTAGTCGGTGGCCACCACCGCATAGCCCTGGGCGGCGTACATGGCGGCGAGCAGGAAGGTTTCGCTGTCCTGCGGGTTGGCCAGGGTGCGGGGCTTTTGCACATCGGTGCCCTTGGCGTAGGCAATCAGCGGTGCGGCCGTGCTGCAGCTGCCAGCGGGCACCAGCATCACGCCCGAGGCGTTGGTGTTCTCTCCGGCCTTGGCGCCGACGGTGGCGTAGTTGAGCGCCACCACCTTGACATCACACTTCGCCTTGCCCGTGATGGCCTGCAGGCCGCTGCTGGAGGTGCCTGCGTCGATCTGCGCAGCCGTCAGCGTGGTCATCACGGCAGGGGGGTCGATCAGCGAGCCACGGTCTGGATCGTCAGAGCCACCGCAGGCGACAAGCAGCACCGCAGCAGCGGCAACACAGGTAAGGCGGAAATACTTCATGGATGGATACCTCAGGTCAAGAAACAACGACGCATCGTGCGCGCACCTGCACTGCACCATCCATAGGGGATAACGCGGACCGAACCAGCGGGCAGACGCCTAGGTGACAGCAGCCCGCCAGCAGCGGCCGCTCAACGATGGCCGCGCGCCCCGTAGACGAGCTTCATCCCCAGGATCGTCCCCGCCAGCGCGAGCGTGATGGCGTTGGCCACCACGATGGGCCACGCCGCCAGGACGACGCCATACACCAGCCACAGCGCTACCCCCGCCGTGAACACGCTGTACATGCCCAGAGAGATGCCCCGGACATCGCGGGTGCGGAAGGTGTGCAGGGCCTGCGGAACGAAGCTGCAGGTGGTCAGGAAGGCGGCAACGTAGCCGATCAGCTCGGTGGTGGACATGGAGGCAGGCGGGTGACTGCGCGGCGGATGGCTGCGCGAGTGCGCATTATTCACTGGTCGCGCGCGGTCCAGTCGATCAGGCTGTCGAGCACGGGCCGCGCAGCGCCGGCATTGGCATGGTTGACCACGGCCACCAGCACATACCGCCGCCCACTGGCCGCGTGCACGTAACCGGCCACGGCCATCACATCGCGCAGGCTGCCCGTCTTGAGGTGGGCCGTGCCCGCACGGCTCTGGCTGCGGCGCAGCGTGCCGTCCACCCCGGAGATGGGCAGCGACGCCACCAGCTCCGGCATCACGGGCGATACCCAGGCCACCTGCAGCATGCGCGCCAGTGCCTGGGCCGTCAGGCGGGCATCGCGGCTCAGGCCTGCGCCGTTGTCGGCCTGGGGCAGCTCGGCGTCGCCGATGCGTGCAAGCCACCACTGGCGCAGGGCATCGCGCGCGCCGTCGAAGGTGGCCACGCCGTTTTTCTGCAATGCCAGCGTCAGGAACACCTGCTGCGCCATCACGTTGTTGCTGTATTTGTTCACGTCACGCACCACCTCAGACAGCGCGGGCGAGGTGACGGTAAAGGCAGGCTTCAGGCCAGGCGGCACCTTGCCCTCGCGCACGCTGCCCGTGAGCTTGCCCCCCAGTTCGCGCCACATGCCCTCCACCGCACGCGCCGCAAAGCCGCGTGGGTCGGCCGCCGCCACGGGCCAGACGCGCTCGCCACATGCCGCGGGGTACACGCCCTGAAAGCCCACCTTGGCCGGGTCGGCCAGCTCCGCCCGCAAGGCACCACGCCAGTCGCCACACTCGGTGCCCGGCGCGGCCAGCGCCACGGTGGCCTGGCGCTGCACACCCGCCAATGGCGGGTCGTACTGGATGCGCGCAAGGCCTGCCACCGCATCGGGCACAAAGGTCATCACCGACGATTTGTAGTTGAGCAGCAGCGCGTCGGGCGCGGCGTTGTAGGGGCGCAGGGGCTCGCCATCAAATCGCGCTGGATCGTGGTCGGGCACCTCAAAGGCGGTGCGGTCGAGCACGATGTCGCCCACGATGACCTGGATACCCTGGCCCTGCAGGCGGCGCATCAGCAGCCACAGGCGCTCCATGACCAGCTTGGGGTCTCCCTGGCCCTGGATGTAGACGTTGCCCCGCAGGCTGCCGTCCTGCACCGTGCCCTGCAGATAGACCGGGGTGTTCCACACATAGGCGGGGCCCAGTTGCTCCAGCGCGGCGTAAGTGGTCACCAGCTTCATCACCGATGCCGGGTTCACCGGCAACTGCGCACGGTGCGCCAGGCGCGCAGGCGAAGTTTTGCCGCCCTGGGCATCCACCACCATCACCGACAGGGCCTCGCGCGGTAACCTGGCGCGGGCCAGGGCGGCTTCGACCTCGGGCGGCAGCGGGGTGGCGGGCGCCGCCGCCTGGGCCTGGGCCGTGTCAACAGCCCCCACCAGAGCCAACCAGGCCACAACAACACCCAGGGCGCCACGCAGCGCAGCGCGGCGCCAAAAAACAGGAAGCAAAAGCATGGAGCGAGTCTATCGCCCGGCAGGAAACCCACCTGGGCCGCGGCGGCCTCCAGACCCGCTGCAAGCGCCGCCGCCCCCACCCACCGATAATCCCCCGATGCGTTTTTCTCCTCGTGCCATCGGCCTGCTGGCAGCAGTCGTGACGGTCGCCATCTGGACGGGTTTCATCGTCATTGCCCGCGCCTCGGCCCAGCGCACGCTCACCCCGTTCGACATTGCGCTGCTGCGCATCGTGGGCGCCAGCCTGGTCCTGCTGCCCTGGGGCTGGTGGATGGTGCGGCAGCGCACCACAGCACTGGGCTCTGCGGCCCCGCCCTCCAGCCTGGCAGGTATCTCGCCCCTGCCGCTGCGCACCACGGTGCTGCTGGGCAGCTTTGGCGGTCTGCTCTACGCCATGCTGGCCTATGCGGGGTTCTTCCACGCGCCCGCCACCCATGCGGCGGTGCTCATGCCGGGCAGCCTGCCGCTGTGGACGGCACTGCTGGCGGCCGTGCTGCTGCGCGACCACATCACCCCGCTGCGCGCGGCGGGCCTGGCGCTGATCGTGGCAGGCGACCTGCTGGTGGGCGGGCGCAGCCTGCTGGCAGCGTTTTCGGGCGGTGATGTGTGGAAGGGCGACGTGCTGTTCATGCTGGCCGCCTCCTGCTGGGCCACCTACAGCGTGCTGGCCCGGCGCCACGCCGTGGACGCCGTGCAGGCCACCATCGCCATCACCGCGTTTGCCTGCCTGGTCTATGTTCCCAGCTATGCCCTGCTGATTGCGCTGGGAACCGTCACCAGCCACCTGGCCATTGCGCCGTGGAGCGAGATCGTCTTTCACATGGCGTTCCAAGGTGGCGGGTCGGTGGTGATCTCGGGCATTGGCTTCACCCGCATGATCCAGCACTATGGCCCGGTGCGCTCCACCATGATCACGGCCCTGGTGCCCGGCCTCTCGGCCATCGGCGCGGTGATTTTTCTGGACGAGCCGATGTACTGGAACCTCGTCGCCGGCCTGCTGCTGGTGACTGCCGGTATCCTGCTGGGCGTGCTGCGCAGGAGCCAGGCGCCTGCGGTCACCCCGCCCACGCCCGTGCCTGGCCCTACCGTCCCCTGACCTCCTTTGCCGCGCAACCCCACTGGCCCCATGAATCTGCTTGCTTTCGACACCAGCACCGACACCCTATCCATTGCCGTCCAGCACGGGGATGCCGTGTGGCAGCACACGGGCCCCGGGGGCGCGCAAGCGTCGGCCACCCTGATCCCGACGGTGCGCAGCCTGATGGCACAAGCGGGCCTGTCGTTCGATACGCTGGAGGCCATTGTGTTTGGCCGGGGCCCAGGCTCCTTCACCGGCCTGCGCACCGCCTGCGCCGTGGCCCAGGGGCTGGCGTTTGGCGCGCGCGGGGGCCAGGGTGTGCCGGTGCTGCCCGTGGACACCCTGCTGGCCGTAGCCGAGGAAGCGCGCCACGCGCACAGCTGCACGCAGGTGGTGGCGGTGCTGGACGCGCGCATGGACGAGGTCTACCACGCGCGCTGCGAATGGGTCGCTGCCGAGGGCCGCTGGCACACCGAGGCCGACTTTGGCCTGGGCGCACCGGAATCCGTGCTTGCCCCCGCAGGGTGGACGGTGGCGGGCAATGCGCGCACGCCCTATGGCGAGCGGCTGGCGCCCATGGCCGCCCACGTGGCCGCGCTGCCCACAGCCACGGCGCTGCTGCGCCTGGCACCGGCCTTGCTGGCAGCGGGCGAAGGTGTGCCGGCCAGCGATGCGCTGCCGCGCTACATCCGCGATAAAGTGGCACAAACCACCGCCGAGCGGGCTGCGCTGCGCGCCGCCCAGGCGGTGCCCGCTCCTCTGTGAATCCTTTCTGCCAGACCCCATGAGCGCCCTGCCCACCCCGCCTGCCGGCGCGCCCGAGGCGCGCTTTGAAGCCCTCACGCTCGCGCGGCTGGATGCCGTGCTGGCGGTGGAACAACGTGCCTATTCGCACCCCTGGACACGCGGCAATTTCACCGATGCCATGGCCTCGGGCTACCAGGCACAGGTGCTGATGGCGGACGAACACCTGCTCGGCTACTTCGTGGCCATGATGGGGGTGGACGAGGTGCACCTGCTCAACATCACCGTCACCCCCGAGTTCCAGCGCCAGGGCTGGGCGCGGGTGCTGCTGGACGCGCTGGCCCTGTGGTCGCGCGGGCGCGGCGCCCAATGGCTGTGGCTGGAGGTGCGCGTGAGCAACCTGCGCGCCCAGCACATCTACCAGACACACGGGTTCCGACGCGTGGGCGAACGCAAGCGCTACTACCCCGCCGACCTGGGCCAGCGCGAAGATGCCGTGGTCATGAGCCTGGCACTGTGAGCAACACCTTCAACCGGCCCTTTTTGCCATGAGCCTTCACCTCGATGCGCGGCAGCGCGCCATGCTGCAAGAAATGGGCGTCACCGTGTGGGTGCAGCCGGAGGCACCCATAGCCCGCACCACAGCAGGGCCCCCCGTCGTCGCCGCGGCGGCGCCCGCCCCTGCCGCCCGCATGGCGCCCCCCACCGCCCCGGCACCCGCCGCGGCCAGCCCTCCTGCTGCGCGAGCGCCCCAGCCAGCGGCCCCGCGAGCACCCGCACCGGCACCTGCGGTAGAGAACGCAGGCGCAGCACCGGCCATCCCCAGCTTGCGGCTGCATGCGCCCCAGGTGCTTTACCCCAACGCCGACCCATCGCAGACCCCGGCCGGGCTGGGTGGAGGCTGGCTGATCGTGACCGAGAGCCTGACGCCGGGCGAGCCGCTGGGTGGCGACGCAGGCCGGCTGCTGGACAACATGCTGCGCGCCATGCAGCTGCACAAGCACCCCCGTGTGTTCCTTGCTGCGCTGGAGCGCACTGCAGCCGGCGCAGAGACCGGTGGCGACAGCAACATCCCCGCCGCGCTGGCCGACGCCGTGGCTGAGTTACAACCCGCCCTGGTCCTGGTGCTGGGCCATGTGGCGGCACGGGCGGCGCTGGGGCGCACCGAGCCGCTGGGCCGCCTGCGCGCGGGCCCGCACCAGCTGGCGGAATGCCCGGCCGTGGTGACCTACGACCCCGCGTTTCTCTTGCGCTCGCAAGACGTCAAAGCCGCCGCCTGGGCCGACCTGTGCCGGGCGCTGGCCATCGTGCGCCAGGCTTCGCCCGGCTGACCGCTGAGGGCGCGGGCATTTGCAACGACTCCACTGCAGCCGCAGTGCCATAATCCGCCGCCTGTCCATTTTTTTACGGAGAAAGCTCCTTGGAAACCTACCCGAGTTGGTAGCTTTCAGCTCCCCGGCCTGCCGCTGTGGGGTTGAAAGCACCCGATCCCCCACACCGCAGATGCCATACAACAAGGGAGTGAGCCCATGCTCAACATCTTCACGCTCGCCAATGGCCGGCTGTTCCAGGAAGAAATTGAATCGCTGGAAGAGCTGACCAAGTTCCAGCCGATCTGGGTGGACCTGGAAGCCCCCACGCTCGAAGAAAAACGCTGGATCAAGCAGCACTACGGCCTGTCCATCCCCGAGGATGCGATGGACGAGGACATCGAGGAATCCGCCCGCTTCTACGAAGAAGACAACGGCGAGCTGCACATCCGCAGCGACTTCTTGATTGACGACGACGAAGACCCCCGCTCGGTGCGCGTGGCCTTCATCCTGAACCAGCACAACGCCAACCTCAAGAGCCGGGGCGTGCTGTTTTCCATCCACGACGAAGACGTGCCGGTGTTCCGCCTGCTGCGCATGCGCGCACGCCGCGCGCCGGGCCTCATCGAGGACGCCAAGGAAGTTCTGCTCAAGCTGTTCGATGCCGACGCCGAGTATTCGGCCGACACGCTCGAAAACATCTACGACGAGCTGGAGAAAGTCAGCAAGCAAGTGCTGGCCGGCGACGTGACCGACGCCCTTGCTGGCGAGGTGCTGGGCGCCATTGCCCGCCAGGAAGACTTGAACGGCCGTATCCGCCGCAACGTGATGGACACCCGCCGCGCGGTGAGCTTCATGATGCGCAGCAAGATGCTCAACTCCGAGCAGTTCGAGGAAGCCCGCCAGATCCTGCGCGACATCGAATCGCTGGACAACCACACGGCGTTCCTGTTCGACAAGATCAACTTCTTGATGGACGCCACGGTCGGTTTCATCAACATCAACCAGAACAAGATCATCAAGATCTTCTCGGTGGCCAGCGTGGCGCTGCTGCCGCCCACGCTGATCGCCAGCGTGTACGGCATGAACTTCAAGTTCATGCCCGAGCTGGACTGGTCGCTGGGCTACCCGTATGCGCTTGCACTGATGGTGGCCAGTGCGCTCGGGCCCATGTGGTATTTCCGCAAGCGCGGCTGGTTGAAGTAGCCCCCCTGTGGCGCTGCGCGCCTTCCCCCCCGAGGGGGGACGCCTCCAGCGGCCCGGCAGAGCCGGTTCCGCGATGGCGCTGGTATTTGGGGCGCGCCGGTTTCACGGCGCGGGGGCGAACTTTGTCGCCCCTGAAGCTCTTGCTGATTCTTTGAATCCACGCCCTGCCCGTTCGGGCTGAACCTGTCGAAACCGAAGCGAAGCTGGTAATCGGTTCGTCGTTTATCTCAACGCAAAATATGAGTCAAATTGACCTCTATCGCTTATCCATAAAGCGTTAGCAGCTATCAATTTCATAGTTTATGCATGAGGGCAAGCACCATGTGCTCGGCATAGCGGCTGGCTACGGTCTGCACGAAGAGGGGGAAGTCCACGTGCGCGGTGTCGTCGGCGCGGTCGGAGATGGTGCGCACCGCGGCGAAGGGGATGCCGTAGTCGTGACACACCTGGGCGACGGCGGCGCCTTCCATTTCTACGGCCAGCACATTGTGGCCAGCGTCGTGCAACGTGGTGCGCAGACGGTGGGCTTCATCGGCGGCAGAAACAAAGCGGTCCCCGCTGGCAACCAGGCCGTGGTGCGCGCGGTGCAGGGCATCTTCCGATGTACTCTGCGGCACATACTCCAAGCCAAATTGGCCTCTAGCGCTTGATACACAAGCGTGAGCAGCTTCCAAAAGCGTAGCAGACAATGCCGCATCACAGACCAGGCGGCTGCGTGCGTAGCCCGGCACTTCCCAGCGGGGGAACAGGGGAGAGGCGTCCATGTCGTGTTGGAGGTAGTCCTGCGCTACCACCACATCGCCCACATTCACGCCATCGCCCACACCGCCCGCAACCCCGGTGAAGACGATGCGCGCCACACCGAAACGCTCGATGAGCGCCGTGGCCGTGGTGGCCGCCGCCACCTTGCCGATACCCGACAGCGCCAACACCACCGGGCGGCCCTGCAGATCACCCAGCCAGAAAGCCCGGCCTGCGTGCATCACCCGCTGAGGGTGCAAGAGGTGATCAACCAGCGAGCTTTGCTCTTCGGGCAAGGCGCTGAGGATGGCGGTGGTCATGGGTTCTCCCTGAAAAACAAAGGCGGCCGAGGCCGCCTGGATTGTCAAGCGGGGCACGTGGCCCCACGGGTCACTTCTTGTCCCGAAGTTCGCGGCGCAGGATCTTGCCCACGGGGGTCTTGGGCAGCTCGGTGCGGAACTCGATGACCTTGGGCTGCTTGTAGCCCGTGAGTTCAGCGCGGCAGAACTCCTTGACCTGCGCTTCGGTGAGCGCGGGGTCTTTCTTGACGATCACGAGCTTGACGGCTTCACCGGTCTTCTCGTCAGGCACGCCCACCACGGCGCATTCGAGCACGCCGGGGCAGTTGGCCACGACCTCTTCCACCTCGTTGGGGTAGACGTTGAAGCCGCTGACCAGCACCATGTCCTTCTTGCGGTCCACGATCTTGAAGAAGCCGCGCTCGTCCATGACACCGATGTCGCCGGACTTGAAGAAGCCGTCGTCGGTCATGACCTTGGCGGTTTCATCGGGGCGCTGCCAGTACCCGGCCATCACCTGCGGGCCCTTGATCGCGATCTCGCCGGGCTGGCCGAGGGTGGTGACTTCCTTGCCATCGTCGTCGATCAGCTTCATCAGGGTGCCGGGAAGCGGCACGCCAATGGTGCCCGTGAACTCCTTGGCGGTCACGGGGTTGCAGCTGACCGAGGGGCTGGTCTCCGACAGGCCGTAGCCTTCGCAGATGGGGCAGCCGGTCTTCTCCAGCCACAGTTTGGCCACAGCGCCCTGCACGGCCATGCCCCCGCCTACCGAGACCTTGAGGTTCTTCCAGTTGACGGTATTGAAATCGGGGTGGTTGGCCAGGCCGTTGAACAGCGTGTTCACGGCCGGGAAGCTGTGGAAGGTGTGCTTGGACAGTTCCTTGAGCACGGCAGGCAGGTCGCGCGGGTTGGGGATCAGGATGGTCTTGCCGCCCGTGCGCATGCTCAGCATCATGTTCACGGTGAACGCAAAGATGTGGTACAGGGGCAGCGCGCAGATGCTGGTCTGCTGTTCGCCTGCGGGCACCTTCTTCATCACGGGGTCGTTCCACGCCTCGGACTGCAGCACGTTGGCGATCACGTTGCGGTGCAGCAGCACTGCGCCCTTGCTCACACCCGTGGTGCCGCCGGTGTATTGCAGCAGCGCGATGTCGTCAGGCTTGATGTCGGGCTTCTTGAGCGTGCCGCGCGTGCCCTGGGCCACCGCGTCATTGAAACGCACGGCACCCGGCAGGTTGTATGTGGGCACCATCTTCTTGACGTTGCGCACCACATAGTTGACGAGAGCGCCCTTGAGCAGGCCCAGCTGGTCGCCCATGGCGCACAGCACCACGTGCTTGACGGGCGTGTTCGCAATGCAGCTTTGCAGCGTGGTGGCGAAGTTTTCGATGATGACGATGGCCTTGGCACCCGAGTCCTTGAGCTGATGCTCCAGTTCGCGCGGCGTGTACAGCGGGTTCACATTGACCACCACAAAACCTGCGCGCAGGATGGCAGCCACCGTGACGGGATACTGCGGCACGTTGGGCATCATGATGGCCACACGGTCGCCCTTGACCAGGCCCAGGCCCTGCAGGTAGGCCGCAAACGCACTGCTCAGGGAGTCGGTCTGGGCATAGGTCACTTCCTTGCCCATGAAGCTGTAGGCCACGCGGCCAGCGTACTTGGTGAACGCCTCGTCCATGAGGGCCACGAGCGACGGATATTGCGTGGTGTCGATGTCTGCGGGGACGCCTTGCGGATAGGCTGTCAGCCAGGGGCGATGGGTCATTGTTGTCTCCTGATAAGTTTTATTGAGGTCGTGAAAACCGTGCTGCGCCTAACAGCACGGTCGTGCTTTTTTCGCGGTGGAATTATGCCCGTCACCCCTTGAGCGCGGAAAGAACTTCGTCGAGCATTTTCTTGGCGTCGCCAAACAGCATGCGATTGTTGTCCTTGTAGAACAGAGGGTTGTCCACCCCCGCATAGCCCGACGCCATGGAGCGCTTCATCACGATCGAGGTCTTGGCCTTCCACACTTCGAGCACCGGCATGCCGGCGATGGGGCTGGACGGATCGTCCAGCGCGCTCGGGTTCACGATGTCGTTGGCGCCGATGACCATGGCCACGTCGGCATTCGGGAAGTCCTCGTTGATCTCGTCCATCTCCATAACGATGTCGTAGGGCACCTTGGCCTCGGCCAGCAGCACGTTCATGTGGCCGGGCATGCGGCCTGCCACGGGGTGGATGGCAAAGCGCACATCCACGCCTTTTTCGCGCAGGGTCTTGGTGATCTCGTACACCGTGTGCTGGGCCTGGGCCACAGCCATGCCGTAGCCGGGCACGATGATCACACTCTTGGCGTCGCGCAGCAGCTCGGCCGTCTCGGCGGAGCTGACGGGTACGGCCTCGCCCTGCGGCTCGGTTGCCTCGCCTTTTTTGGCGGGAGTTCCAGCGCCCGAGCCAAAGCCGCCCGCGATCACGCTGATGAAGTTGCGGTTCATCGCGTTGCACATGATGTAGGACAGGATGGCGCCCGAGGAGCCCACGAGCGCGCCCGTGACGATAAGCAGGTCGTTGGACAGCATGAAGCCCGTGGCCGCCGCCGCCCAACCCGAGTAGCTGTTGAGCATGGACACCACCACCGGCATGTCGGCGCCACCGATGGCCATCACCATGTGGATGCCGAACAGCAGCGCGATCGCCGTCATCACCATCAGCGGCACCATGCCCTGTTCAATGGTCTCGGCGCGCAAGAACTCGCGGCCAAACCAGATCACGATCAGCAGCGCAGCCAGGTTCATCCAGTGGCGGCCGGGCAGCAACAGCGGCTTGCCACCGATCTTGCCGTTGAGCTTGCCAAAGGCGATCAGTGATCCGCTGAACGTGATGGCGCCGATCAGGATGCCGACATAGATCTCCACCTCGTGGATGATCTTCTCCGCGCCTTGCAGCTGGATCGAGGTATCCACATAGCTGGCAAACCCCACCAGGCAGGCCGCAAGACCCACCAGACTGTGCATGAGCGCGACCAGCTCCGGCATCTGCGTCATCTTGACGACCTTGGCCGCATACAGGCCAATGCCGCCGCCAATCACCAGCGCGCCGACGATCCAGGCCACCCCTGCGGGGCTGACGCGCGGGCCGAACACCGTGGCCAGCACGGCCAGCGCCATGCCGACCATGCCGAACAGGTTGCCCCGGCGCGAGGTTTCGGGGTTGGAGAGCCCGCCCAGGCTCAGGATGAACAAAATGGCCGCGCCCAGGTAGGCCACGGTAGCGAGACTTTGGGACATGTTCTGTGCTCCTCGTTGTTCTTGTCGTTATCGGATTACTTGCGGAACATGGCGAGCATGCGGCGCGTGACCGCAAAGCCACCGAACATGTTGACGGCCGTGAGCACCAGGGCGGCAAAGGCAAGCCACAGGATGAGCCCATCAGGGCGCCCATTGATGCCCGCATCGGGCGGCGCAATCTGCACCAGCGCGCCGATGGCGATGATGCTGGAGATGGCGTTGGTCACGCTCATGAGCGGCGTGTGCAGCGCGGGCGTGACGTTCCACACCACCATGTAGCCGATGAAACAGGCCAGCACGAACACCGTGAAGTGCCCCAGGAAGGCCACAGGCGCATAGGCACCGATGGCCCAGAACAGCACGGCCAGCACGGCAAAAACAATGGTCAGCGTCTTGGCGGACATGGGGGCACCGGGGCCATGGCTGGATTTCTTGGCGGCCACGGGTGCCGCCGCAGCCTTGGGTGCCGGTGCAGGGGCCTGCTTGAGCGGTGGCGCAGGCCAGGTGATGGCACCATCCTTGACCACGGTAAGGCCCCGGATCGCGTCATCCTCCATATTGACCACGGCCACGCCGTCCTTGGCCTTGCACAGCTCTTCTGTCAGGCGCAGCAGGTTGGTGGAATACAGGGTGGACGACTGCTTGGCCAGGCGCGAAGCCAGGTCGGTGTAGCCGACGATGGTCACGCCATGGCGCACCACGGCCTGGCCGGGCACCGTCAGCTCACAGTTGCCGCCTTGCTCGGCAGCCATGTCCACGATCACGCTGCCGGGCTTCATGCTCTGCACCATCTCGGCCGTGATGAGCTTGGGCGCGGGCTTGCCGGGGATCAGCGCGGTGGTGATGATGATGTCCGCGTCCTTAGCCTGCTCCGCGTACATCTTGCGCTGCGCGGCCTGGAAGCCCTCACTCATGACCTTGGCGTAACCGCCGCCGCCCGAGCCTTCTTCCTCATAGTCCACCTTGACGAACTCACCGCCCAGCGACTTGACCTGGTCGGCCACCTCGGCACGTGTGTCGTTGGCGCGCACGATGGCGCCCAGGTTGGCCGCCGTGCCAATGGCCGCAAGACCCGCCACGCCAGCGCCTGCGATGAACACCTTGGCGGGCGGCACCTTGCCCGCCGCCGTGATCTGGCCGTTGAAGAAGCGGCCAAAGGCGTTGGCCGCCTCGATGACGGCGCGGTAGCCGCTGACGCCTGCGGTGGAGGTGAGTGCGTCCATCTTCTGCGCGCGGGAGAGCGTACGTGGCAGGCAGTCGATGGCGAGCACCGTGGCCTTCTTCGCGGCCAACTGCTGCATCAGTTCCGGGTTCTGGGCGGGCCAGATGAAATCGATGAGCGTCGAACCCTCGCGCATCAGCGCCACTTCGTCGCTGCTGGGCGGGCGCACCTTGAAGACGATATCGGATGCAGCCCACAGCGCGGCAGCGTCGCCCACGATCTGAGCCCCGGCGGCGCGGTAGGCGTCATCGCTGAAATTGGCGCCATCCCCAGCCCCCGACTCCACCGTGACCGCGAAGCCCAGCTTGATCAGCTTTTCCACCACATCGGGCACGGTGGCCACGCGCTTTTCACCGGGGAAGGTCTCCCTGGGCACGCCGATACGCTGCGGCTGCGGGACGGGGGTTGTCTGCATTAGAGGTCTCCTCGAGTTTCGTAATCGTTATGCAAGGCCGCCAGGCAGGGAAAAACTGGCGAGCTAGGGCCTGGATGTGGGCGTGGGGAACGGGAAAGGCGGAATGGCCAGGTGGCCGTCCACCATGCCGGCGCTCAGGCGCGCAGCCTGGGCCAGGTCATAGGCCCACTGCTGGAAGGGCAGACCTGCGAGCAGGAACTCTTCGTTGTTGCGCGGCCGGACGCTGATCAGCCGCTGGTCCACCAGGGCATCCACCGCCACCCAGACACCCGCTTCGGTGACGTAGCGGTAGCTCACATGCGCATAGGGGGTGCTCAGCGCGATCTGGCGGCTGGCCATCCATTGGCCCAGATCGGGTCGGTTCTTTTCAAGCCACTTGGGGCTGCTCGCCCAAAGCTTGAAGCGCAGGCAGTCGGCGCGCACGGGGCTGCCATCCGCGGGATCTTTGACCACGACGTCCTGTTGCGGCGGGCAGTACCCCACCCCTTGCGGAGACCCGCGCAGATCGCCGGTGCGGTTGGTCTGCACGCGCACCGCGGCCAGCCATTCGCCTTGTGCACCCCGCAGCGCCACCGCACGCGTCTGGAGCGGGGTACGGCCTGCGGGGCTGGATGTGGCTTCTTCGGAGGTTCCCAGGTCCTGCCACGCCCCCGGCGGCAACACCAGACGGGCGCGACCCACGGGATATTCGGACTTGGGAGGAACGGTCAGGGGTGCGCACGCCACCGTGAACACCGTCACGGCCAACACAGGCAAGAGAGGCAACAGCCGCCGGAACTTTGAAATTGTCAGAGTCATAGAGAAAGGTTCATACGAATTCGCCTTCAATCATCCCACGGCACCCGAGTCCGTCCATCGACGGCTTCTGCCATGCAACAACCAGCTCGGTGTAGCTGGTGAGAAATGTGTTGAAAGCGCCCTGGTATCGGACACTTCTTGCGGCGCTGCCGGTGGGCAAGCTGACCGTGAGCTTACATGAAGAAGATCTTGTCGCTGTCACCTTTGTCTGCTGTAGAGGGAACTCCCCAGTCTCCGCATGCAGACAGGCAAAAAAAAGCCTGGCAGCACAACGCAGCCAGGCTGGACAGCGGCCCCGCAGGGCCTCATGCCAACGATCAGTTCACCACTTGGGCCAGCGTACCCGCAGCGTACTGGGCTGCCACAACCTGGAGGCTCAGGCCCTTGATCTTGCTGCCCTGACCTTCGCAGCCGAACTCCAGGTAACGCTGCTTGCAGACCTGCTTGGCAGCTTCGCGGGCAGGCTTGAGCCATTCGCGGGCGTCGAACTTGTCGGGGTTCTCAGCCAGGAACTTGCGCACCGCGCCGGTCATGGCCAGGCGGATGTCGGTGTCGATGTTGATCTTGCGCACGCCGTGCTTGATGGCTTCCTGGATTTCCTCGACCGGCACACCGTACGTTTCCTTCATCTTGCCGCCGTACTGGTTGATGATGGCCAGCAACTCGGCGGGCACCGACGAGGAACCGTGCATTACCAGGTGGGTGTTGGGGATGCGCTGGTGGATTTCCTTGACGCGGCTGATGGCCAGGATGTCGCCCGTGGGCTTGCGGCTGAACTTGTAGGCGCCGTGGCTGGTGCCGATGGCAATGGCCAGGGCGTCCAGTTGCGTGGCCTTGACGAACACGGCGGCTTCTTCAGGGTCGGTCAGCATCTGGCTGTGGTCGAGCTTGCCTTCAGCGCCAATACCGTCTTCTTCACCGGCTTCGCCGGTTTCCAGGTTGCCCAGGCAGCCCAGTTCGCCTTCGACCGTGACGCCCACCTTGTGCGCCATGTCCACCACCTTGCGGGTCACTTCCACGTTGTACTCGAAGGAGGAAGGCGTCTTGCCGTCTTCCATCAGCGAGCCGTCCATCATCACCGAGCCAAAGCCCAGGTCGATGGCGCCCTGGCAGACCTTGGGCGAAGTGCCGTGGTCCTGGTGCATGACGAGCGGAATGTGCGGGAAGGCCTCGACCGCTGCCTGGATGAGGTGCTTGATGAAGGGCTCACCCGCATATTTGCGGGCACCGGCGCTGGCCTGCAGGATGACCGGGGCGCCCACTTCGTCGGCGGCGGCCATGACGGCCTGGACCTGCTCCAGGTTGTTGACGTTGAAGGCAGGGATGCCATAGCTGTTGGCAGCGGCATGGTCGAGCAGTTCGCGCATCGAAACGAGGGGCATGGTCGTAGGGTCCGTTGAGGGTTGGGGAAGGCGCTGTAAGCCGGGCTTGGCGGTGGTAACCGCTTGGTAACTCGCAATTTTAACCGGGGGGCGTGACCGCCGAAGGGGGCAAATCCAACCGAAAACAGGTGGTAAAGGGCGGGGCGGCAGGCGCTGGCCCGAAATAGCCACCATGAATGTCTGCGACCCGCCGCAGGATCTCGTGGCCCAGATGCAGGCTGTCCGAGGGGTTTCTCGGCCCCGGAGCGACAGACGCATCGCCCTGGCGCCGCGCGCCGTCGTCGCACACCTGCAGCCATGCACCCGCCCCGTCAGAAGCACCTACCTGCACGGCGATGTGCGTGCCGTCTGGCGTGTGTTTGAGCGCGTTCTCCACCAGATTGCGCGCCGCGATGTCCAGCAGCAGCGCATGCCCAGACACCCACAGCGCCGGTGGCGCCGACAGTGCGATGTCGTTGCCCCGCTGCCAGGCCGCCTGGGCATAGTCGGCACACACCTGGCGCGCCACCGCGCACAGATCCACCGGCGCCTTGGCCTCATGCAGTTCGGCCCGGCTCGCGCGCGCCAGGGCCAGCAGCTGGTTGAGCACATGCCCTGCACGCAGGGCATCCTGGCCAATGCGGGCGATGGCCTGCGCCCGGGCGGCCGCATCCAGTTCGCCGCCCAAAGCACTGGCCTGCAGCGCAATGGAGGACAGGGGCGTGCGCAATTCGTGCGCGACTTCATTGGCCAGCCGGCGCTCGCGCACCATCGCCGCCTGCTGGCGGTCCAGCAGGGTGTTGATCGATGCGACCACGGACTCGAACTCGTTCCAGGCATGGCGTGACGCCAGGCGCTGGGTGCTGGCGGGGTCGAGCGCCGCCACGTCGGCCGACAGGGCATACAGCGGGCGCAGACCGCGCCACAGCGCAAGCCCGAGAGCCAGGGACACCACGGGCAGCAACCACAGGCCGGGCTCGATCATCTGCTCGGCAATGTCCTGGGCCAGCTCGTCGCGCTCGCGCAGCTCCAGCAGCACCATGATCTTGTGCGTGCGTGCCGCGTCCCACTGGGAAAAACTGCGCCACACCACCCCCTTCGCCCCCAGCGCCATGTTGGCGAACCCCTCGGCGGCGCTGAAAGCAGGCACAGGCGCCGTACCGCTGTGATGGAGCAGACGCCCCTGCGCATCCCACTGGACGACGCTGAGCGATTGCTGGTAGTCGTGCGACTTGAGCCAGGGTGTGGCGACCCGCTGGGTGACCTGGGGCCCCTCGGCAGCCTCGTTCGCACGCAGGTTAAGCAACAGGGCGGCCACGCTGGCCAGGTGCCCGTCGGTCAGTTCATCCGCTTCGTGCACCCCCGTCTGGTAGCCCATGAACACAAAACTGCCCCACACCAGCACCAGCGCGCCCAGGGACCACAGCAGCAGCTGCCGGGTCAGCGACGGCCTGCGCGCACTCCCCCCGGGCGTTGCGGCAGCAGCGCTCATGCGGCCGCCTCCTGGGGCATGAAGTAGCCCACACCGCGCATGGTCTGGATACATGCGCTGCCCAGCTTACGCCGCAGGTGGTGAATGTGGACCTCCACCGCATTGCTCTCGATGGCCGCATCCCAGCTGTACAGGCGCTCTTCGATCTGCTGGCGCGAGAGCACCCGCCCCCGCGCCTCCAGCAACACCAGCAGCACCGAAAACTCCCGGGGCGACATCTCCACCAGCTTGCCGCCTTGGTGCACGGTGCGCGCCGCAGGGTCCATCTCGATATCGCCATAGCGGATGGTGGGCGAGGCGCGCCCGGCGGCCCGGCGCAGCAGGGCGCGCAAGCGCGCATCCAGCTCGTCCATGTCAAAAGGCTTGGCCAGGTAGTCGTCCGCCCCCTGGTCCAGCCCCGCAATGCGCTGGTGAACCTGGTCACGGGCGGTCACGATGAGCACAGGGGTGGAGGGATCGGGCAAAACCTGCGCAGAAGCCGCTCCCCCCGGCGCCGGGCTGAGGCGCAACCGCCGCAGCAGATCGCCGCCATCACCGTCGGCCAGCCCCAGATCGAGCAGCACGGCATCAAAGCGCTCCGCGCGCAACGCCCCCCAGGCACTGGCCACGCCATCACACACATCCACCGCATAGCCACGTTGCTGCAGGTTCGTGCGCAGGCCTGCGGCAATGCCGGCATCGTCTTCGACAACGAGTATTCGCATGCAGCGATTGTCGCCGGGCGCGGCCACCTGCGCAGGGTCATTAAGGCGGCGTTAAGTGGCGCGCCCTATGGTCGGTGGAATGCTGTCCACGCCTTCCTCGCCCCGCCGCTTCGACCACGACCACCGTACCTTGCTCCTGTGGACCCTGGGCATCCTGATCGCCATCGTGGCGTGGGACGCTGGCGGGCAAGACATCCCCCTGGCCCGCGCATTTGGCTCGGCCAACGGGTTCCCACTGCGAGAACAATGGTTCTTCGTGCAGGTACTCCACGAAGGCGCACGCCGCCTGGGATGGCTGCTGGTGCTGCTGCTGGCACTGGGCGTGTGGTGGCCCTGGGGGGTGCTGCGGCGCCTGGACATGGGGGAGCGCCTGCAGATGGCCATCAGTGCCTTGCTGGCGCTGGCGGCCGTGAGCGTGGGCAAGAACCTGAGCACCACCAGCTGCCCCTGGGACCTGGCGGAGTTCGGCGGTGTGGCGCGGTATGCCTCCCACTGGGCGCTGGGCGTGGTCGATGGCGGCGGTGGGCGGTGCTTTCCGGCGGGCCATGCCTCGGCGGGTTTTGCCTTCGTGGGGGGCTACTTCGCTCTGCGCCACAAGGCACCGGCTGCCGCGCGCTGGTGGCTGGCTGCGGCGGTGCTGGCGGGCTTGGTGCTGGGTGGAGCCCAACAGGTGCGGGGCGCGCACTTCATGAGCCACACGCTGTGGACGGGCTGGCTCTGCTGGACGGTGGGCTGGCTGTGCGACCTGGGAGCGTTGGCACTGCGCCCACGCCTGGCGGCGTTGTCTCTCGCCAACGACCCGCCACACGCGGCCAGCTAACGACTCAGAACCTGGCTATTCAGCTCGCCACGCAGATCTTCAGCATGTTGGTCCCGCCGGGCGCACCCATGGGTTCGCCGCAGGTGATGGCATAGACATCGCCCTTTTGCACGATGTTGCGGTTCTTGAGGTGGCGCTCGGCCTGCTCAAGGGCCGTATCGCGGTCAGCACTGGTGTCCATGAGCAGGGGGCGCACGTTGCGGTACATGGCCATCTTGCGCTGCGTGGTCACCTTGGGCGTGAGCGCATAGATGGGGATGCGGATGCTGTGGCGGCTCATCCACAGCGCCGTGGCACCGCTGTCGGTCATGGCCACGATGGCCTTGGCGCCCAGGTGGTGGGCGGTGAACAGTGCGCCCATGGCAATGGACTGGTCGATGCGGCCAAAGGTCTGGCCGGTGAAGTCCGCGTCCAGGTGATGGTCTTCCGCCGCCTCGGCCGCTGCGCAGATGGTGGCCATTTCTTCCACGGTTTCGAGTGGGTAGCGGCCTGCGGCCGTCTCGGCGCTCAGCATCACGGCGTCGGTGCCGTCCAGCACGGCGTTGGCCACGTCACTCACCTCGGCGCGCGTGGGCACGGGGTTGGTGATCATGCTTTCCATCATCTGCGTGGCGGTGATGACGACCTTGTCCAGCTCGCGCGCCATGCGGATCATCTTCTTTTGCAGCGCGGGCACGGCCGCGTTGCCCACTTCCACCGCCAGGTCGCCGCGCGCCACCATGATCCCGTCGCTCACGCGCAGGATGGCTTCGAGGTGCGGGATGGCCTCGGCCCGCTCGATCTTGGCGATCAGGCCCGGCTTGTGGCGGTACTCGGACGCGGCCACATTGCACAGCTGGCGCGCCATCTCCATGTCGGTCGCGTTCTTCGGAAAGCTCACGGCCACGTAGTCGGCCTGGAAGCTCATCGCCGTGCGGATGTCCTCCATATCCTTGGCCGTGAGGGCCGGTGCCGTGAGGCCGCCACCCTTCTTGTTGATGCCCTTATTGTTCGACAGTTCGCCACCCACCTTGACGGTGGTGTGCACCTCTTCGCCGCGCACCGCATCCACCGTGAGCACGATCAGCCCGTCATTGAGCAGCAGCAGGTCGCCCGCCTTCACGTCGCGTGGCAGCTCCTTGTAGTCGAGCCCCACACCTTCGATGTCGCCCAGTTCGGTGCGCGATGCATCCAGCACAAACTTGGCGCCCGACTCCAGCTGTACCTTGCCCTCGGCAAACTTGCCCACGCGGATCTTGGGGCCCTGCAGGTCGGCCATGATGGCCACCTCGCGGCCCGCGCGCTGGGCGGCGGCACGCACGGTGGCGGCGCGGTCGATGTGGTCCTGCGCCTTGCCGTGGCTGAAGTTCAGCCGCACCACATTCACCCCCGCGCGGATCATGGCCTCCAGCAGTGCCGGGTCGCTGGAGGCGGGGCCCAGAGTGGCAACAATCTTGGTGGCGCGGCGGGTAGGCATGGGTTTGTCTCTTTCTCTCGTTTGTCTGGTGGATGTAATCGAGTTTCAATTCTCACACGAAGCGGTTACAGGCGAGTTACCCCTTGCATCCGCCCTGCGGTCCATAAGCCCCATCAGAGCAACGGGGATGACAACAGATGCGCCAGCACATGCGCCAGGATCGCCGCCTCCAGCCCGTGGCGCGCGTAGAGCCAGCCTGCCACCAGGCCAAAGGCCGTGTTGCCCACCAGCACAAACACCACGACGGGCACCGTCAATGCGCCCGCCAGCGCCTGCGCGGCAGGCAGATGCCCCAGCGCAAACAGCAGCGCACTGAGCAGCACCGCGCCAGCCACCAGCCCCTTGCCCGGCTGGCCCTGCCCGCGCTGCACCACGCGCCAGCCCAGCCACAGCAGCAGGGTCATCACGCCCCAACGCACCAGCAGCTCTTCGGTGATGCCGCCATACAGCAGCTTGACCACCAGCGGCATGGCGCTGGCAGGGTCCGACGGCTGGAGCGCTGCGGGCGCCACCTGGGACAGCACCCACAACCACGCGGCGCCCGCCACACCGCCCAAGATGCCAGGCAGGGACTGAACACGCAGTGCGGGGCCGATGGGCTGGCCGACCAGCCAGGAAGACACAGCGGGCGCCCGCAGGCCCACGCGGGGCGCCAGCCACACGCCCACCGCTACAGCCAGCGCCAACAGCAAGGCGGTCTGCAACCCGCTGAGCAGCAGCACGGCCCACAGAGGCAGCGGTAGCAGCGCCTCGTTGGCCCTCAAGGTTGGGAACAGCGCCCAAACTACCGCCACCACGCCGGGCATGCCCAGCAACCACAGCACACCGCCCAGCCGCCACTTCGCGGGTTGCCTCAGAGCACCCGCTACATCCACGCCTGCAGCATTGTTCACGGCCATGGATTTGCCCACGCTCAGGTGCGCATCAGCGCTTCGATCTCGTCGGCCTTCACGGGCACGCCCCGCGTGATCAGTTCACAGCCCGCGTCCGTCACGATGGCATCGTCTTCAATGCGGATGCCGATGTTGTGGAACTGCTCAGGCACGCCGTCGGCGGGGCGCACATAGATGCCCGGCTCGATGGTCAGCACCATGCCGGGCCGCAGGATGCGGCTGGGGCGATTGGTGATGGTCTCGCCCGAGAGCGGGTCTTTGCGTTCGCTGGTCTGCCCCACCTCGCCGGGCTCCACATAGCTGCCGCAGTCGTGCACGTCCATGCCCAGCCAGTGGCTGGTGCGGTGCATGTAGAACTGGAAGTACGCGCGCTTGTCGATCACGTCCTGCGCCGACCCCACCTTGTTCTTGTCAAGCAAGCCCAGGTCCAGCATGCCCTGCGCCAGCACAGCCACCGTTGCGTCGTGCGGGTCGTTGAAGCGGGCACCCGCCTTGGTGGCAGCCACGGCCGCATCCTGGCTGGCCAGCACCAGGTCGTACAGCGCACGCTGGGGGCCCGTGAATTTTCCGTTGGCGGGGAAGGTCCGCGTGATGTCGCTGGCGTAGCTGTCCAGCTCGCAGCCCGCGTCGATCAGCACCAGCTCGCCATCGCGCACCGGGGCCGCATCGGCGCGGTAGTGCAGCACGCAGGCGTTCGCGCCCGCCGCGACGATGGAGCTGTAGGCCGGGTACTGCGAGCCTGCCTCGCGAAACGCGTGCAGCAGCTCGGCGTCGAGGTGGTATTCGCGCACATCCTCCCCGGCGCGCAGCATGCGGGCCGAGCGCTGCATGGCGCGGATGTGGGCCTGCGCGCTGATGCTGCTTGCGCGACGCATGATGTCCTGCTCATGCGCGTCCTTGAACAGGCGCATCTCGTCGAGCAGCGTGCACAGGTCGTTCTGTTCTGCGGGGCAGATGGCGCCATAGCGCACACGGCCGCGCACCACGTTGAGCCAGCCCTCCACCCGCGCCGCCAAGCCGCTGTGCGTGGCAAACGGGTACCAGACGCAGCCCGTGTTTTCGAGCAGGCGCGGCAGCTTGCTGTCCAGCTCAGCCATCGAATGTGCCGCGTCCACTCCCAACGCAGCGGGCGCGGCGGCCGGGCCCAGGCGGTAGCCATCCCAGATCTCGCGCTCCAGGTCCTTGGGCTGGCAAAACAGCGTGCTGCGGCCGTCGTGGGCCAGCACCAGGCACGCGCCGGGCTCGGTGAAGCCGGTCAGGTAGTAGAAGTAGCTGTCGTGGCGGAACAGAAAGTCGCTGTCCCGATTGCGCGGGCGCTCCAGCGCCGTAGGAATGATGGCGATACCCCCGGGGCCCAGCTGGGCAGCCAGGTGCGCGCGGCGCTGGGCGTAGACAGAGGCAGGCACGGTGGTGTTCATGGCGCGTTGGAAGAAAAGGAGTTGAGTTCGGCCAGCCGCTCGGGCGTGCCCACATCGGTCCAGCGGCCGGTGTAGAGCTGCGCACTGACGCGGCCATTGTCCATTGCACGGCGAAGCAGCGGCGCCAGCGGGGCTTTGATGCCGCTGGGGTTTCCGGGCGGAATGTCGCACCACGGCGCTGCAAACAGCTCGGCGCGCAACAGGGCGATGGTGCTGTAGGTGTAGCGTGGCGCGGGGTCGTCGGCGGGCAGGTTGAGCGCCAGCCCGTCTACCGACAAGCCAAAGTCGCCACGCGGGTTGTGCGCCGGATTGGGCACCAGCCACAGGTGGGCCATGTGGTGGCTCGCTTCAAAGGCCGCCACGGCGGCGCTGTCGAACACGAAGTCGGGGGCAAACACATCACCTGCCGCCAGCCAGAACACGGGCCCCAGCTGGGGCAGCGCGCGCGCGATGCCACCAGCGGTTTCCAGCGCACCGCCAAAGTCCACGCCTTCACGCGAGTATGAAATTGATAGCTGTTTGCGCTTATCCATCAAGCGCTGAAGGCCGAAAACACCTAGAAAATGGTCGCTGATCTGCGCCCCCAGCCACGCGGTGTTGATCACCACCCGCTCCACACCCGCCTCCTGCAGCGCCGCCAAGTGCCACTGCAGCAGTGGCTGGCCCTGCACCGGCAGCAGAGGCTTGGGGGTGGTGTCGGTCAACGGGCGCATGCGCTCGCCACGGCCGGCGGCCAGCAGCAACGCGGGTACCTGGTGATGGGAGGCGGCACTAGAACTCATGCCGCCACCTCGTTCACAGCACCCCGCTGCAGCGCGTGGCGCTCCACCGTGGTGGGGTCGAACAGGGCCAGCAGCGCGTCCATCAGCGCCCGCGCCTTGCCCGAATGGTCGGCGCCAAAGTTGCACACATACACATCCAGCGTCACCGCGCGCTGCTCGGGCCAGGTGTGCACGCACAGGTGGGATTCTGCTAGCAAAACAGTAGCGGTCACCCCTCCAGGGCCATGCGCCGTGGCCGGAAATTCATGAAATAACTGCCCCACGGGCTGCAGCCCGGCGGCGTGCACCGCATCGGTACAGGCGCGGCCCAGGGCGGCGGCGTCCAGCAGCCAGGCAGGGGCACAGCGGCAGCCATGGAGATCGGCGGTGAGGTGCAGTCCTTGCATGGCCCGCACTGTAGTGCATTGCCACCGGGCTTCCGGCTTGCAGCCTGCGAATTCAGATGGGCGAAAGCCGCCCCGGTAAAATGCCGGGTTTCCCCCGAATCACCCACCCTGAACCCTCCCCCCATGGCCAACACCCAGCAATCCCAACAGATGGCAAATGCGATCCGCGCATTGGCCATGGACGCCGTTCAACAAGCCAACTCCGGCCACCCCGGCGCCCCCATGGGCATGGCCGACATGGCCGTGGCGCTGTGGAGCCGCCACCTCAAGCACAACCCTACCAACCCCCAGTGGTTTGACCGCGACCGGTTTGTGCTGTCCAACGGCCACGGCTCGATGCTGCTGTACGCGCTGCTGCACCTCACGGGCTACGACCTGCCGATTGGCGAGCTGAAGAACTTCCGCCAGCTGCACAGCAAGACGCCCGGCCACCCCGAAGTGGGCTACACCGCTGGCGTCGAGACCACCACCGGCCCCCTGGGCCAGGGCATCACCAATGCCGTGGGCTTTGCGCTGGCCGAAAAGCTGCTGGCCGCCGAGTTCAACCGCGAAGGCCATGCCGTGGTGGACCACCACACCTACGCCTTCCTGGGCGACGGCTGCCTGATGGAAGGTATCAGCCACGAAGCCGTGTCTCTGGCAGGCGCCTGGAAGCTCAACAAGCTGATCGCCCTGTACGACGACAACGGCATCAGCATCGATGGCCAGGTCGCTCCCTGGTTTGCCGACAACACCCCCCTGCGTTTTGTGGCCAGCGGCTGGAACGTGATCGGCCCCATCGACGGCCACGATGCTGACAAGGTGGCCGCAGCCATCGAAGAAGCCAAGAAGCAGACCGAGCGCCCCACCCTGATCGTGTGCAAGACGCACATCGGCAAGGGCAGCCCCAACCGCGCCAACACCGCCAAGGCCCACGGCGAACCGCTCGGCGCCGAAGAAATCGCGCTGACCCGCGAAGCCCTGGGCTGGGCCAGCGAACCCTTCGTGATCCCCGAAGACGTGTACGCCAGCTGGGACTGCAAGGCCAACGGCCAAGCTTTTGAGGCCGCCTGGAACGAGCGTTTTACCGCCTACACCGCCGCCTTCCCCGAGCTGGCTGCCGAGCTGACGCGCCGCATGAACGGCGACCTGCCCGCCAACTTTGCCCAGGTGGCCGTGGACACCGTGGTGGCCGCCCATACCAAGGGCGAAACCGTGGCCAGCCGCAAGGCCAGCCAGCTGGCGCTGGAAGCCTTCACCGCAGCCCTGCCCGAACTGCTGGGTGGCAGCGCCGACCTGACCGGCTCCAACCTCACCAACACCAAGAGCACGCCCAACCTGCGCTTTGACATGCAGGGCAACGTGGTCAAGACCGAAGCCGCGAATGGCGACAAGGTCGGTGGCCGCCACATCAACTACGGTGTGCGCGAATTCGGCATGGCCGCCATCATGAACGGCGTGGCGTTGCACGGTGGCTTCATCCCCTACGGCGGCACCTTCCTCACGTTCAGCGACTACAGCCGCAACGCCATCCGCATGGCCGCGCTGATGAAGCAGCGCGTGATCCACGTGTTCACGCACGACTCCATTGGTCTCGGTGAAGACGGCCCCACGCACCAGTCCATCGAGCACGTGGCCAGCCTGCGCCTGATTCCCAACCTCGACGTCTGGCGCCCCGGTGACACGGCCGAAACCGCCGTGGCCTGGAGCGTGGCCCTCTCCAACCGCAACAAGCCCACCGTGCTGGCCCTGTCGCGCCAGAACCTCCCCTACGCGCCCAAGCGCGACCTGGGCGACATCTCGCGCGGCGCCTATGTGCTGTCAGAACCCTCCGACGTGGGCATCAAGAAGAAGCCCGTGGCCGTGATCATTGCCACCGGGTCTGAAGTGCAGCTGGCCCTGAAGGCCCAGCGCCTGCTGGCCGACAAGAAGATCGGCGTGCGCGTGGTCTCCATGCCCAGCACCACCACCTTCGACCGCGAAGACGCCAAGTACAAGAGCAGCGTGCTGCCCGCCGGCGTGCCCCGCGTGGCCGTGGAAATGGGCGTGACCGACGGCTGGTGGAAATACGGCTGCGCCGCCGTGGTGGGCATCGACACCTACGGTGAATCGGCCCCCGCGCCTGTGCTGTTCAAGCACTTCGGTTTCACCGAAGAAAACGTGGCCGATGCGGTGCTGGTCGCCATCGGCGCGGCCCGCCTGAAGCCCGCCAAGAAGGCCCGCTAAAACTTCTCCTGCCCGCTGTGCCCCGCTGCCAGCGGGCGCGCGGCGGCAGATTCCCGATTTCGACTTTGCAACTTTGAAGAGGCTCCCTATGACGATCAAGATTGGTATCAACGGCTTCGGCCGCATCGGCCGCAACGTGCTGCGCTCGGCCATCCAGAACTTCAGCGACATCGAAGTCGTGGGCATCAACGACCTGCTGGAGCCCGAGTACCTCGCGTACATGCTGCAGTACGACTCGGTGCATGGCCGCTTCAAGGGCGAAGTCTCGGTCGAGGGCAACACCCTGGTCGTCAACGGCAAGAAGATCCGCCTGACGCAAGAGCGCGACCCCGCCAACCTGAAGTGGAACGAAGTCGGCGCCGACGTGGTGATCGAATCCACCGGCCTGTTCCTGGACAAGGTCACCGCGCAGAAGCACCTGGACGCTGGTGCCAAGAAGGTCATCCTGTCGGCCCCCTCCAAGGACGACACCCCCATGTTCGTGTTCGGCGTGAACCACGACACCTACGCGGGCCAAGCCATCATCTCCAACGCATCGTGCACCACCAACTGCCTGGCTCCCGTGGCCAAGGTGCTGAACGACAAGTGGGGCATCAAGCGCGGCCTGATGACCACCGTGCACGCCGCCACCGCCACGCAAAAGACCGTGGACGGCCCTTCGAACAAGGACTGGCGCGGCGGCCGTGGCATTCTGGAAAACATCATTCCCTCCAGCACTGGCGCTGCCAAGGCCGTGGGCGTGGTGATCCCTGCGCTGAACAAGAAGCTGACCGGCATGTCCTTCCGCGTACCCACCTCCGACGTGTCGGTGGTGGACCTGACGGTGGAACTGGACAAGGCTGCCACCTACGATGAAATCAAGGCCGAGATGAAGGCCCAGTCCGAAGGCGCCCTGAAGGGCGTTCTGGGCTACACCGAAGACAAGGTGGTGGCCACCGACTTCCGTGGCGACACCCGCACCTCGATCTTTGATGCCGACGCTGGCATTGCCCTGGACGGCACCTTCGTGAAGGTCGTGAGCTGGTACGACAACGAATGGGGCTACTCGAACAAGTGCCTGGAAATGGTGCGCGTGGTATCCAAGTAAGTACGACTTGCGCAAAAGGGGATCAGGCGCCATGCTTGTCCCCAGAACGCAACGGCGGACTCAGGCCTGTTTGCGCAGGTCTTGAAAAGTTTTCCCTTTGAAGATGAAGAAGCGCTAGTAGCAACTACCCTGTTCAAGCCGGTCGCCTGCCAAGGCCACCGGCTTTTTTTTTGCCCGCCCTCCGCGCATAGCAGGTACGGAGCACCTGGCATTCAACGGTCACCACCCTCAAGAGCTGCCGCTGCTGAGGCCGCCACAGCCAGCGGCGCAGGCCCCGGCACCTGCCCTGGAGCACTTGCGATGTGCACCGTGCGGGTGGGGAAAGCAAACTCCACGCCCATGGCCTTGAACTCGCGCAGCAGCCCGAGGTTGATGGACTGCTGCAGGTCCATGTACACGTTGAAGGCCGGGTCTTCGACGATATAGACCACCTCGTAGTCGAGCGAACTGGCGCCAAACGCCTTGAAATGCGCGCGGTCAAAACGCAGCTGCGGCTGGGCTTCGATGAGCTTGCGCACCACACCCGGAATGGCCTCAGCCTGCTCGGGGGTGGTGTCATAGGCCACGCCAAACGTGAACACGATGCGCCGCCGCTCCAGCATGCGAAAGTTGCTGATGGTCTGCTTGAGCAGGTCGGTGTTGGACATCACGATCTGCTCGCCCTGCAGGCTGCGGATGCGTGTGGTCTTGAGACCAATCACCTGCACCGTGCCCGACACATTGCCCACCACGATGAAGTCGCCCACCTCAAACGGCTTGTCCACCGCGATGGCGAGCGAGGCAAACAGGTCTCCCAAGATGTTTTGCACCGCCAGCGCCACCGCAATGCCGCCCACGCCCAGGCTGGCGATAAAGGCCGTGATGTTCACGCCCACATTCGACAAGATGGCCAGCAGCACCACGCTCCACAACAGCGTGCGCAGCCCCCAGGACATCAGCGTGGCCGAGGCACTGACCTGCGTCATGCCACTGGACGAGTGCCGCTCCACATAGCGGCGCACACCAATGCCAATGGCACGCATGCCCCACAGGCCCATCTGCAGCGCCACGGCCACAAACCACAGCTGGCTCAGGCGGCTCTCCCAGCGGCCGGGCAGGTCCAGCAGGCTCGCGCCCACGAGCAGAGCCACCACCAGCATCAGCGTGCGGCTGGTGCCTTCCAGCACATCCACCATGGTCTGCGCCATGCCGCTGTGCGACTGCGTGGCCCACACCTTGGCGCGGCGGGTCAGCAGGTGCAGCACCACAAGGATTGCTGCATAGGTGGCCGTGGTGGCTGCCAGGGCCACGCACAGGCTCCACAACGGCACGCCGGCAAAGGTGGTCTCCTGGACCCAGGTCATAAAGGTGGATGGCTGCATGCGGGGGCTCTCCTCTTCGTGGTGCAGTGACGGGATGGGGGGTGCGGGGGCGGGGCTGATACACGGGGTCGACCCGTGACATCGGCCATGCAGGGCGCTTCAGCCCCGCAATGGAGCGCTGAGGTGCGCAACGTCCTTGATCGAGACCCCGTGGAAGTCAGAGTTCCGCAGTTGATCAGGCAACGGCCAATGCGCCGCTGGTCTGCCCCGTTTGCAAGTGTTCGTAAGACATGCCCCACAGCAATACAGAGGCAGGGCCTACGCCCCGGTACTGCACGGGCCCCAACAATGCATCAACACCAGAACACCGCTGGCTGCCCGCCCGAAACCTCGGTGCGGCACATCCCACAACCTCCACAGGAGTCCACCACACCATGCATTCATCCGCACTGATCCGCACCGCCACAGCGGCACTCGCACTGGGCGCACTGGCCGCCTGTTCCTCCACCCCCGCACCCACCGAGCAAATGGCCGTGAGCCGCACCACCGTGAACCGCGTTGCGGCTGCCCCGGCTGTGGCCACCAGCGCCCCCGTGCAGTTGCAACAAGCGCGCGAGAAGCTCATGCAGGCCGAAAAAGCCATGGCTGAAAAGGACTATGTGGCCGCGCGCCGCCTGGCCGCTGAGGCCGAGGTAGATGCCCGCGTGGCCGAAACCCGCGCCGACGCCGCCAGCAATGCCGCCAACCTGACGCAAGTGCAAGACGGCATCCGAGCGCTGCAAGAAGAAATCAACCGCCGATCGCCGCGCTAGGCCAGCGCCAGACGTTGAAGCCTTAGCGCCCAACCTGGCTTCGACTCACGCCCAACACCGTTGAGGCCCCGCGATTGACCTCCCCCCCATTTCAAGGAACACCTGACCATGCATCGCTTTTTTCACCGAACCACCGCCCTGTGCACCAGCCTGATTGCCGTAGGCCTGTTGGCCGCCTGCGCCAGCACCACCCCATCGCCCGCGCTGGAAGAGGCCCGTACCGCAGTGAGCACCGCTGCAGGAGACCCGGCCGTCAACCAGTACGCGCAGCTCGAACTGAAGCAAGCCACCGACGCACTGGCCAAGGCCGACCGCGTGTGGGCCGATGACCGCGACACGTCCGAGACCAACCACTTGGCATACATCGCCCGCCAACGCGCCGAGATCGCCACCAACGCGGCCCGCGCACGCCAGCTCGATGCCAACATCCAGCAAGCGGGCAGCGAAGCCGACCGCATCCGCCTGCAGGCCCGCACCCAAGAGGCTGACGCAGCCCGCCTGCGCGCCCAGCAAGCCCAACAACAGGCGATGAGCGCCGAGCAACGTGCGGCCCAACAGCAGGCCCAGGCCACGGCCGCCATGGCCCAGGCCAACGCCGCACAAGACCGTGTGCGCGCCCTCGAAGCACAACTGCGCGAACTCGAGGCCCAGCAAACCGAACGCGGCCTTCTGGTCACTCTGGGCGATGTGCTGTTTGCCTTCAACAAGGCCGAGCTCTCCGCCCAGGCCGGCCCGCGCCTGGACAAGCTGGCCAACTTCCTCAAACAGTTCCCGGACCGCAAACTGCTGATCGAGGGCTACACCGACAGCGTGGGTAGCGACAGCTACAACCAGGACCTGTCAGACCGCCGCGCCCAAGCCGTGCGCGACGCGCTGGTGCAGCGCGGCGTGGACACCAGCCGCATCACCGCACGCGGCTACGGCAAGGCCCACCCCGTGGCCGACAACGCGTCGCCCGAAGGCCGTGCAATGAATCGCCGCGTGGAGATCGTGATCGCCGATGACAAGGGCAACCTGCGCGGGAGATAAAGTACACCACCTGAGGCGCTGCGCGGCGGCCACTGGCTTGAGCCACGCCGGTTTCTGCGGCCTATATCAATAAACGCTTCAAAGACCGCGCCGCTTACGCCCCGCGGTCTTCGAACGTTTCTGTATCCACTTCGCGCGCGCTCTGGGCGTTGTAGCGATTGCCCACCACCGTGCGCTCATTGATCAGCGCGCCTAGACGCTCCATGGTGGCCGCATCCAGTCGCACGTTCACGGCACCCAGGTCGTCGTGCAGATGCACCACGTTCGTGGTTCCTGGGATGGGGATGATGTGCTCACCTTGGTGCAGCAGCCACGCCAGGGCCAGCTGGGCGGATGTGCAGCCCACATCGCGTGCAATCGCCTGGTAGCCATCGAGCAGCTTCAGGTTGGCCGCATACGCCTCGGGTGCAAAACGCGGCATGGCACGGCGGATGTCCTTGGCGTCCAGCGTGCTCACATCGGTCAAGCCGCCACACAAGAAACCCCGTGCCACCGGGCTGAACGCCACAAAGGCCACGCCCAATTCTCGGCAGGCGTCCAGCACGGCAATCTCGGGGTTGCGCGTCCACAGCGAATACTCGGTCTGCATCGCCGTGATCGGGAACTCGGCATGCGCGCGGCGCAGCGTGGCAGCAGACACCTCGGAGAGACCCACAGTGCGAATGTGCCCCCGCCGCACCAGCTCGCCCAGTGCGCCCACGCTTTCCTCAATCGGCACGCTCTTGTCCCAGCGGTGCAGATAATACAGGTCGATCACATCGGTCTGCAGGCGGCGCAGGCTGTCTTCGCAGGTCTTTCGCAGCGTATCGGGCCGCCCGTCGATCACGCGCACCAGCTTGCCGTCACCCGCCACATCCACGCCCTGCATGCCGCATTTGCTGGCCAGGGTGAAGCGGCTGCGATGGTGCTTCATCACGCGCCCCACCAAGGTTTCATTGGCACCAAAGCCATAGAGCGTGGCGGTGTCAAACAGCGTCACGCCCGCGTCGAGTGCGGCCAGCAGCACACGCTCGCCCTGCTCGGCAGACACGGGCGCTCCATAGGCGTGCGAAAGGTTCATGCAGCCCAGGCCGATGGCCGAGACGGAGAAAGGTCCAAGGGTTCTTTGTTGCATGCCGCGAGCTTACGGCAAGCGCGGCAACCCAGCGGGTGGCTCGGGCTTGGGTGCGGGTCTAAGGCTTTGCGACAAGTGGCCGCTTGGCCCACAGCTCAATGCGCTCGCCCGCAGCGCAGGCAGCCACCAGCTCCGCAAACCGCGCCTCGCGGGTCGCATCGCGCTTGGCCGACGTGACCCAGTGCAACATGCTCTTGCGGTAGCTGGGCGGCGTGGATTCCTGAAAGAACCGCCACGCGGCCTTGTTGCGCTGGAACGCGCGCAGCATGGGTGCGGGCAGCGCGGCCACCCCCGCCTGCTCGTGGGAGTAGACGGCCGACTTGTCTGCCTTGCGGTGTGCAAAGGCCGCGAGCCCCGCAGGCGTCATGCGGCCTGCCGCCTGCAACTGCTCCACCTTGGCGATGTTGACCGCGCTCCAGATCGACGACGGCTTGCGCGGGGTGAAGCGGATCGAATACGTGTTCTCATCCATGCGCCGCCGGATGCCATCGATCCAGCCAAAGCACAGGGCTTCGTCCACCGACTCTGACCAGCCCATGCTGGGGCGGCCCGAGCCCACCTTGTGAAAACCCACCAGCAACTCCGGTGCGCTGGCCGCATGGCGCTCCAGCCACTGGCGGAATGCCTGGGGCGTGGCAAAGAAGGTGGGCGCGGGCGGCTGGGTCATGGTGCGGCAAACGTCCTTCTGTCTGGCCTTCTTTCTACCAACTGCAGCTGCGGGTGCATACGTCAGGCCACCACGGCGTCGTGCACTGGCTCGGCGCGTGGCCCCAACGGCACCACGCACAGCGTCACACCATCCAGCGTGAGCACCAGACCCAACTGTCCACCCACTTGCACCACTCCACCTACCTTGGCCGGTGCGCACATGGCATGCGGTGGCACGGGCTGCACGGAGCCCTGCATTGCCAGCGCACTCACGGGCGGCGGGCGCAGCAGGGCCCACAGGCCCTGGGGATCTCGCAATTGCAGCGACTGCAGGTACAGGCGCAGCACCGCAGGGTCGGCGTCCTTGGATTCATCGCGCCCATCACCTTGGTGCACACCGTCGCCTTCCCGAGCCTGCCGAAGACGCAGCAACGCGCGGCGCAACTGCTGGCGACTGGCCGCTTCAGAACTGCCAATGGCCTGTGCCAGCTCGGCGTGGCTGGCCTCAAACACCACATGCAACAGCACCGCAGCGCCCTCGGCGGGCGTCACACACGCCGCCAACCAGCGCAGCGCGAGCGTGGCTTGCTGCGCCAGCGCGGCATCGGCCTCTGCCGAGGGTGCGACCGAACCGGCAACATCGCCATGCGCGGTCTGCGTGGCTTCGGTCAGCCACTGCGCCATCCACTGGCGCCGCCGCAGGCGGTCGATGGCCAGGTTGCGCACCACCGTCAGCAGCCACGCCTGGGCCGCATTGAGCGCCGGGGTCTGGGCCTCCAGCGCACGCACGTAGGCGTCCTGCACGGCGTCCTCGGCCTCGGCCGGGCCCAGCAGGCGCGTGGCGGCGCGCAGCAGGGTGCTGCGGCTGGCGTTCACCAGCGCCATCAGGTGTTCATCGTTCTGCATCGGGGCATGGTGCCACAGGCTGAATCAGGCCGCACACCGGCAGGCAATGACACGCAAGGTGTTGTCATGACCTCCATCGCATGGATTGGCGGCGTTCAACAGCCCGCAGCGCAAAGGGTATGGTCAACTTTTCCGGCGCCTTGCCGATAACCAGGGATGCAAATTGGAAGCACCACCTCCTCCACCGGCCCGGTCTCTTCCTCCAGTGGCAGCAGCGACATCGCCAAGCTGCAAAAGCAGCTGCGCGAGCTGACCGAGCAGCTCAAGGGCTTGGCCAGCTCCGACATGGATGCCAAGGCCAAGCAACAGAAGGCCAAGTTGCTGCAGGCCCAGATTCAGATGGTGCAGGCCCAGATCACGGCGATACAGCGCACGCAACAGCAAGAGCAGCAACGGGCCCAGGCGGCGAAGGCCGAAGGCGCGGCGGCCGGTGCCGCGCAGCAGCAGAAGGCCCCATCGGCAAAGAATCCACCTGCTGGGCTGGGCAACAACGTCGATACCTACGCCTGACAAAACGGCTTTCTGAACGGGTGGCCTCTGCCTACGGCCCCCGCCCCGGCATGCGCCCAGTGCCACATTTGCCTGCGGCGTCCGCGACAAGCTCCACCCGCCATTGCATGGACAATCCCGGCATGTCTGGCGTACCTCCTACCACTTCACACCCCTCTTCCGCCCGCCCCGTCTTGATCGCCGGTGGTGGCATTGGTGGCATGGCCACCGCCCTGACCCTCCACAAGATCGGCGTGCCCTGCGTCGTCTTTGAGTCGGTGCCCGAGCTGCAACCGCTGGGCGTGGGCATCAACCTGCAGCCCAACGCCGTGCGGGAACTGCACGACCTGGGGTTTGGCAACGACGTGCTGGACACCATTGGCCTGCAGGCGCGCGAATGGGCGCTGGTAGGACGCAACGGAAACGAGGTGTATGCCGAGCCGCGCGGCCTGGAGGCGGGCTACCACTGGCCGCAGTATTCCGTGCACCGGGGGCAGCTGCAGATGATGCTGTACCACGCCGTCAAAACCCGCCTGGGCGACGATGCCGTGCAGCTGGGGCAACGTGTGGTGGGCTACCGGCAGGATGCGCATGGCGTCATCGCCATCGTCGAGACACGCGACGGAGACAAGCGTGAAGTGACGGGCTCGCTGCTGATTGCGGCCGACGGCCTGCACTCAGCCGTGCGGGCGCAGATGCACCCCGCGCAGCCGCCCATCCAGTGGGGCGGTGCCATCATGTGGCGCGGCACCACGCCGGGGGTGCCTGTGCGAACGGGCGCTTCGTTTGTGGGCGTGGGCTCGCTGCGGCACCGTGTGGTGTTCTACCCCATCACACCGCCCGACCCGGCCACGGGCTTGGCCACCATCAACTGGATCGCCGAGATCACGGTGGACAACCAGGGCGGCTGGCAGCAGGGCGACTGGAACCGGCGTGTGGCGCTGGAGGAATTCGCTCACCACTTTGACGGCTGGAACTACAGCTGGCTGGACGTGCCCGCGATGCTGCGGGGTGCGAAGGACATTTTTGAATACCCCATGATCGACCGCGACCCCGTGCCCACCTGGGTGGACGGCCGCGTGGCGCTGCTGGGCGACGCGGCGCATGTGATGTACCCCGTGGGCTCCAACGGCGCCAGCCAGGCCATCGTGGATGCGCGCGTGCTGGGCGCACAGCTGATTGCGCAGGGCGTGGGCCCGCAGGCGCTGCGTGCCTATGACGACCAGCTGTGCAAGGACATCTCGGCGCTGGTGCTGCGCAACCGGGGCTCCGGCCCCTTTTGCCTGCTGGGGCTGGTGGACGAACGCTGCGGCGGGGTGTTCGACCACATCGACGACGTGCTGCCGCGCGAAGAGCGCGAAGGCTTCATGGCGCGCTACAAGGCGGCGGCGGGGTTTGCGATCGAGACGCTGAATGCGGCGCCGCCCACCATCGTGCCGGGGCAGCGCGTGGCCGCAGGCTGAGGGGTGTCACGCCCGGCGTGTCTCGTTCGTCATGGCAGTCCTGTCACTCTTTTCAAGGACCTGCCCCCATGGACACGCCAGACACCAACACCCCATCCTCCACCCAAGGCGCCGAGCCGCGCACGTCGTACTTGGAAGAAAAGGCCTTCAAGGCCCGCACCCTGCTGGTCTTCGGCACCATCACCGACACCCTGGCCGCCGATGTGGCGCGGCGGCTGATTGCGCTGGATGCAGACAGCGCCGAGCCCATCGACATGCTGGTGAGTTCGCCCGGTGGGCACCTGGAGTCGGGTGACACGATGCATGACCTGGTGCGCTTCATCACCGCGCCGGTGAACATGATCGGCACCGGCTGGGTGGGCAGCGCGGCCACGCACCTGTACTTGGCCGCGCCGCGCGAGCGGCGGTTCTGCCTGCCCAACACGCGCTTTTTGATCCACCAGCCCAGCGGCGGCGCAGGTGGCCCGGCCAGCGACATTGCCATACAGGCGCGGGAGATCGTGAAAGCCCGCGAGCGCATTGCGCGCACCATCGCCCGGCAGACGGGCAAGCCGCTGGAGGTGGTGCTGGCCGACATCGAACGCGACCACTGGCTGTCGGCCGAAGAGGCGGTGGACTACGGCCTGGTCTCGCGCATCATCGAGAACAAGGCCGCGTTGAGGGCGTGACGCTGCCCCATCGAATTGCTATCAAACCAATAGCTTATAGCGCTTGATACACAGGCGGTAGCGGCCGGTTTCTCTTGAAATCAGCCTGCGTTGAGCTGCAGCTCCAGGTTGTGCAGCACCTGGTAGCACGGCAGCACCTGCGCCACGCTGGCGTTGGGCTCGCGGCCTTCCTTGATGGCGGCGAAGAACTCGCGGTCTTGCAGTTCGATGCCGTTCATGCTCACATCGACCTTGCTCACATCGATCTTCTCTTCCTTGCCGTTCACCAGGTCGTCGTAGCGCGCGATGTAGGTGGCGGTGTCGCCGATGTAGCGGAAGAAGGTGCCCAGCGGGCCGTCGTTGTTGAAGCTGAGCGACAGCGTGCAGATGGCACCGTTGGCGGCCTTAAGCTGAATGCTCATGTCCATCGCAATGCCCAGCGTGGGGTGGATAGGGCCCTGGATGGCATTAGCCTTCACGATGGGGCTGCCGGCCTGGTAGGCGAACAGGTCCACGGTGTGGGCAGCGTGGTGCCACAGCAGGTGGTCCGTCCAGCTGCGCGCCTGGCCCAGCGCGTTCATGTTGGTGCGGCGAAAGAAGTAGGTCTGCACATCCATCTGCTGGATGTTGAACTCGCCCGCCGTGATCTTTTTGTGCACGTACTGGTGGCTGGGGTTGAAGCGGCGGGTGTGGCCGCACATGGCCACCAGGCCGGTCTGCTTTTGCAGGGCAACAACCTTCTCGCCATCGGCCAGGATGTCGCACAGCGGAATCTCGACCTGCACGTGTTTGCCCGCTTCCAGGCAGGCAATGGACTGGCTGGCGTGCATCTGCGTGGGTGTGCACAAAATGACGGCGTCCACCTCCTTGATGGCCAGGCTGTCGGCCAGGTCAGTGGTGACATGCTTGATGCCGTACTTGTCGGCCACTTCCTGGGTCTTGGCGAGGTCGCGGCTGATGAGGGAGACGACTTCGACGCCGTCAATGTTCTTGATGCCGTCCAGGTGCTTGATGCCGAAGGCGCCGGCGCCGGCGAGTGCGACTTTGATGGTCATGGTGTGTGTCCTTTTACGTGTTCTCAAGAATCAGATGGCCCACGGCGGTGTTGGACGCGGGCACATGGTAGAAGCGGTGCGCCAGCTTCGGCGGCTTGCCACCGGCCACGTCGGCCATCGCGCCACGCGCGATGAGCCACATCACCAGCTCGATGCCCTCGCTGCCCGCTTCACGCACGTAGTCGATGTGCGGAATGCTGGCGGCGGCCTCGGGGTCATTGATGAGCTTGTCGAGGAAGGCGTTGTCAAACTCTTTGTTGATGAGGCCTGCGCGCGGACCCTGCAGCTGGTGGCTCATGCCACCCGTGCCCCAGATGTGTACGTTCAGGTCTTCGTCATAGCTCTCCACAGCCTTGCGAATGGCCTGGCCCAGGTTGTAGCAGCGGCGGCCGCTGGGCACAGGGTACTGCACCACGTTCACGGCGAACGGGATCACCGGGCAGGGCCAGGCGCCCTTCACGGGGTCTTGTTCGCCAAACATCAGCGACAGGGGCACGGTCAAGCCGTGGTCCACGGCCATCTTGTTGACGATGGTGAGGTCAAAGTCCTGCTGGATGACCGACTGCGCAATGTGCGCGGCCAGGTCGGGGTGACCGATGACCTTGGGCACAGGGCGTGGGCCAAAGCCTTCGTCGGCCACTTCGTAGTCGGCAGCGGTGCCGATGGCGAACGTGGGGATCAGGTCCAGGCTGAAGGCCGTGGCGTGGTCGTTGTAGACCAGGAAGATCACGTCGGGCTTGTTGTCCTTGATCCACTGCTTGCCAAAGTCGTAGCCCGCGAACACGGGCTTCCAGTAGTCCTCGTGGGTCTTGCCCAGGTCCAAGGCCGCGCCAATGGCAGGCACGTGCGATGTGAACACGGAGGCGGTGATTTTGGCCATCGTCAAATTCCTTTCTTGCCCGCGCTACCTTGCGGCTGGCGGTGCGCCTGAGCGTCGCCATCTTCGCCCACGTAGCGGTTGCCTTCGGCGCTGCGGCCGCCGTTGATCATCATGTTGCGGTATTCCTCTTCGGTCATGCCGGTCATGCTGCCCGCCATCTGCTGAAAGCTCTTACCGTCGGTCGAGCCGATCTTGGCCAGGAAGTAGATGTTGCCGCCCAGGCGAATGCACCAGTTCAGGTCGCGCGCCAGCACGGCCTGCTTCTGCTCTTCGGTCATCGCCCATTCGTCCAGGTAGGCGCGTTCGTTGGCCTTGAAGCGGACGCGGTTCTCGGCCTTCATCAGGCTCATGCAGAACTGGTTGAGCCAGTAGCCCTTGCGGCTTTGCTCGGCGTCGAAGATGGTCGTGCCGGGCACGTCGAGGTAGGGTTTATCGAGAGACATGGTGTCAGTCCTCCACGGTGACTTCTTCGGGCCAGTACAGGCGCATGGGGTTGTCCACCAGCAGCTTCTTTTGCAACTCCGGTGTCGTTGCGATGTGCGGGATGAAGTCCACCAGCAGGCCATCATCGGGCATGTGGTCCTTGAGGTTGGGGTGGGGCCAGTCGGTGCCCCAGAGCACACGGTCGGGGAACTCTTCCACCACGCGGCGGGCGAAGGGGATCACGTCGGTGTAGGCGTTCTGCTCGCCGTTCAGGGCCTTGGGGCCAGTCACGGAGAGGCGCTCGGGGCAGCTCACCTTGCTCCACACATTGGGGTGCTGGCGCATGAACTTCAGGAACAGTTCGAACTCCGGCCCATCCACCGGCTTGCTCACATCGGGGCGGCCCATGTGGTCCACCACCACCGTGGTGGGCAGGGCGGTGAAGAAGTCCCACAGCTCGGGCAGGTCCACCGCTTCAAAGTAAATCACCACATGCCAACCCAGCTGGTGGATGCGCGCGGCAATCTCCATCAGCTCGTCCTTGGGCGTGAAGTCCACCAGACGCTTGACGAAATTGAAGCGCACGCCACGCACACCGGCCGCGTGCATGGCCTGCAGTTCTTCATCTCTGACCGAGCGCTTGACGGTGGCCACGCCACGCGCCTTGCCGCCCGAGTGCACCAGTGCATCCACCATCGCGCGGTTGTCCGCACCGTGGCAGGTGGCCTGCACCACCACGTTGCGCGCAAAACCCAGGTGGTCGCGCAGCGCGTACAGCTGGTGCTTGCTGGCATCGCAGGGCGTGTACTTGCGCTCGGGCGCGTAGGGGAACTCGGCCCCGGGGCCGAACACGTGGCAGTGCGCGTCCACCGCACCGGCAGGCACCTGGAACCGGGGTTTGCTCGGACCCGCGTACCAGTCGAGCCAGCCAGGGGTTTTTGTGAATTCGCTCATGCGCGTACTCCTTGGTTTCTTGCAGGCTCGCAGATCAATCGAGCGACACGTTGGCCTTGCGGATCACGTCGCCAAAACGCTGGCTCTCGTCCTTGACGAACTGGTTGAACTGCGCGCGTGTGGTGGGGAACTGCTCGTAGCCAAAGGTCTTGAACTTCTCGGCCACTTCGGGGCCAGTCAGGGCCTGTTCGATGTCCTTGCGGATCTTGTCGGCCACGGCGGCGGGCAGGCCGGGCGGCACGGCAATGGCATTCCAGCCCGTGACGGCAAAGTCCTTGGGGCCACCCGATTCGGCCACGGTGGGCACGTCGGGGAACTCGGCCGAGCGCTGGGGCCCGGCAAACGCGACCAGGCGCAGCTTGCCCGCGCGGTACAGCGGGCCTGCGGTGGCGGCGCTGCCCAGCGCAAAGTCGATCTCGCCGGTGGAGACCGAGGTGTAGAGCTGCGTGGTCTCCTTGAAGATCACATGCTCCATCTGCGTGCCGGTGGCCGATTCGAACAGCTCCGAGCCCAGGTGCACCGGGTTGCCCACCGACCAGCTGCCGTAGTTGAGCTTGCCGGGGCGCGCCTTGGCGTCGGCCACGATGTCGCCCACGGTCTTGTACTTGCTGCCCGTGCCCACGGTGAAGAAGAAATGCGTCTTGAACAGCGGCAGCAGCGTGTCGAAGTCCTTGGCCACGTCGTAGGGCAGCTTCTTGAACAGGCTGGGGTACGCGGCCAGGTGCACGTTGTCCAGGATGAGCAGGTCGTGACCATCCTTGGCGCCGCGCTTCCAGGCATCGATGGCGATGAAGCCATTGCCGCCAGGGCGGTTCTCCACGATCACGCCCGTGCCCCAGGTGCGCGAGAGCCTGTCGGCCACCAGGCGGGCCACACCATCAGGGCCGCCGCCCACGGGGAAGGGGCTGATGATGCGCACCTGCTTGGTGGGGAACTGCTGCGCGGCGGCGAATTGCGGCGCCAAAGCTGCGGCCGCGGCCACGCCCAATGCCAGGGACAACGTGCGGCGGAGACGGAAAGAGGGAGACACAGAGAACGTCATGGAATACAGAACAGAAGAAAAACAATAGCTATAAATTAATAGCTACTAGCGCTTATTGAATAAGCGCTAGAGGCCAAAAAGACTTGAGACCGGGGTTCAGTCGATGTACCTGAGGCCTGCCTTCTCCAGGCCGGGGCGCATGTTGTACATGTCCAGGCCCAGCACGCCGCTGGCGAGCTTGGCGCGCTTCTCGCCCTCAAAGCTCTCGCGCTTTTGCGCGGCGGCCAGGGTGTCGGCCGCGCGGGCGGCGGGCACACACACCACACCGTCGTCGTCGGCCACGATCACGTCGCCCGGCGTGACCAGCGCACCGGCGCACACCACGGGGATGTTGACCGAGCCCAGCGTGGCCTTGATGGTGCCCTTGCTGCTGATCGCGCGGCTCCAGACGGGGAAGTTCATCTCCTGCAGCGTCTTCACGTCGCGCACACCGGCGTCGATGATGAGCGCGCGCGCGCCCCGGGCCTGGAAGCTGGTGGCCAGCAGGTCGCCAAAGTAGCCGTCGGTGCACTCCGAGGTGACGGCCACCACCACGATGTCGCCGGGCTGGATCTGCTCGGCCGCCACATGCATCATCCAGTTGTCGCCGGGCTGCAGCAGCACGGTGACCGCCGTGCCGCTGACCTGCTGGCCGCTGTAGATGGGGCGCATGTAGGGCTTGAGCAGGCCCACGCGGCCCATGGCCTCGTGCACGGTGGCCGAGCCCAGGGCGGCCAGGCCGTCAGCGGCTGCGCGGTCGGCACGGTTGATGTTGCGGTAGACAACGCCAAGTTCAAACATTTCAGAGCCCCTTTGCTTTCAGACGGGTATCGAGTCGGGAGAACACACGGCGCGTGTTGGCTTCGTAGATCTGGTGCTTGTCTTCGGCACTGAGGATCTTGGACGCCTCGATATAGCGCTTGGTGTCGTCGTAGTAGTTGCCAGTAGTGGGGTCGATGCCGCGCACCGCGCCAATCATTTCGCTGGCGAACAACACGTTCTTCACCGGGATCACGGTGTTGAGCAGGTCGATGCCGGGCTGGTGGTACACGCAGGTGTCGAAGTACACGTTGTTCATCAGGTGCTCGTCCAAGAGCGGCTTCTTCATTTCCTGCGCCAGGCCCCGGAAACGGCCCCAGTGGTAAGGCACCGCGCCGCCGCCGTGCGGGATCAAAAACTTGAGCGTGGGGAAGTCCTTGAACAGATCGCCCTGGATGAGCTGCATGAAGGCCGTGGTGTCGGCGTTCAGATAGTGCGCGCCGGTGGTGTGAAAGCACGCGTTGCAGCTGGTGCTCACGTGGATCATGGCGGGCAGGTCGTACTCCACCATCTTTTCGTAGATGGGGTACCAGTGCTTGTCGGTCAGCGGGGGGCTGGTCCAGTGGCCGCCGGAAGGGTCAGGGTTCAGGTTGATGCCCACGGCGCCGTATTCGTGCACGCACTTTTCCAACTCAGGGATGCAGGTGGCGGGGTCCACGCCGGGGCTTTGCGGCAGCATGGCCACGGGCACGAAGTGGTCGGGGAACAGCGTGGAGACCCGATAGCACAGCTCGTTGCAGATGGCGGCCCAGGTGCTGGACACATTGAAGTCGCCGATGTGGTGGGCCATGAAGCTGGCGCGCGGGCTGAACAGCGTGATGTCGCTGCCGCGCTCCTTCATCAGCTTGAGCTGGTTGGTCTCGATGGACTCGCGCAGCTCGTCGTCGCTGATGTGCAGGTCTGCCACTTTGGGCATGGCGGCTGGGTCTTTGATGCCGGCGATCTGCGCATTGCGCCAGTTCTCCAGCGCCTTGGGGGCCGTGGTGTAGTGGCCGTGGCAGTCGATGATGAGGCTCATTTTTGGGTGCTCCTGGAAGGTGTTCTTGTGATCGGTCAGGCGGGGGTCATGCCCTGCTTTTGCTTGGCGTCCGCCGCAGCGGGAGAGGCCAGGTAAGCCAGCAACGCACGTGCTGCATCCGCCTGTTGCGAATGCACGCCAACGCCTGCGGAAAACGTGGTGGTGATCTGGATGGCCGGTGGCAACGGGCCCACGATCTGGATGCCCGGCACGTGCAGCAGCTCGCTCAACTGCTGAAAGCCCAGCGCCACCTCGCCCTTGGCCACCAGCGAGCCCACCGGCACCCCAGGGGGCGCCTGCACCATGCGCGGTGCGATCTGTTCGGCAATGCCCCAGCGCTCGAACAGCTTGGCCAGTGCCACGCCGCTGGGGCCGGTGGACAGGCTGATGCTGGGCGCGGCCAGCACGGCCTGGCGTACTGCGTCTTCGGTGCGGATGTCGGGCAACGGTGCGCCTGCAGGCACGGCCACGGCCACGCCGGAGTGCACCCAGTCCACCTTGCTGTCGGGCAGCAGGTGACCCGCAGCCAAAAGCTTGTCGATGGCATCGGAGGCAAGGATGACGACGTCGAACGCCTCACCGGCCGCCACACGCTTGGCCGCGTCCACGCCGCCCACCGATTCGATGGCGGCCTGCGTGCCCGATTGCTGCGCAAACCCGGCCCCCAGCTCGGCCAGCACCTGGCGCGTGGCCATCGACGAAATGCCGCGAATTTCTGGGGGGGTCATGCTGTGTCTCCTGCCGGGCTGCGGGTGGCCCGCGCGTTGCGTGCGCTGGGGTTCCATGGCGCTGATTGTGGTCAGCGCAGGGCCAAACAAGAAGGCGGCACCGGCACTACCAGATATATCATTCCGTGATCGTTGACTTGGAGCTATTCAAATAGCAGAGAGCATTCCCCATGGACCTCAAGCAGATCGAATACTTTGTGCGCGTGGCCGAGCTGGGTAGCTTTACCCGGGCTTCGGTGGTGCTGGACATTGCCCAGCCCGCCCTGAGCCGCCAGGTGCGCCTGCTGGAGGTGGAGCTGCGCCAGAACCTGCTGGTGCGCAATGGCCGGGGTGCCACGCCCACCGAGGCGGGCAAGCTGCTGCTGGAGCATGGGCGGGGCATCCTGCACCAGGTGGAGCGTGCGCGCGAAGAGCTGGGCCGTGTACGCGGCGCCCTCGCCGGGCGTGTGGCCATTGGCCTGCCGCCCAGCATTGCCAAGGTGCTGACCGTGCCGCTGACCCGCGCCTTCCGCGTGAAGCTGCCCGATGCGGCGCTGGCCATCAGCGAAGGGCTGTCGGTGGCCATGCGCGAGTCGTTGACCACAGGGCTGCTCGACATTGCGCTGCTCTACAACACACCCCCTGCGCCGGGCATCGAGATCACCGCGCTGCTGGAGGAAGACCTGTTCCTGGTGCAGCGCCGCGCCGTGGGCCCGAGCGAGGCGGAGGCCGATGCCCTGGCCCGCACGCCACTGCCGCTGAACGAGCTGCCCCGCTTTCCGCTGGTGATCCCCACGCGCCCCAACTCGATCCGCATGCTGGTGGAATCGGAACTGGCCGCGCGCGGCAAACGCCCCCAGATCAGCCTGGAGATCGACGGTGTGGCCGCCATCCTGGACCTGGTGGCTGATGGCGCCGGGTGCGCGGTGTTGCCCATGAATGCTGTCACCACATCGGGCAAATCGGAGGTGTTCAGCACCCGGCCGATTCTTGGCGCCAACTTCGATGGCGAGGACAGCGCCCGCCTGCGCAGCAAGCTGTTTCTGGCAGTGAGTTCGCAGCGCCCCGCCACGCTCACGCAGCAGGCGATGGCAGAGCTCATACGCACCACGCTGCAAGCGCTCTATAAAAGCCCCCCCTGAGCCGCTGCGTGCAGTCCCTCCCAAGAGGGTCGGCGCCCTTGCCGCCGGACGCCCCTTGCACGGCGCCCCTGGCATTGCGCCACGCCAGTTTCACAGGTTGGTAGCGATGCGCAGCATCATCCGTTCTCAGGCGTGTTGGGCAGACTGCCCAACACCCTGTCTGCATAGTCCTGCCAAGGCGCATTCTTGGGCAGGTCCGCAAAAACACCGGCGCGCGCCAGGTCGGCCACCCACTGCTGCTTGGCTGCAATGGCCGATGCCATTAGCGGGTCCATGCCCGCCTCGCGCACAGTGTGTGCCGACTCGCGCATTTCCTCGGAGCGGCGCTGGCCGTGCTGCACCACGCGGCTGAAGAAGTAGCTGCCCTGCTGCTGCCAGTCGATGGATGGAAAGGTTTCGGCCAAGGTGGGCAGCACATGGTCTTCCACACCGTAGTGGCGGGCCGTGGCGTAGCTCTCTATCACCAGCGCCTCCAGCCCCTTGATCATGACGCTGCGGCACATCTTGATGGCACTTGCCACGCCCAGCTGGTCGCTGACTGGCTTGGCGTCCATGCCCCACCCGCGCAACACGGGCGCCAGTGTGGCGGCGTAGGGGCCTCCGAGCAGCATGGGCACGGCGATGCCATAGGGCGGCACCGACGTCATCACTCCCGCCTCGACGTACCGGGCGCCACGCGCATGGATCAACGCGGCGGCCTGCTGCTTGGTGCCGGGGGATGCGGAATTGAGGTCCAGAAAGAACGCGCCAGGCCCAATGTGCAGCGCCACCGCCTCGGCCACCGCCAGCGTGTTGCTGGCCGTCACGGCCGACACAATGAGCTGGCGTCCGGCGCACAGGGCCACAACACTGTCGGCCGCAACCGCGCCCGCCACCTGTGCGTGGGCGAGCGGCTCGGGGTCCTTCGCAGGGTCGATGAACTTCAGGTCCCATACCGCCAGATCGCTCACACCGGCTTTGCGCAGGCCTGCTGCAAAGATACGGCCCACCTCGCCGTAGCCGACGATACCCAGGCGGTCCACGCGGTCCACAGGGGGCAAGACTGGGTTCTCTTCGGTCTGCATGGTGCTGTCAGGTTTCATTGCTTGGGGATGCCCGCGCGCTCCATCACGGCGCGCCAGCGGTCGATGTCGGTTTTGAGCAGGGCAGCGGCCTGCTCGGGTGTGGAGGTGCGGGGCTCGACGTTGAGCGCGCGCAGCTGCTGCTGCACGGCGGGTGTCGCCACGGTGGCCACCACCTCGCGCTGCAGCCGGTCCACCACCGCGCGCGGTGTGCGCGAGGGCACGGCCAGCGCGTTCCATGAAGCGGCCACAAAACCCTTCACGCCCAGCTCCACCGCCGTGGGCGCATCGGGCAACACCACAGAGCGCTGCTCGCCCGTGACCGCCAGAACGCGCAACGCCCCGGCGCGCACCTGCGGCAAGGTGGGGCCCAGAATCTCCACGCCCACATCCACCTGCCGACCCCGCAGCGCGGTGATGAGTGCGGGCGTGCCGTTGAACGGCACCACCTGCGCATCAATGGCCGCGCTGCTTTTGAACAGCTCGGCCGCCAGGTGCTGGGTGCTCCCGATGTTGATGCTGCCGATATTGAGTTGGCCTGGATGGGCCCGCGCATGCGCCAGCAGCTGGGCCAGCGTGCGGTGGGGCGAATCGGCAGGTACCAGCACCGCGATATCGAAGAAACCCAGCGTGCTGACCGGAGCGAAGTCGGCCAGCGTGTCGTAGGGCAGCGACTTGAAAAGGCTTGCGGATACCGCCGTGCCGTTGGACAGGAGGAACAGCGTATGCCCGTCGGGCTCCGCGCGTGCGACCGCATCGGCAGCCGCCACACCCCCGGCGCCGGGGCGGTTGTCGATGACCACGGGCTGCCCCAGCCGCGCGGCCAGCACGGTTGCCACGGCGCGTGCAGTGAGGTCACCCACGCCGCCCGCCGCAAAGGGCACCACGATGCGCAGCGCCTTGGTTGGGAACGCGGGCTGCGCATGCACCCGCAGCGCAGTCAGCGCCAGGGAAGCCGCCGCAGCAGCAAAGACACGGCGGCGCTGCATGGTCAGTGCTCCACTGCGGTACATGCCGCCACAGCCGTCGCAACTGACGCGGCCACGCCAGCGGCCGCCGCGCAAGGGCCGGCCCGCCGCGCTGGCGGCGTCCCCCTTGAGGGGGAAGCTGCGAAGCGGCTCAGGGGGGGCTTCATTCAAAACCTCAAAACGAAGATCACGATGCTCGGGAACGCCACCAGGATCGCGGTGCGTATGAAGTCACTGGCGACAAACGGCAGGATGGCGCGGTAAGTGGCCATGATGGGGACGTCTTTGGCCATGCTGTTGATCACAAACAGGTTCATGCCCACGGGCGGCGTGATGAGGCCCACCTCAACCACGATGAGCACCAGAATGCCGAACCAGATCGCGAACTCTTCGGGCGTGAGGCCAAAGTCCAGCGCAGTGACGATGGGGAAGAACACAGGGATGGTCAGCAGGATCATGGACAACGAATCCATGAAACACCCCAGCACCACATAGATGACCAGGATGGCGACCAGCACCACCATCGGGCTCAGGCCCGACCCGGCCACCATCTGCGCGGCCTCCTGGGGCAGTTGCGACAGCGCCAGGAAGGTGTTGTAGACACCCGCGCCCAGCACGATCATGAAGATCATGCCCGTGGACACGGCTGTGCCCATCACGGCGCCGACCAGAGTCTTGCGGTTCAGCCCACCCGATAGCCAGGCTGCCACGCCCGTGCCAAAGGCCCCCACGGCAGCGCCTTCGGTGGGTGTGAAGAATCCGAGGTAGATGCCGCCCACCACGGCAATGAAGATCAGCAGCACCGGCCAGACCTTGGCCGTGGCTTTCCAGCGCTCCGCCATGGGCATCGGGGGCACGGTGCCCATCTCCTGGGGCCGCCACCGGGCGTAGAGTGCGATCACGATGACGTAGCCAATCGCCGCCATGATGCCCGGCACGAAAGCGGCCAGGAAGAGCTTGGCAATGTTCTGCTCGGTCAGGATGGCGTAGATCACCAGCACCACCGAAGGCGGTATCAGAATGCCCAGCGTCCCCCCCGCCGCCAGCGTGGCAGTAGAGATGCCGCCTGCGTAGCCTGCCTTCTTCAGCTCAGGCAGCGCCACCTGACCCATGGTGGCCGCCGTGGCCAGCGATGAGCCGCAGATGGCACCAAAACCCGCGCAGGCGCCCACGGCCGCCATGGCCACGCCGCCCTTGCGGTGGCCAATCCAGGCCTCCGCCGCCTTGAACAGCGCCTGCGACAAGCCACCCAGCGCCGCAAACTGGCCCATGAGCAGAAACAGCGGAATGACCGACAGCGAGTAGCTGGAGAACGTGCTGAAGGTGACCTGCTTGAGCTGGTTGAGCACCGGCGCCGTAGTGCCGTAGATCAGCCACGCACCCACCAGGCCGCAGACCAGCATGGCCAGGCCAATGGGGATGCGCACAAAGATGAGGAACAGCAGGATCGGGAACGACCAGGCTGCGAGTTCGACGCCGCTCATCAGTGCACCCCCGCTTCGGTGGTCCAGCCTTCGGGCTCCTTGCCGAGGCCCAACAGCGTAGCGGTGCGTGCCAGGTAGGCGAGGCAGCCGATGACGGCGCCCACCAGGCAGGCGGCATAGGCCCACCACAGGGGCATCTGCAGGATGAAGGTGGTTTCCATGTATTGCTTCTTCTCGACCATGCCTTCGTAGAGCTTCCAGGTCATCAGCAGCCAGACCGCCAGCATCAGCAGGTCGCTGACCAGCAGCACCGCACGCTTTGCCCAGGCGGGCAGGTGCGTGTACAGCAGGTCCACCGTGGCATGGCCGCCCTTGAGATACGTCCAGGGCAGAAAGAACAGCACGGCAACACCCGTGCCCATCTCCACCAGTTCAAAATCGCCCGGCACCGGCCCCAGGCCCAGGCCGATCAGCGCCCGGCCCGTGATGCTGGCCACGATCATGAGGGTGAGCGCGACCAGCACGATGCCGCCCACGATGGCGGCCCAACGGGACAGCCGGTAGATAAATGCAATCATGCGGAGTTGTTCCTGCAGAGGTCCAGAAAAGGGGCGGCGCACACAGCCGCTCCCGCAGCGCCCTTGGCGCCGTAGAGACAAAGCAACAAGCAGGCAGCCAGGGCAGGCCACCTTTCGCAACCAGGGCCGGCCCGCCGAGCCACCGGCTTACTTGCTGTGCTTGGCAATCAGTGCGCGGGCTTCAGCAGCGAGCTTGGCGCCATCAAAGCCCTTGGATTTGGACTCGGCGACCCAGTCCGTCTCCACCGCAGCGGCCGTGCGGCGCCAGCGCTGCGTCTCGGCCACATCCAGAGCCACGATGTTGTTCTTGGCGCGCTCGGCAATCTGGCGGCCCACCTTGTCGCCCTCGTCCATGGCACGACCGAACATGGCAGCGGCCTCAATGCCGGAGTTCTTGTCGATCACAGCCTTGAGATCGGGTGGCAGCTTGTCATAGCTGGCCTTGTTCATCGAGAACGCAAAAGTCTGCGTGTACAGGCCTTCCTTGCCAGCAAAGGTCGTGTGGTTGCGCACCAGCTCGGTCACCTTCAACGAGGGCGTCACCTCCCAGGGGATGGTGGTGCCGTCAATCACGCCTTTGGACAGGGCCTCGGTCACAGCGGGCACAGGCATGCCCACAGGCGTGGCGCCCAGCTTGGTGAGCATGTTGTTGATGATGCGCGAGCCCCCACGCACCTTCATGCCGCGCAGGCTCTCCAGGCCGGTGACCGGCGCCTTGGTATGGAACAGGCCGGGGCCATGCGTGTGCACGGCGATCAGCTTGACGTCCTTGAACTCGTCGGCGGCGAACTTCTCGACGTATTCCTGGATGGCGCGCGAAGACGCTTCAGCGCTGCCGCTCATGAAGGGCAGCTCGAACACTTCGGTCTTGGGGAAACGGCCGGGGGTGTAGCCCAGCACCGTCCAGGTGAAGTCCACCACGCCATCGCGCGCCTGGTCAAACAGCTGTGGCGGCGCGCCGCCCAGTTGCATGGCGTGGAACAGTTGCACCTTGATCTTGCCGCCCGAGTCGGCCTCGACCTTCTGGGCCCAGGGCACCAGGGCCTTGGCCGGGATGGTGGCCTGGGGTGGGAGCATCTGGTGCAGCCGCAAGGTCACGGTCTGCGCCATGGCACTGCCAGCCACCGTTGCCAGGGCCGCCGCCCCCAGGGCCGTCAATGCGGCGCGTCGCTTGAAGAAGTTCATTTTTTGTCTCCGGTCTCGATTTATCTGCACATCTGCGAGGCCACACCCCAGGGCCGCAGAGAACCTGCGGCATGGAGCGGGACACTGTCCCGCCCCCACTGTGCATGCAGTCGCATCCACATGCCAGTTCTATGACGGACTTTCAGCTATGCCGTAACGTTATGAAACCGGTGAAACCCGCAGACCCTGCAACCCTCGCGCTTGGTTGGTTGTCCGTCACCCCCGCCGAATGAGCGTGAGGGCGGGCATGTCGGCATGCACCTGCCCACCGGCCTGGCCCGACAAGGCTGCACGCAGGTTGCGCTGCGCGAGGCGCGAATGCTCGCGCATGATCGCCTCGGCCCGCGCGCCCTCGTGGTGCTCAATGGCGTCCAGCAGCTGGCGATGCTGGTCTTGGGCCACCACCAGCAAGTCGCGCGCCTGCGGCGAATGGGTCTGCACCATCACAAAGGCCGAGGGCGACGCAAACGGCAAGCCCTTGACCCGCTCCAGCTCCCGCGCCACCACATCGCTGCCCACCATGCGGCCCAGCAGCAGGTGAAAACGTGCGTTCAGCTCCACATAGCGCGAGAAACCCACGTCGTCCAGCGTGGAAGGGGCCAAGGTGGTGTCGATGGCATCCAGGCAGGCATGGGCGTCGGCCAGCACGGCGGCATCCACCCCGCGCTCGGCCGCCAGGCGCGCGGCCAGCCCCTCCAGCGTGCCGCGCAGTGCAATGGCGTCGGCCACATCGGTTTCGGAAAAGGTGCGCACGGCGTACCCGCCCCCGGGCAGCAGCTGCAGCAGGCCCTCTTGCTCCAGCCGCATGAGCGCGGCGCGGATGGGCGTGCGCGACACCCCCAGCTTCTCGACGATGGCCAGTTCGGCAATGCGCGCACCGCCCGGCAACTCGCCCGCCAGGATCATTTCACGCAGGCGCAGCTGCGCCTTCACCGACTGCGAAGCGCCACCCTCGGCAGCGTCGCCCGGGGCGGAATCCGCCAGGAGGGGCTCAGAGAGGTTCATGTGGAGTGTGCGGAGAGATGATCAAAAAAACCATGCAACCAAGGCTTGGGGCAGCCCGGCGGCCCATTAATGTATACATACAAAAACCAAATCAACTAGAAAATTCAAAAAATAGCTTCAAAAAACAAGGGCATATGCGATATACCCATTCGCGATAGCTGATTTTCAACGATTGAATGTATACATCGAACGGCCTTTTTTGCACAATCCGCTTCACAACACCAAAGCGCTGAAGGCGGCCTGCGGGCCAGGCCAACAACATCCCACCACCCCACGGAGAGAGACAAGCATGTTTCCCAAAAACGCCTGGTACGTAGCCTGCACCCCTGACGAGATTGCCGACAAGCCCCTGGGCCGCACCATCTGCGGCGAGAAGATCGTCTTCTACCGCCCCGCGCCCGACCAGGTCGCCGCGCTGGACGACTTCTGCCCCCACCGGGGCGCACCACTGTCGCTGGGCACGGTGTGCGAAGGCCACCTGCAATGCGGCTACCACGGCCTCAGGGTGGAATGCACGGGCAAGTCGGTGTCCATGCCCGGCCAGCGCGTGCAAGGGTTTCCCAAGGCGCGCAGCTTTCCGGTGGTGGAGCGCTACGGCTTCATCTGGGTGTGGCCCGGCGACGCCGACAAGGCCGACCCCGCCACCATCCACCACCTGCCCTGGGCCAACAACCCCGAATGGGCTTACGGCGGTGGGCTGTACCACATTGCCTGCGACTACCGCCTGATGATCGACAACCTGATGGACCTGACGCACGAGACCTACGTGCACTCCACCAGCATCGGCCAGAAGGAAATCGACGAGGTGCCCTGCAAGACCCGCGTGGAGGGAGACGAGGTGATCACCAGCCGCTTCATGGAAGGCATCGAAGCGCCGCCCTTCTGGAAGATGGCGCTGCGCATGAACGGCCTGCCCGACGACCGGCCGGTAGACCGCTGGCAGATCTGCCACTTCACACCACCCAGCCATGTGCTGATCGAGGTGGGTGTGGCGCTGGCGGGCAACGGCGGCTATGACGCGCCGGCGGACAAGAAGGCATCGAGCATCGTGGTGGACTTCATCACGCCGGAGACGGACACCTCCATCCACTACTTCTGGGGCATGGCGCGCAACTTCAAGCCGCAAGACCCCTCGCTCACCACGCAGATCCGCGAGGGCCAGGGCAACATCTTTGCCGAAGACCAGGACATGCTGGAGATGCAGCAAGAGAACCTGCTGCGTTACCCCGACCGCAAGCTGCTCATGCTGAACATCGACGCAGGCGGGGTGCAGTCGCGCAAGATCCTGGACCGCATCATCGCGGCCGAGCAGGCCGCCGCTGCACCCCAGGCGGTGGCCGCATGACCGCGCAGGAAACGATCCAGGTCCGCGTCGTCAAAAAGCAGGCCGAGGCCGAAGGCATTGCCAGCTTCGAGCTGGCGCGCGTGGACGGCGCCGCACTGCCCCCGTTCAGCGCGGGTTCGCACATCGATGTGCATCTTCCCGGAGGTGTGACGCGGCAGTATTCGCTGTGCAACGCCTCGCACGAATCGCACCGCTACCGCATTGCCGTGCTGCGCGATCCGGCGTCGCGTGGCGGCTCGGTCGCCATGCACGACAGCGTGCACCAGGGCGATGTGATCACCATCAGCACACCCCGCAACCACTTTGCGCTGCACCCAGCGCAGCGCACGGTGCTGCTGGCCGGTGGCATTGGCGTCACGCCGCTGCTGTGCATGGCCGACCGGCTGGCGCGCACGGGCGCCGACTTTGCGCTGCACTACTGCACGCGCTCTGCCGAACGCACGGCGTTTGCTGCCGAAATTGCCGCATCGGCCATGGCACCGCGTGTGCATTTCCATTTCGATGCGGGCCCGGCCGAACAGAAGCTGGACATTGCCGCTGCGCTGGCCGCGCCAGGGCCCGACAAGCGCCTGTATGTATGTGGACCGGCAGGCTTCATCGACCACGTGGTGAACAGTGCCAAGGCCCTGGGCTGGGCGCAGGACCACATCCACCTCGAATACTTTGGCGCCCCTGCGCAGGACACCTCGGGCGATCAGGGCTTTGACGTGCGCATTGCCAGCACGGGCAAGGTCTACGCGATTGCGCCCGATGTGTCGGTGGTGGAAGCCCTGCGCAAGGAGGGCATCGACATCCTGACCTCGTGCGAGCAGGGCGTGTGTGGCACCTGCCTCACGCGCGTGCTGGAGGGCGAGGTGGACCACCGCGACATGTACCTGACGGACGAAGAAAAGGCAGCCAACGAGCAGTTCATGCCCTGCTGCTCGCGCGCGCGCAGCAAGCTGCTCGTGTTGGATTTGTGAAGTTGAACACCCCCTGAGTCGCCTGCGGCGCCTTCCCCCTGAAGGGGGACGACGCCCTCGCTGCGGGGCGGCCCTTGCCACGCGTCCCCCGCGTGGGGCTCGCGAGAGTTTGGCTGAAAACTCCTGAATTGATAGCTGCTAGCGCTTATCTATCAAGCGCTAGCAGCCAATTTCACTCAAAACTCACTCTTCCACGGCCGTGCGGATCGTGTCGCGGCCGTGCCGGTCTTTGACGCGGCCCAGGTCGGTGTCGAGCGCGCGGGCCAGTTTGTCCACAGCGCCGATGAAGGCGTTGGCCATCTTGTCGGCTTCGTCGGTCACAGTGACCGGCTGGCGGCCGGTCACGCGGGCCTCGATGCGGCAGCGTTTGTCATTGGCGCCGGACTTGCCCGCATCCAGATCTGACAGAAACACCTCCAGCCGCGTGATGTGGTCCTGAAAGCGCGTGAGGCGGCTCTTGGACTCGTCCGTGATCCATTGCGCGAGCGACTCGCCGCCGTGGATGTGGTCGTCAGTGTTGACTTGTACTTGCATCAGAGTTCCTTTCAGATGACGTTGCTCAGGGGTCCATGATGGCACCGCAGGCCTTGACCCCGGAAAACACATGTCAAAACATCCTCAGAACCTGTTCAAGGTCTTTTCGGGGATCGCATTGGAGTGCCATCGGGAGGAGTGGAAGCTTCGGATGCGCCGCATGGGCTCGTGCCCATGCAAGCAGCCGGGGCGCCAAAGCTCCGAGTTCATCGGCCCGATTTCACTCCAACCCTTCGGGCAAGTGCCTTGTGCGACCCCGAAAAGACCTTGAACAGGCTCCTACAACTTGTCCAGCGCCACGGCGGGCGACCAGTCGCTGCCAACGGGCAAGGCGCGCGCCTCTGCCACGCGCTGCTGCAGGTGCAGCGCCGCCGCATCCCCAGGCACGCGTGCCAGCACCTGCGCCAGATAGCCGCTGGCACCGTCCCAATCGCGCGCGTGGAAGGCACTGAGCGCGGCCAGGCTGGCATCCCGCACAGCGACATCGTCACACGGTGTGAACACACGCACGGGCTCGGTTTTTCCCTTCACGACCACATCATCGAGCGCGCGCAGAGCCACCGAGGAAGGTAGCTGCGCGGCGGTGGCGGCAGAGAGCAGGATGCCGGTGCCAAAGGCCTTGTTGGCGCCCTCCAGCCGTGCGGCCAGGTTCACCGCATCGCCAATCGCGGTGTACGAAAAGCGCTGCTCCGACCCCACGTTGCCCACCACCACCCGCCCCGTGTGCAGGCCAATGCGCATGTGGATGGGCGGCAGGCCCCGCGCACGCAGGTCGGCCACCAGCACCTGCATGGCCTGCTGCATGGAGATGGCCGCAGTCACCGCGTGCTCGGCGTGCTGCGGGTCGTCGAGCGGCGCTCCCCAAAAGGCCATCACCGCGTCGCCGATGAACTTGTCCACCGTGCCACCCGTGGCGTGCACGATGGGCGTCATGGCGTTGAAATACGCAGTGAGCACTTCCACCGTCTGCTCGGCACTCAGCTGCTCCGATAGCGTGGTGAAGTTGGCCAGGTCAGTGAACATGAGCGTGACCTCGCGCGCCTCGCCGCCTAGGCGCATCAGCTCGGGCTGCGCAATGAGGCGCGAGACCACGGCGGGCGGCACATACTGCGCAAACATCGCCCGCGTCTGGCGCGCGCGCCGGCGCACAAAGGCATAACCCGCCAGCGCCGCTGCACCATAGACCGCCACTGCCGCCGCCGCAGGCAGCAAGGGCGGCCACCACAGCTGAAAGCGCCCGAACAGCCACCACGAGGCCCCCGCTATCGCCGCCACCAGCGCCGCCGCCAGCGCTGCGGCGCCCGCCGGGTGCAGCCTGCGGTTGCCCCAAAGCAGCAAGGGGACCAGCAGCGCTACGAGGGCCAGCGTCCAGCCTTCGGGCACGCTGCGCAGCCCGCCGCCGGTGAGGTAGTTGTCCACCAGCGTGGCCTGCAGTTCCACACCGGGAAACAGGCGCTCGCCCCCTGCGGTGCCAAACGGTGAATTGAACAGGTCGGCCTGCGACCGCGACAACTCGGTCGCGGTGCGCGCCGAGCGCCCCACCAGCACGATCTTGTTCTTGAAGAAGCCCGCTGGCAGCAGGCCCGGCTCCAGCGCCTGGTAGTACGAGCGCGTGTCAAACGTGCCGCGAGGGCCCCGGTAGCCGATCCAGTCGAAGTGGCGCAGCACCGGCAGCCTGGGATGCTCCGCACAAATCGCCGCGCCGTGTGCATCTGTGGCCTCGGGCGGGCTGCGGCGTTGCAAATCCTCGCAATAGCTGCGGCTATTGCTGCGTTTTGCGCCTGGCAGCCCATCCCGATCCACAGCGCACACTTGCCGCTCGATTTGTGCAAAGCATCCCTGCCCCCACGCCTCGGCCGCGCGCTGGGCCAGCCGCAGGGCAAAACCCTCGCGCGCCACGGGCACACGGCGCACCACAAAGTCATCGTCGGGCTCCACCCCGGCATCGCCCGCATCTGCTCCGGCGTCCAGAAACCGCTGCAGTGGCATCACGTCCAGCCACAGCGCAGCGTTGCTGCTGTCGATCTTTTCACGGGTGGCGGCCAGCACCACGGGGCCGGTCTCTGCGATGGCCTGCGCCAGTGCGGCATCTTCGGTTTCGGTTGATGGGTCGGCGAACACGATGTCCAGGCCCACAGCGGCGGCACCCTCGTCGTGCAAACGCTTCAAAAGCGCTGCATGCACGCTGCGCGGGAAGGGCCAGGTGTGTTGCAGCTCTTGAAACGTGGGTTCGTCAATCGCCAGGATCACCACGGGCAGCGCCGTGCGCTGCGGCGCAGTCCAGGCCGTGAGCACGTCGAAGGTCTTGAACTCCAGCGCGTGCCAGGTGCGGCTGAACGTGGCCGCCCCCACCAGCAGCAGCGCCAGCGCGCAGGCTGCCAGCGCGTAGACCTGTTGCTGGCGCCGGACCGCTGGTGATGCGGAATCAGAAGCGGTAGCGCGCGTCCAGAACATACCGGGTCTTTCTGCGGTCTGACTTCGGCGCCCACAGGTTCAATGCGGCCACGCCCACCACCCAGTGTTTGTCCTGCGATTCCCAGAAACCCATCAGGTCCAGGCCCCAGCCGGGCGCCATGCGCGTGAGGTTTTCCTTGTCTTCAAAACGCTCCGACCGGTACACCGCACGGCCGCTGACATAAAACCGCTGCGGGCTGACCCAGGTGGCGCCCAGCACTGCGGTGTGGCGCGGAATGTAGGGGATGCGCCCTGCCGGCCCTTCCGTGTCGTAGATATGGCTTTCGCTGCCCTGGTAGAGGTACTTGGCGTAGCCCGACCAGCGCCGGTTGAACATGTGGTTGACACCGGCACCCAGTGTCTTGAGGGTGCCAGCGTCGAAGCTGGGCGTGTCTTCCAGCAGATCTGTGGTGGAGAGGTTGACCAGCTGGACGTTGCGCATTTCTTCCAGGAACGGCAGGCTGGGGGTGCGCAGGTCTACGCCCACGGTACCGGGGTTGCGCACACGCAGATGGTCTGCACGCAGGCTCAGGAACGTATTGGCTCCCAGTTCCATGCCCAGTTGCGCCACGGTGCGCTTGTGGCGGCCACCGGCTTCCACCAGCCGGTCTTCCACGGGAATGCCGGCCGTTTCCACACTGGTGAGGGTGGAAACGCTGAGTGGCCGCAGCCAGTCCTGGTAGGCCATGCGCACGGTGGTGCCTGCGGCGGGTTGCCACACCATGCCTACGCGGGGGGTGACGACGCGTTCCATCTCTGCGCGGCGCGCTTCCACCTCACTAAATCGGTCCAGCCCCACCAGGTAGCTTTGCGTCAGGCCATCCACGCGGTGGCGTATCTGCTGCAGCCCCAGCGCGGCATCCAGGTTCAGCGCCGGGTCCAGCCGCTGCGTCGTCGCCAGGGTAAGGCCCGTGTAGCGCCGATCCACATGGTTGTAGCCGCCTACCAGCAGGTAATCACGATAGGGCCCCTCACCGGGAATGTCGGCGCCCACCACGGCCTCGCCACCGATCAGGTTGTTCTGGCGCTCGCGCACATGCTCCAGCGCTACGCTCCAGCGGCTTCCGGGCGCTGTGTCTACCGTATGGCGCAGCTGCAGGTCGTTGATCTGCTTCTTCGGTTCGCTGCTCACACCCATCAGGCTTACAAAGGGTGGCTCCAGGTACAGGGTCGGATAGCGCAGCAGCAGGATGTTTTCCACGCTGCGGCCGAGCTTGATCCAAGTCTGTTCGGTCGGGCCCCAGCGGTAGGACATGCCCACGGCGCCCTGGGTACTGGTGTTGTCCATCGCCGTCTCGAACAGGTTCTGGCTGCGCAAACGCATGTCGAACTGGTTGACATAGGCAAACAGGTTGATGCGCTCGGTAGGCTGCATGCCAGCCCCCACCGTGACTGCCCGCGCGCGCACGTCGCCATAGCCACCGCGCACGGCAGGCGCATCGTTGACCTGGAGGTCAAACGGAAAATCGCTGGCATTGGCTGACTGCGCCTTGAAGAACCACGACACGGGCACACGGCTGTTGTCCATGCCGTTGAGCGTGACCGCAGGGGCCCGCATGCGGTACTGGTCGCGGTCCAGCGTCACCCCCACCGCCCCATGGGCCCCGGGTTGCTGCAGCAGCGACGAATAGCGCTGGCTCGCACCAAACGCCATCGGGTCTGTGAGGAAACCCTGGAACAGCGCCGAGTTCTTGTTGAACTCGCCGGCATACCGGTCCGCCAGGAACAGGTGGCTTCCGCCCCAGTAGGGATAGAAGCTCTGCTGCGCCAGTTCCAGCGCCCAGTCTTCCATGCCAAAGAAGGCCATGGAGGCACCCAGGTTGGCGCTGCCTTTCTGGTCGTTGGCGACCTGGTTGAGCGACTTGAGGTAGGGCATGCGTTGCACCGCTGCGCGCGCAGCCTCCACGGCTTCGCCGGGCTGGAACAGGTCGGTGTGGATCTGTGCCAGCAGCATGTAGGGCACGGGGTCCTTGTCGTCCAGGCTGCTGGCCTGGCGCAGCGTGGCCAGTGCGTCCTGGTGGCGGCCGAGCTGGTAGTACGCCACGGCCGTCCAGGTTTTGGCGCGGGCGTAGCGGGGCTCCATAACGCCCGCGCGCAAAAAGGCATCCAGCGCGGCCTGAGGGTCGCCCTGCTTGAGGTGCAGCAGCCCCTGGCCGGTGAGTGCCACGTAGTCCGCCGGGTTGTCGCCCAAAGCGGTGGCAAAGGCCTGGCCCGCCTCGGTGAACTGGTTGGTGAAGGTTTCCAGCGTGCCCAGTTCGCCCCAGGCGCCGGGGTTTTGGGGCGACAGCGCCAGCGCCTGCTGCAGATTGGCGCGGGCGGGGCGGGCGTCTTCGCGTTCGGTGTGGGCACTGCCCAGGCCCTGCCAGCCCCGGGCGTCTTGCGGCGCGAGCTGCGTGGCCTCGGTGTACGCACTCAGCGTGCCGGGGGCATCTCCCCGGCGGCGGGCCAATTCAGCCCGCACCATCGCAAGCTCTGCATGCGCCGTGCCCTGTGCCGGGGCCAGCGTGGCGGTGGCCTCGTCCACGCGGTCGCTCAGCAGTTGCACCCGGGCCAGCTGGGCCACCAGGGCCGGGTGCGCGGGCCAGCGCTGCAGGGCGGCGCGCAGCGTGGTGGCCGCGGCGGCGGCGTCGCCTTCCATGAGCAACACGTCCGACTGCATGAGCCAGACCGGCAGCGGGGCGGCCGGCGTGGCCGCCTGGCGGGCCAGCTGTTCGCGCGCAGCGAGGACATCGCCCGCCTGCAGCGCGATGGCAGTCTCCATCACGGCCGCCCAGGGTGCGGGTGCGCTGCCGTTTGCTTTCGCCTGCGCCAGCGCGGCACGCGCGGCAGGCAGATCGCGGGCCACCAGCGCGGTGCGCACGGGGGCCAGCGCTTCGGGCACGGGTTCAGCAGAAAGGTGCGGCAGCGGGTCGGCGCGCAGGGCGTTCACCCACTGGATGCGGTCGCGCGGCTGACTCAGCACCAGCTTGACCGGGGCCTTGCCCACCTCGGCATAGGCAGCCTCGTTGGCGCCCACCGACACCTGCCCCTGGGCATTGGAGAACTCCACCGTGCCCGACAGCACGGTCAGCAAGGTGCGGCCGTCGTCCTCCACGCTGATGTCCCAGTCGGTGCCCCGGATCGCCGCCGTGGCCGCCGGGGTCTCCAGGTTCAGCCGCGAGCCATCGGCGCGGCGCGTCTGCGTCCAGGCCCGGCCCGCGTTGAGCAGCAGCGTGGTCACCGGCTGGGCGGGTGTGGCCACGCCCTTGACCTGCAGCACCGTGTTCTGGTGCAGGCGCAGCTGGGTGTCGTCGGCAAACAGCAGGGCCATCCGCGCGGCTTGCCGGGTGCGCACGAAATCGCCCGTGGCGAGGGCCTGGGCCGGGCGAGCGGGCTGCCAGTCGGCTGCAGCTGCGGCACGCTGGTCGCCCGTGCCCTGCAGGCTGACGATCTCGGCGGCAGCACCTGCGGGCACAGCAGCCTGGGCCAGCAGCGGCCAGGCCAGGGCGGTCAACGTGGCCAGCGCCGTGAGCGCGGGCAGGCAATGCTTCTTGTGGGACATGTCGTGGGCTTTCGGGGAAGGCTAGAGGGGCACCACCTGGCGCAGCCTCCCTGGCGCCCGGCGAGCAGAAATTATGGCCAGCCCACCGCCCCAACCGGCCTCTTGCGAGACACCGCACGGTTGCATTTTCATGAAGAAAGCCACATTTCGTAGCACTGCTTTACCGGCGGCAGGCCTCGCGCAGCCCTGCACGGCCCCTTCCTACAGACGTGGCGCGGGGGCGGTGCTACAAATTGGTAACCCAAGATTGCATTGATCACACGCCCCGCGCGTGTTCCCTGGAGCCCACCACCCATGCCCGCCGCACCCCGCCTCAAGATTGGCCTGTCCGCCTGCTTTCAACACGCCGACCCCGCCCGCCCGTTGTTCACTGGCAAGACGCTGCAGTACGTCGAGCAGTCCATCGCCCACTGGCTCATGTCGGCCGGTGCCATGGTGGTGATGGTGCCCTGCCCCACGGGCGAGACGGCACGCGGTGACGTGACGCTGGACCACTACGCCGAGTGGCTCGACGGCATCGTGATGCACGGTGGCGCCGACGTGTGGCCGGGCAACTATGGCGAGGAGCCCCTGCGCGAAGAGTGGGTGGGCGACCGCGTGCGCGACCTGTACGACCTGGCCGTGGTGAAAGCCTTTGCCCAGGTGGGCAAGCCCATCTTTGGCGTGTGCCGGGGCCTGCAGCTCATCAACGTGGCCTTTGGCGGCGCGCTGTACCAGGACATCGAGACCCAGCACCCCGGTGCGCAGCAGCACCGCAACGCCAGCACCTACGACCAGCATTTCCACGACATCCAGATCCTTCCCGACTCGCACCTGGCCACGCTGTACCCCAACACGCCACGCGCTCGGGTCAACAGCATTCACCACCAGGGCATCAAGCGAGTGGCGCCCGAGTTTGTGGTCGAGGCCCTGAGCGAGCCCGACGGCGTGCCCGAGGCGATTCGCCTCAAGCCCGCGCCGGGGCGCGGCTACATCGCCGCCACGCAATGGCACCCGGAGTTCCACAAGCAGGGTTCAGACACGCTGGACGACACGGCCATCCTGAATGACTTTCTGGCGGCGTGCGAACAGGCCAAGGCCCACCCACGGCCGGTGCTGCGCCCCGCGCCTTCGTTGCGGGAACGGGCGGCGCGGCGGCTGCGAAAGGCGCTGTCACGGCAGCGCGACTGACCCCGCGGGTCAGGCTCCTTCCACAGGCAACACAGCGGCCAAGACCTCTTGCAGCTGCGCCCGCAGCCAGCGGTGTGCCGCGTCTTGCTGGTAGCGCACATGCCAGATCAGGTACATGGGCAGACTGGGGCAGGCCACGGGCACCGGCACACCCGCCAGCGCGGCCAACGCGGTGCGCCCCATCAGCGACGGCGCTGTAGTGAGCAGCGAGGTGCCCCGCACAAACGCGGGCAGCGCGGCAAAGCCGGGCACGCGCACCACCAGGCGGCGGCGCACACCACGTGCTTCCAGTTGCCGGTCCAGTTCCAGCCCCCGGTGCGCCTCGTAAGCCACCGTGGCGTGGTCCGCCGCCAGGTACTCCGCCTCTGAGGCCGGAGCGCTGCGCACGACCGGGTCATAGAACACGCGGTATTGGTCTTCAAACAGACGCTTTTGCACGATGTCGGTGCCCTCGGGCGGGCGGGGGCTGATGACCAGTTGGCACGCGTCAGACCGCAGCAGCTCGGCACTGGGCGCGCCGCTGGGCACGATGCGCAGCGTGACGCCCGGTGCAGCAGTGCGCAGGCGCGCGGCCAGCGCGGGCAAAAGCAGATCGCGCTGAAAGTCGTTGGCGGCGATGGTCAGCTCGGTCTGCCAGGCGCTCGGGTCAAACTCGGCCCCTTGGGCAAACAGCTGCATCTGGTGCAGCATGTCACGCGCGGGCTGGGCCAGGGCCTCGGCCCGGGCGGTGGGCACGATGCCACGCCCGCGCTTCACAAAAAGCGGGTCGCCGGTAATGGCGCGCAGCTTGTCGAGCAGGTGGCTCACGGCCGACTGGGTGACGCCCAGGCGATCAGCCGCCGCCGTGATGCTGCCCGTCTCCAGCACCGCCAGCAGCAGCTTCAGCAGGTGGCCGTCCAGCGCTGATCCATCGAAATTGCTCATGCATTCGATGATGTTTTGAGGCTTCATCTTTGGCAATGGCGTCGCGACACTGCGGGCTGACTTACATCAAGCCCCGGAGACTTCCATGCCTTCCCCACTGCCCCCGATCCCCGGCACCACGCCGTTCGATGGCGACCAGGCCCGCAAGGGCTACGCGCTGAACAAGATGTGCTTCTCGTTCAACGACGAAGCCAACCGCAAGGCCTTTCTGGCCGACGAAGAGGCGTACATGAAGAAGTACGGCCTGAACGAACAGCAGGCCGCCGCCATCCGCGCCAAGAACGTGTTGCAGCTGATTGCCGCGGGCGGCAACGCCTATTACCTGGCCAAGTTCGCGGGCATCTTCAAGCTGGACATGCAGGACATCGGCGCGCAGCAGACGGGCATGACCAAAGACGAATTCAAGGCCATGCTGGTCGCAGCGGGCAAATAAGGAGACAAACCCATGGCACAACTCATCGGTGGCCTCGGCACCTCGCACATCCCGGCCATTGGCAACGCCATCCACAAGGGCCTGCAGAACGATCCGTACTGGAAGCCCTTCTTCGACGGCTTTCCGCCCATCCGCCAGTGGCTGGACGAGAAGAAGCCGGACGTGGTGGTGATGTTCTACAACGACCACGGCCTGAACTTCTTTCTCGACAAGATGCCCACCTTTGCCGTGGGTGCGGCGGCGCAATACAACAACGCCGACGAAGGCTGGGGCATCCCCACGCTGCCGCCCTTCCCGGGCGAGGTGGACCTGTCATGGCACCTCATCAACACGCTGATCGAGCAAGAGTTTGACGTGACCACCTGCCAGGAGATGCTGGTGGACCACGCCTGCACGCTGCCGCTCAAGCTCTTCTGGCCCGAGGGCGATTGCCCCGTGGCGGTGGTGCCGGTGTGCATCAACACCGTGCAGTTCCCGCTGCCATCTGCCAAGCGCTGCTACGCACTGGGCAAGGCCGTGGGCCAGGCGATCCAGAGCTGGGACAGCGACAAGAAGGTGGCGGTGATTGCCTCGGGCGGCCTCAGCCACCAGCTCGACGGCGAGCGCGCGGGCTTCATCAACAAGGCGTTTGACCTGCAGTTCATCGAGAGCCTGACCACCAACCCCGAATGGGCCACGCAGTTCAGCGTGCACGAGCTGGTGGAAAAGACCGGCACCCAGGGCGTGGAGCTGCTGATGTGGCTGGCCATGCGGGGCGCCCTGGCCACTGCGAGTGCGGGCGTGCGGCGGGTGCACAGCAACTACCACATCCCGATCTCGAACACGGCGACCGCAGTCATGGCACTGGAAACGGTCTGACCTCGTCGATTTCAAGCATTTTTAGCCGCTAGCGCTCATCCATAAAGCGCAAGCAGCTATCAATTCAGGATCGGCAACCTCTCCACAATTCCCCCCAGGCTGGTGTCAGGCATCCGAGATACTGTAAATTCATCCAGTGAATTTACAGTCCAAACTCGCCATCCTGGCCGACGCCGCCAAGTACGACGCCTCGTGCGCATCCAGCGGTGCTGCGCCGCGCAACTCGGTGGGCGGGCGCGGCATGGGGTCCACCGAGGGCATGGGCATCTGCCACAGCTATGCGCCGGACGGGCGCTGCATCTCCCTGCTCAAGATTCTGCTCACCAACTTCTGCCAGTACGACTGCCTGTACTGCGTGAACCGGCTGACCAGCAACGTGCCCCGCACACGCTTCACGGTCGATGAGGTGGTGCAGCTCACGCTCGATTTCTACCGCCGCAATTGCATCGAGGGGCTGTTCCTGTCCAGCGGCATCATCCAGAGCCCGGACTACACCATGGAGCAGGTGGTGGAGGTGGCCCGCGTGCTGCGCGAAGAGCACGACTTTCGCGGCTACATCCATCTGAAGACCATTCCCGATGCAGCGCCGGAGCTGATGGAGCGCGCAGGCCGCTATGCGGACCGCCTGTCCATCAACATCGAGCTGCCCACGGCCGAAGGCCTCACGGCCCTGGCGCCAGAAAAAGACAGCGCCGCCATCGACCGCTCCATGGCCCGCATGGCGGTGCACATTGGAGAATCCCGCGCCGCGCGCAAGGAGCAGGCTGCACTGCCCATCGTGTCCATGCCGCAGTCGCGCACCACACTCCGCGCCAGCGTGCCGCACTTTGCGCCCGGCGGGCAGAGCACGCAGATGATCGTGGGGGCGGATACGACCAACGACCGCACCATCCTCGCCACCAGCGCGCGGCTGTACGGCGTGCACCGGCTGCGGCGCGTGTACTACTCGGCCTTCAGCCCCATCCCCGACGCGGCCCGCGCCCTGCCACTGGCCGCGCCACCCACGGTGCGCGAGCACCGGCTGTACCAGGCCGACTGGCTGATGCGCTTTTACGGTTTCACCCACGACGAGATCGTGCCGCCCAGCCAAGGCAACCCAGGCAGCCAGGCCGGCATGCTGGCGCTGGACATGGACCCCAAGCTGGCCTGGGCGCTGGCGCACCGCGAGCGTTTTCCGGTCAACCTCAACACCGCCCCGCGCGAACTGCTGCTGCGTGTGCCGGGCCTTGGCGTGCAGACCGTGGACCGCCTGCTGACCGCGCGCCGAGTGCGGCGCCTGCGCCATGCGGACCTGGCGCGGCTGCACGTGCCGCTGAAGAAAGTGCTGCCCTTTGTGGAGGCGGCCGACTACCGCCCCGGCCGTGCGCTGGACGCTGCCGACCTCGCCGCGCAGTTCACGCCGCCGCCGGTGCAGCGCAGCCTGTTCTGAGCTGGAGCGACCCGCATGCAACGCCACACCATCACGCTGGACCACCCCACCGACTGGCCTGGCTTTCGCACTGCCGCGCGCGCCCTGGTGCAAGCCAACGTGCCCCCAAAGGCTGTGGATTGGGGCTGCAAGGCCGATGCAGAGGAAGACCTGTTCGCGCCCGAGCCCGCAGCCAGCCACACCTTGCCCAGTCCGGCCCCCGATGCGCCCACGCTGCGCGTGCCCCCCGACTTTGTACACCTGTGTGAACAGCTCATCCTGCACCGCGACCCGGCCCGCTTTGCGCTGATGTACCGCCTGCTGTGGCGCTTGGCCCAGGGTGGCAGCGATGCCGAAGCCGCGCGGCACGACCCGCTGGACGCGGACCGCATGTTGGCCCACCACATGGTCCGTGCCGTGGGGCGCGACAAACACAAGATGCACGCCTTTGTGCGCTTTCGGCCTGTGGTGGAACCCGATGGCCAGACCCTGCACATGGCCTGGTTCGAGCCCGACCACTACATCACCGTGGCCAACGCAGGCTTTTTCATCCGCCGCTTCACGCAAATGCGCTGGGCCATCCTCACCCCCGACGCCAGCGTGCGCTGGGACGGCCAGCAGCTGCACACCGGCCCCGGCGCGCAGCGCAGCGACGCGCCGCCGCCCGATGCGGGCGAGGCGCTGTGGCTCACCTATTACCGCCACATCTTCAACCCCGCGCGGCTCAAGCTGGCCATGATGAAGAAGGAGATGCCCACGCGCTACTGGCACAACCTGCCCGAGGCCGCGCTCATCACCGAGCTGGCGCAGACAGCACAAGAGCGCAGCGCCAAGATGGTGGAGGCCGAGGCCACCGTGCCGCGCAGGCGCATCGCGGGGACAACGGCACCCCGTGCGCGGCCCGCTGGTGGTGCCCCACTCAGTCCAGCGCCGCCTCGCGCATCACCCGGAACTGAGGGGCCGACACCGGCGGTGTCCAGCGCCACGGCAGCACCTGCGGCCGCCACAGGGCGCGCAACACCGTGAGCCGCAGCACACGCTGTGCGCCGGGCCAGGCAGCACGCGCAGCGCGGTCCCACAGCACCTCGGCCTGCGCGGCAATGTGCAGCAAGCCGCCCTCTTCATAGTCCACCACCAGCAAGCCTGCCAGCGGGTGCAGCGCAAGGTTGCCCAGGGTGTTGAAGAACTGGTTGCCAGGGTAGTCCGGCAGGCTCAGCACCACGCCGGCCTCCGTGTGCGCCACCTGCACAAAGCCTGGCTCGCCGCCCCGGTGCGATACATCCACGCCTTCGCTGTGCCCGGCACCAGGGCGTGGCGCCGAGGCACTGGCAATGAACAGGGTGTCGGCACGCTGCACGCGCGCAATGGCGTCGGCGTCCAGTCCGGCGCCCAGCCACTGCACCGGGCCCGGAGCGGCCAGCGCAGCGCGCAGGCCTGGCTGCCGCGCCTGGATGTATTTGGGGCAGTTGCCAAAGCTCTGCACCACCTGCACGTCCAGGCCGCTATCGCCAAACGCTGCCACCCGCCCGTTCATGCGGTTGCGCCGCCGCGTGTGCGGCTCCAGCCCCAGCACGCCCACGGCCGCGCCAGGCGCCAGGTGTGTGAGCACCGGGTCCTGGGAATCCGGCGCGGTCGCGATCTGCATGCGCTGCGCATCGGGGGTGTGCACAAACCCAGGTGGGCCAGCGAGCATCGTGGCCCACGGCTGGCCTTGTTCATCCACCGCCCCCAGCAGCAAGGTGGGCAGCTTTTCAAACAGCTCACGGTGCTGGTCCGGCATGTGATCGCGCAGCACCATCGCACCCACGGCCGCCATGCGCTCGCGCACGCCCACGCGTACCTGCAAGGCCTGCTCACCGGGGTGGAATGCCTCGGGCGGCACCGGCACCACAACCGATGCAGCGGGCACGGTGGCTGTCATGCCGCCACCTGCTCGGCAGCGGGCAGCTGGTCGGCCAGCACCGGGTAGCCCGGCAAGGCCTGCATGCGCGCCACCCAGGCCGCAATGCGCGGGTAGGCATCCAGCGGCAGCCCCGCCAGGTGGGCCTGCGAGGTGTAGCTGACCATGGCCACATCGGCCAGGCTGGGTGCTGAGCCCCCTAGCAACCAGGCACGCCCCTGCAGTTCGTCCTCCATGAAGGCGAGCAGGCGCTTGCCGGTGGCCTGCGCTACCTCGTTCACGGCACGGCCCGTCAACGTCGCAAAGCGCGGCCCCCCGATGCCCGGCGCCAGAAAGCCCGCCGCCAGGCTGAGCCAGCGCTGTAACTGCGCCTGCCCCACGGCGTCTTGTGGCAGCCAGGCACTGCCGGGGGCGTAGCGCTGCACCAGGTACACCAGGATGCCGTTGCTGTCGCAGAGCACTTGGCCTGCGTCTACCAGCACGGGCACCTGGCCCAGCGGGTTGAGCGCGAGGAACTCCGCGCGCTGGTGTTCGCCGCGCAGCAGGTTCACATCGATCAGCACATAGGGCAAGCCGAGCAGGGACAGCATCAGCTCCACGCGATGGCAATGGCCCGAGATGGGCATGCGGTACAGCTGGAGCGGGGTGGTGGGGAACATGGTGAGGCCTCGTCGGTGGGTGAGTGAAAAGATGGCTCGACGATATCTATTGCAAGCTGCGATGTGAATAGCCAATCACCGCTTTTCATAATTGCGGCATCCGCAATAATGGGTCACATGGACTACCTCGACACCTTGCGCTGTTTTGTGGCCGTGGCCGATGCGGGCGGCTTTGCCGTGGCGGGCCGGCGGCTGGGCTGCTCCGCCACGGCCGTCACGCGCGCCATTGCGGCGCTGGAGGCGCGGCTGGGTGTGCTGCTGTTCCAGCGCAGTACGCGTTTGGTGCGGCTGACCGAGGCGGGCGAGCGCTTCTTGCACGACTGCCGCCCCCTCCTGAACGACCTGCACGAGGCCGAGCAGGCAGCCAGCGGTGCACAGGTCGAGGCTCAAGGGCTGCTGTCCATCACCGCACCGCAGATGTTCGGCATCCAGCACGTGGCGCCCATCGTGCAGGGCTTCTTGCAGGCCCAGCCGCGTGTGCAGGTGCGCACGCTGTTCGTCAACCGCCTGGTGCACTTGCTTGATGAAGGCATGGATGTGGCCATCCGCATCGCGCACCTGCCTGACTCCGGCCTCACTGCGGTGCAGGTGGGCGCACTGCGCCGCCTGGTGGTGGCGTCACCCGCCTACCTGGCGCAACACGGCGAGCCCCGGCACCCCGACGAGCTTGCCGCGCACCGCGCCATCGGCTTCTCATTCGATGCGCGGGCCGTGGCACCCTGGAAGTTCAAGGACGGCGCCACGGGCCAGCCGCAGTTTGCATGGATCAGCAACAGCAACGAGGTGGACATCGCCGCTGCCGAAGCAGGCCTGGGCCTCACGCGCTGCCTGGCCTACCAGGCCGCCGCCAGCCTGCGCGCGGGGCGGCTGCGCATCGTGCTGGCCGAGCACGAACTACCGCCCGTGCCCGTGCACATCGTCTACCCCGCCGGGCGGCGCGCACCGGCCAAGGTGCGCGCGTTTGTGGAGTTTGCGCGCGAGCGGCTGGCGGCAGAGCCGGTGCTGCGCGGGCGTGGGCTGGTGCGCGGCGGTGCGCAGTGACAGGCCATACTTCGAGTATTTTTGGCCTCTAGCGCTTATCTATAAAGCGCTGGTAGCTATCAATTTTGAAGTTTTTGCGAGGCAACGTTGTTCGACTGGGATGGGACCGTCGCCCGCTCTTTCACCATGACACGGAACACGCCGCCCGGAGCGGCGGCCGCATCTGGAATACTTGCGCCCTGTGGACACGAGATGTGCGAACGCGCCCGTCACTCACCCATTCAGCGGCCATCCGCTGGAACCCAGCGAACGCAATGACCCGCCGCCCGCCATCCAAGAACGAAAGAAACGAGACAGCACCATGAGCATCTTCGACCGGCTTCTGGGCAGTGTGCGCAAACCGACGGGGAAGCCCGAAGCCCCCGCCGTCCCACCAGCGGCACCCGTGGAACGCCGCCAGCGCAAACGCGTCAACGCCCGCAAGGGCACCACGGTGCTGATCATTGACGACTCGCCGACTGTTGTGGCCGTGCTGCGCAAGGCACTTCGATCTGCAGGCTATGACACCCGCGAGGCGCTCGACGCCGAGCAGGGCCTCGCCCTGATCGCAGAGGAAGCGCCCGAACTGATCTTCCTCGACATCATCCTGCCGGGCATGAACGGGTTCAACGCGCTGCGCGCGATCCGCAAGTTGCCCGCTTCGCAGCACATCCCCGTGATCATGATCAGCGGCAACGAACATGCCACCGAGCAGTTCTACGCCAACCGTATCGGCGCGGACGACTTCATGAAGAAGCCGTTCTCGCGCCACGAGATCTTTGCCCGCATCGAGGCGCTGCTCGACGAGCAGTTCGTCCCCCGGCGCAAGGTGGACGCAGCGCCAACGTCCTCGCCCACTGCGGCCGCTCCAGCCACGCCCACCGCGCCCTGACTACGCCCCCTGACATGCAGGCCGATCGCGCCGCTTTCTTAGCCGCGATCACATGAACAGCCATCCTGGGTCTCAAGCTGCAGGTGGTGCACAGACGCGCAGCGCCGTCGCCGTGGCCTGCAGGATTTCGTCCGAAAAGTCCGGATCGTCCACCGCGCGCGCCAGCACCATGGCGCCGACCATGCTCGCGTAGTCGGCCAGCGCGCGCTGGCGTTTGGCCGCCTTGGTGCGGCCGGGCATCAGCGTAGCCAGGGCGTCCACCTGTTTTTGCACCCCCTCGGTCACGGCCTGCCGCACGGCGGGGCCCTGGCGCGCGGCGTCGCTGCCCAGCGCGGCCAGCAGGCAGCCGTGGCCGGGCGCGTCGCGATGTCGGGCTGACAGATAAGCGGCTTCCACCGCTCCCAGCGGGTCTTGCCCGTTGTGTGCAGCGTCGCGCGCCAGCGCAGCCCAAGCGGTGTGCAGCTTGCCCAGCGCGCGTTCGGTGGCCTGCGCCATGAGGTCGTCCTTGGATGCAAAGTGGCCATAGAAGCCACCGTGCGTCAGCCCCGCGCTCTTCATGAGGTCGGCCACGCCAATGCCATCGAAACCTTTCTCACGGAACAGCTGCGCGGCCGTGTCCAGGATGCGCTCGCGGTTCTCTGCCATCTGTTCCTTGCTGACTTTCATCGCATTCCCCTTGTTTGCTGCGCTGTCTGAAATCACCCGCTTGACATTTTAAATGATGGTCGTCATATAATTCAAACATGATGATCATCATGTAAAACATCTTTCGCCTTTTTCTGTTTTCTTCAGGAGCCTTTCATGTCCACTGCTGCATCCCATTCATCCCGCACCTCTATGCCCTCCCTGGGCACGGCTGTTGTCACCGGCGCGTCGTCCGGCATAGGGGCGGTGTATGCCGACCGCCTGTCCCGGCGCGGCTATGACCTGGTGCTGGTGGCCCGCGACGCTGCACGCCTGACGGCACTGGCCGACCGCCTGGCACGCGAGACCGGCGTGCGCACCGAGGTGCTGCAGGCCGACCTGACCGACCCCGTCGAACGGGCCCGCGTTGAGCAGCGCCTGCAGTCGGACGACAGCATCACCTTGCTGCTCAACAACGCAGGCATGGCCGTGAGCGGTACGTTCCTCGAGTCCGACATCGATGCGGTGGAACGCATGATTGCGCTCAATGTGGTGGCGCCTACGCGGCTTGCAGCGGCCGTGGCCAAGGGGTTTGCAGCACGCAAGGCGGGCACGCTGATCAACATCGCATCGGTGCTGGCGCTGGTGCCCGAGATGTTCAGCGGCACCTATAGCGGCACCAAGGCCTATGTGCTCAACCTCTCCAAGTCACTGCAGGCCGAACTGGGCCGCCACGGCGTGCGCGTGCAGGCTGTGCTGCCGGGCGCTACACGCACGGAGATCTGGGACCGCGCGGGCACACCCATCGCCCACCTGCCGCAAGAGATGCTGATGGATGTGGACACCATGGTGGACGCAGCGCTGGCAGGCCTGGACCAGGGTGAAGAGGTGACCATCCCGTCGCTAGAAGCCGTGCATGAATGGACCGCACTGGAAGACGCCCGCCGCGCGCTGGGCCCCTTCCTGTCGCTGCGCGACCCGGCACGCCGCTACCTGGCCGCCGCTGTCGCCTAACCCGCAACCCACCGCACCAAACGTCACCCCCGAAAGGCATTGCCATGAAAGCCCTGATCACCGCCTATGCCCGCTCGCCCTTCCACTTTGCGCGCAAGGGCGCGCTGGCCGACATGCGCCCTGACACCCTGGCCGCGCAGGTGGTCACCGGCCTGCTGCAGCGCACCGGCATTGACCCCGCCACACTCGAAGACGTGATTGCCGGCTGCGCCTACCCCGAGGCGGCGCAGGGCAACAACATCGCGCGCATCGTGTCGCTGCTCGCGGGCCTGCCGCAGGAGCTGGGCGGCATGACGGTCAACCGCTTCTGCGGCTCGTCCATGTCAGCCATCCACATCGCCGCCGCGCAGATCGAGGCGGGCCTGGGCGAGGCATACCTGTGCATCGGCGTCGAGTCGATGACCATGGTGCCGCAGGGCGGCTTCAACTTCTCGCCCCACCCCGCGCTGTACGAACACAGCGACGCCTACATAAGCATGGGCGAGACGGCCGAGAACGTGGCGCAACGATACGCGGTGACGCGCGCCGACCAGGAGGCGCTGGCCGTGGCATCGCACCGCAAGGCGGCCGCCGCGCGCGATGCAGGCCGCCTGCAGGCCGAGATCGTGCCGATCACGCCGGCATCCGGCGACATGGTGGCGCAGGACGGATGCATCCGCCCTGGCACCACGCCCGAGGCCCTGGCCGCGCTGCGCCCTGCGTTCAGGGACGATGGCGTGGTCACCGCAGGCACCTCTTCGCCACTGACCGACGGCGCCGTGGCCGTGCTGGTCACCACCGAGGCGTATGCCACCCGCCACGGCCTGGCGCCCCTGGCCCGCATCCTGGCTATGGCGACTGCGGGCGTAGACCCCGCCTACATGGGCATGGGCCCGGTGCCCGCTACGCGCAAGGCACTCGCGCGCGCAGGCATTGCAGCGCAAGATCTGGATGTGGTGGAAATCAACGAAGCGTTTGGATCACAGGCCCTGGCCTGCATCCGCGAACTGGGCCTGCGCGAGGACGCGATCAACCTGGACGGTGGCGGCCTGGCCATCGGCCATCCGCTGGGCGCGACAGGTGCGCGCATCACCGGCAAGGCGGCGGCGCTGCTGCAGCGGGAGAAGGGCCGCTATGCGCTGGCAACGCAGTGCATAGGCGGCGGGCAGGGGATTGCGACGGTGCTGGGGGCCGTGTAGCAATCTGTCGTGATCAGTGCTGGTGTCCGTGCGCCCCGTGCACATGCCGGTGTGCAATTTCTTCAGCACTGGCAGCGCGCACTTCGGTGACCTTGCAGCTGAACTTCAGCGCCTGCCCGGCCAGCGGGTGGTTGCCGTCCAGGTGCACTTCGGGGCCCTTGATCTTGACGACGTTGAACAGGGCGGGCTGGCCGTCAGTGCCCATGCCCTGCAGCTGGCCGCCCACCTTCACGCCCGGGGGGAACTCGGTCTTGGGGATGGTGCGCACCATGCTTTCGTCGCGGGCGCCGAAGGCGTCTTCCACGGCCAGGTCCAGCGCGGTGGTGAAGCCGACGGCCTGGCCTTCGAGGGCGGCTTCGACCTTGGGGAAGATGTTTTCATAGCCGCCGTGCAGGTATGACAGGCTGCCCGCGTCCAGCGGCTTGCCCTGCGGTGTAGTGACCTTGTACGTGATGGTGACGGCGGTGTCTTTGGTGATGGTGGTGGCCATGGTGGTATCTGCTTGCGCTAAAAGCGTGCATTGTCCACGAGGCGCCCGGTGGCCGCCGGGCACCTCGGGGGCGGGGCGCGCCGCCCCGGCTTACGCGCCAGCCGTCGCCTCTGCCGGCCGCTCTTCTTCCGCCTGCCCCGGATACCGCGCAAACCGCCGTGCCTCGGTGCCATGCACCGGGTCCTGGTCGGGCCAAGGCCACCCGCCGAACTGGGTGCGGCGGTAGTCGTTCATGGCCTGCATGATCTCCGCCTGCGTGTTCATCACAAACGGGCCGTACTGCGCCACGGGCTCGCCAATGGGGCGGCCCTGCAGCACCAGGCATTCGACGGCGGTGGTACCGGTGTTGGTCAGGGTCCAGTCCTCGGAGGCCCGCACCTGCAGCGCGGCGTGGCGGTCCACGTCTTGCGGGCCGACGCGCAGGCTGTCGCCCACAAAGAAGTACAGCATGCGCTGCGTGGTCTCACCCTTCGCCGCAGGCAGTGTCCATTCCGCACCGGGCTCCAGGTGCAGCGTCCAGATGGCGACGTCGCCTTCGGGCTGGGAGGCCCAGGATTCGGGCGGCGGCGGCAGCGGATCGGGCGCGCCGGACAGCGCACCGGCCACCACTGTCACCGTGGTGGCGCGGCCTGCAGCGTCGTGGTGCACCAGGCGCGGGATGCGCTCGTTCCACAGCATGGTGAAGTGCGGCGCCACCATCTTGTTCTTCGCGGGCAGGTTCAACCAGATCTGGAACAGCTCCAGAGGGTTGGGCTCCGTGGCGTTGAGCAGCGGGAACATCTCGGAATGCACGATGCCCTTGCCGGCGGTGACCCACTGCACATCGCCACCGCCAAAACGCGCGGCTGCGCCCAGCGAGTCGGAATGGTCGATGAGGCCCTTGCGCACCAGCGTCACCGTCTCAAAACCCCGGTGCGGGTGGCCCGGAAAGCCCGGCACGGTGTCGCCGTGGTACATGCTCCAGCCGTCCTTGCCGCTGAAGTCGCTGCCGATCTGGCGGTCTTCAATCGGCACGGCGGGGCCGAACGCTGCGTTGCCTGCCGGGTAGGCATCGTCGTGGTGGGCGCAGAAAAGAAACGGGTCGAGCGTGGGCCACTGCGGACCGAGCAGCTGGGCGCGCACGATGGGCACCAGAGCGGTGCTTGCTGCAGCAGGTGTGGGCGACGACATACGGGGGCTCCTCATGTTGTGCACCGCCACGATCGGGCGGTATGCCTGTGGAATATGGAGCCTATGGTGCCTGAGCAGAAGTGCTGTGGGTGGAACAGTGCGATGCGGCGGGCAGGACAGTGGGGGCTTTGCACCGCGTGCTCTTACAGAACACATAGGGATGACCTGCATAACTCCCTGCGGTCTGTGATGGCACGGCCTCGGGCGGGTTGTGCAGGACATCCCTAGCCAAGTCCGGCCCTGGCGCTTGTCCACCAAGCACCGATTGCTATCAGTTTCGACGGCTGGTCAAGCCTTCACCTCCACCACCTGCTCGAAGCCGCCGAAGATCATGCGTTTGCCATCAAAGGGCATGGGAGGGTTGCCGGGTTGGGACGGGTCCATGCGCGGGTCTTCCATCATCTTCTTCATGCCCGCGTCGCGCGTGGCTTTGTCGGGCCATTCGACCCACGAAAAGGCCACCGTCTCCTCGGCCGTGGCCTGGACCGCGCGGCGGAAATCGGTGACTTTGCCGTCGGGGACGTCGTCGCCCCAACCTTCGATCACACGGATCGCGCCCAGCTCGATGAACATCGCGTCGAAATGGCGCGCGTGCTCAATGAACTTCTGCTTGTTGGCGGTGGGGACCGCGATCACGAAACCATCGATGTAGGACATAGCTTGACTCCTGTGAGGTTGACCAAGGGATGCGCCCGCCTGTGGGCGCCACGTATTCGTTCGGCGGACGCGGACCGGGGCCCGCCCCCATCACTTGCGCCGGTACGTTGCCTGCATCATCTGCGACCAGCTGCCATCCGGCTGCAGCCCGAACGATGTCAAGGTGCGTTCGTTTGCGCTCACCAGCGTGATCACATCGCGGTAGCGGGCGGTCTTGCCGTCGTCCTTGAAGCTCGGGCCTTCGGTCTCCAGGGTCAGCACCTTCTGGTCGGCATCGAGCGTGCCTTCGTACACGAACATGTGGGTCATCATCGAGCCCACCCAGGTGCCGCGAAACACGCTCTTCTCGGGGTCGTAGCCCAGCGTCATCAGCATGTGGGCTTCGCCCCCGCCGGGCATGGTGCCCGTGCCTTCGCACAGCACCCACAGGTCGCCCAGGGCGCGCACATGCTCGGAGCCGGTGGATTGCTCTTGAGCGGGCGCGCCGGACTCGCCGGGTGGAGCGTCGCAGTTGGCGTCGCTGGTCCAGTCGCCAATCAGCTGCTGCAGCCAGCGGTGCATGGCGTGGGGTTCGGCATTCATCATTTCGGTCTCCTTGGTGGTTGGGGTTTGGCAATTCAGTCAGCTTGGGGGTCGATCCCGTCAATCACGGTCTGGCGCCCCGAGCGGAAAGTAGTGGCGGTAGGGGCGGCCGCCCTCCACGGCTTGCGCAAATGAGGGTCGCGCCAGCAGTCGCGCGCGGTAGGCGCGCAGCAGGGGGTAGCTGGCAGCAATGGGGTGCGTCCAATCGGCATAGAACAGCGCGGGCGCCGCTGCGCAGTCGGCCATCGTGAAGCCGTCGCCCGCAGCCCAGGTGCGGCGGGCCCATTCGCCTTCCAGCCATGCATAGGCCTTCTCCAACTTGTCAGCGGCCCAGGCCACGCCGTCAACGCGCTTGGCGGGGTCGCCAGTCAACGCAGCGTTCACCGCGTGCTGGACGGGCGCCATCACGTGCAGGTCAAAGAACCGGTCCATGAACCGCACCTGCAACGCCGCTGCAGGGTCGGCCGGTATCAGCTGCACAGGCCCCGGGTGGGCCATCTGCAGGTGCTCGATCACGATGCTGCTCTCCACCACCGTGTGATCGCCATCCACCAGAAGCGGAAACTTTGCCAACGGCCAGCGGCGCAGCCATTCGGGCGCATGGTTGCCCGGCGCAGCGGGGTCGAGATTGCGCAATTCAAAGGGAGTCCCGTTTTCATACAGCGCAGTCAGCACCTTCTGGGTGTACGACGAGAAAGGGTGTCCATAGAGGGCGAGCATGGCCGTACCTGTGTTGGGGCTCTGGTGCGCTTCGCTCATTCGGGCGCCACCACCATCCACGGCACGCCAAAGCGGTCGGCCACCATGCCGAAGGCCTGCGAGAAGAAGGTCTTGGCCAGCGGCATCTGCACCTGGCCACCGTCGGCCAGCGCATTGAACAGGCGCTGGGCCTCCGCTTCGCTCGCGGGGCTCAGCGCCAGCGAGATGCCCTGGAAGCTGGCCTTGCCCGACCCCATGCCGTCCGATGCCATCAGCGTCGTCTCGCCCAAGGTGAATTCGGCGTGCATGACCATCTCGGGCGTGGGGCCTGGGCCGCTGCCGTCGGCGCAACCCTGTCCTGCTGCGGGCTCGGGGTTGTCCTTGTAGCGCATGAGGGTGCCGACCTTGGCGCCCAGGGCGCTGCGGTAGAAGTCCAGCGCTTCCTCGCAACGGCCTTCAAACATCAGGTAGGACTCGACTTTCATGGGGTCTCCTTGCAAACCAGGCCGTTCATCGCATGAAGGCCTGGGAGGGTCATAAAAAAGAAAGTGTCCACCTCATTGTGAACACCGTCCACAAACAATAGCAAAGATAATGGACAGTGTCCACATCCAAGTCCGCCATGCCCGTAACCAATCGCAACGCCCCCGCCGCTAGCACTGCCAAGACTGCCAGCGCAGGCCCCGCCCCGCGCGCCACCTACCGCCATGGCGACCTGCGGCGCGCGCTGCTGGACGCCGGTGTCGAGCTGGCCCGACAGGGTGGCCCCGACGCTGTGGTGCTGCGCGAGGCCACACGCCGCGCGGGGGTGGCGCCCAACGCGGCCTATCGCCACTTTGCCAACCGCGACGATTTGCTGGCCGCCGTGCGCGCCGCCGCCGTGGCCGCTGCCGCGCACTTCATGGAGGCCGAACTGGCCCAGGTACCCACCACCGGCACCCGCACCGAACAGGCCCACGCCAAGGTGCGCGCCGTGGGCGCAGGCTACATGCGGTTTGCGCATGCCGAAACGGGCTTGTTCCGCACCGCGTTCGGAGGCCGCTTCACCGTGCAGACCCATCCCGACCCGGCCATGGGCGGCGCCACGGGCCTCAATCCTTTTCAGCACCTGAGCGCCGCGCTGGATGACCTGGTCACCGCTGGCGCCCTGCCAGCCGAGCGCCGCCCCGGCGCGGAGTACCTGGCATGGTCCACCGTGCACGGTATGGCGCTGCTCAGCATTGACGGGCCACTGCGCGGCACGCCGCAGCCCCTGCTGGACGGGCTGGGGCAGCGGCTGCTGGACATGGTGGAGCGGGGGATCTAAGAGCGGCTCACAAAACTCAGCGCAGCGGCCCTGGCTAGGCGTTCCGTCGCAGGCAGTACAAGCGGTACGACAAGACGGAACAACGACGCCAGGGGAGTTTTGTGAGCCGCTCTAAACCCGCGCCGGATGGCAGGTGCAATGCCCACGTCGCCACAGGCCCGCCAAGTGCGCCCCCTGCACAGCCTGGCGCCACGCCCACTGCGCGTACACCGTCGTGCGGGTGCCAAAAAACCCGCTCAGCAACACGCTGGGGGTGTGGTTCACCACTTCATGCCACCAGCGCGCGGGCACATAGAGCACGTCCCCGGGCTCCAGGTCCACCACCCAGGCGTCGCCTGCAACAACACCTCGGTCCACCACGGCATCAGCATTCAGTGAAGCCAGGGCCGCCCAGCGGTCATGCTTGGCGGCAACGGCACCCAGCCGCTCCACCGCCCCGGGGCGCAGCAGATAAAAGCGCTTGCGCCCCACCAATTGCACGGCAAGGTTGTCGAGGTAGTCGTGGTGCAAGCCCGTTCTGGCCCCTGCGGGGCCGATCCAGGTCTGGGCATCGTGCAGTGCCCCGGGCGGAAACAGCTCCCGCGGACGCACATCGGCGCGCAGCGTGGGAAAGGCACCCAGAAGGTTGAATTCCTTGAGGTACAGCGGCGCCTCACCGGCGGTGGCGGGGCCTTGCAGGGACTGGAGATAAGCGCCCAGAGTGGAAGGCTGGAACACGGTCGCGCCCAGCTCGCGGTTGCCCTGCACCAGCCGCACGGGCAGGTCGGGGGCCAGCGCCCCCAGGCGCTCCCAGGTCCACTGCGCCACTGCGGGCCAATGGGCCGCGCGCTGGCGCAACACACAGGGCTCGCGGCGGCCGACGGCCTCGGCCACGGAAACTGCCTGCGCGCCCAACGGCTCCCACGCGCTTTCCTGGTCTGCCATCACAGCACCCTGGCCATGCAGCGTTGCATCCCCCGCAACCAGGGCAGCGGCACATGGCGCCACAGCGGCGCCAGGGACGACAACGGGATGCGCCCCCGCACCACCACCCCGTAGTCCAGCGACGCGGCATGCGGAAAGTAGTCTGGCTTGCAGGCCACGATGGTCTTGAAGCCCTTTTGCCAGTAGTAGCGCAGCTGCGGGTCTTGCGGCATGCCCCGGCGGGTGGCGTAGACGTACGACTCCACCGGGGCATGGGTCTCGCTCCTGCGCCAGCGGGCCAGGCCCGGCACGGGCGAGCCCAGGTAAATCTGGCGCCAGCCAGCCTTCAGCGCACGCGGCCAGAAGAACGCAAAGATCGCCTCCACCCCTTGCGGGCTGACGCTGCTCAGACTGATGCCAAACAGGTCACGGCTGGGCTGTGCCCCGTCCTGGCTTCCAACCTCCGCGCAATCGGCCCAGGTGCGGGCGCTTTGCAACTGTGCCGCTGAAATGGGCTTGAGGAACAGCGAGGCCAGCGCCTCGCCCGTGCGCGGGCAGAACGCCCCCATGCACAGCTGCGGGTGGGCCGCGATGCGTTGCGCCATGGCCTGCGCGCTGGCGGCCTGGTCGTCGCTCCACTTCCGGTGCTCCAGCACCAGCAGGCGGGGAATGTCGCGGGCCTTCAGCGGGCGCACTTCGATGCGGGTCTTCTCTGCGTTTCGGCCCGCGTGCGGCGCAGGCACCAGGCGGTGCAGCGGCAGCCCGTAGCCCAGCCACCCCACCGCCATGCGGGCCAGGCCCATGCCCTGCCGCAGCACAAACTCCGCCGCAGACCGGACACCACCACCCCAGGTCAACCGGCCCTGCGCGCGATCTGTCTGAAAGAAGTCCCAGGTGTGGCGCGCCACATCGCCCAGCAATATCAGGGACGCCAGCACATACAGCCCCAATCGGCGCCCATAGCCCACCTGGCCCACCTCATTGAGAAGGCGCAGCGCCACGCCATGGTGCGCCACCTCTTCTTCGCAGTGCCAGCGCCACAGGCTGGACTGGCGGCACGCGTTGTGAACCAGCCAGCCCTCGCCGCGCAGTGCCTGGCGCGAGATCAGCGCTGTCAGGTATTCCAGCGCCGCCGCCAGGGCCAGGCGCTCCTTCCAGGCCAGGGCCTGCTCCAGGCCCTGCACGGCGCGCTCGATGCGCGCCTCCAGGGCCACGGCGTTGTAGCCCTGGGCCGCCAACTGCGTGTTGTACAAGCGGTGCGCGCGCTGGTGGGCGCGCTCCTCGCGCACGAACTGGGCCACCTCTTCCTGCAAAGGTGCCCCTTCGGGCAGGCGCGTGGCAGCGTCTTCCATCGCCCGGATCACAAACTGCTCCCCCGAGGGCAGCAGCAGCGAAAACGCATTGAACAAATACGAACGAAAGGGGGTCTGGTTCCAGAACCGCTCGGACGCCCCCGACACCACCATCACTGTTTGCATCACCGCAGGCCATTGTTAAAGCCTGTCGAAGGTAGTGGGGGTACGTGTCGCGCATGTGACACCTCCAACACCACCCAACCGGCAGGGCGGCTGCAGTGGCAGGGCACGGTCTGCATTGAAGTGCCTGCTCAGTTTCAGAAGATTTTTAGGCCCTAGCGCTTATCTACATTGCGCAAACAGCTACAACTTTAATAGCAATTCCCTACAACCCAGATCACGGCAATCCATACAGGCGCGCCGTGGCCACCACCCGCTCCATGAGCGCGCGGCGCAACGCCACAGGCCGCAGCACCTCCACCTGCGGAGACAGCCGCATGAGTTGCCCACAGGCGTGTTCCACCGACTCAATGGGAATGGTCACGGCCACGCGCCCGTCCTTGCGGCGGGGCGGCGGGGCCGCAGCCACCGCGCGGGCCACGGCGCTGCTGAGCGCGCGCAGGCCCTTGAGCCCGGCCGGTGTGGCCAGCAACGCCGCCTCGCCGGTGTAGATCCCTGCTTCAAAACGCTGGATCGACTGCGCCCAATAGCTGGCCAGGTCAAACCGCGCCGGGCGGCGCACGGGTGTGGCCAGCGCCGTGGCAGCCCGGATGTTCGACACGCGGTAGGTGCGCGGTCCGCCTTCTGTCGTACCGGCAGGCCCTGCCACCAGGTACCAGACACCCGCCTTGAGCACCAGCCCCAGCGGGCTCACCGTACGCTCCACCGTGTCGGCCCAGCTCTCGTAGCGCATCGCGATCTGGTGACCGCTCCACACCGCAGCGGCCACGGTGGGCAGGTGGGGCGTGGGGTCGCTCTCGCGGTACCAGTCCACCGGGTCCAAATGCAGGCGGGTGCTCACGCGCTGGGCGTCTTCGCGCCACGAAGCGGGCAGCGACGACAAAAGCTTCAGCCGCGCGCCTTCCACATCGCCGCCCAGCCCCAGATCCTGCGCGGGTCCGGGCAGGCCGCTCAAGAACACGGCCTGCGCCTCGGAAGGCGTGAGCCCGGTGAGCGTGGTCTTCCAGCCTGGCAGCAGCGCAAAGCCACCGTTGCGCCCGCGCTCGGCATAGATGGGCACACCGGCCGCGCTGAGCTGGTCCACATCGCGGTACAGCGTGCGCACCGAGACCTCCAGTGCCTCGGCCAGCGCCTGCGCACTCATGCGGCCCTGGGTTTCGAGCAGCATTTGAAGGGAAAGCAGGCGGCTGGCGCGCATGGGCAGGCGGTTGTGCGGGGTAACTGGGGGTAATCGGGCAAAGACAAAAGATAGCGCAAATACCTGCCATGGGTTGGCAGGTATTGCGGCGCAGACTCTGATCCTGACCTTGTCTTACCCCCGCAAACCCGGAGCCCGCATGCCCACCGCCGACCTTCACCCCATCGTCGAACTGCGCCAATACACCCTGCACCCAGGGCAGCGCGACGCACTGATCGACCTCTTCGACCGCGAGTTCGTTGAAACACAGGAGGCCCATGGCATGCGCGTGCTGGGCCAGTTCCGCGACCTCGATCAGCCCGACCTGTTTGTCTGGCTGCGCGGCTTTGCCGACATGGACTCACGCCGCCGCGCGCTCGAAGCCTTCTACGGCGGCCCCGTGTGGGCGGCGCACCGCGCTGCCGCCAACGCCACCATGATCGACTCTGACAACGTGCTGCTGCTACGCCCCGCGTGGCCCGGGGCGGCGTCCACGTTGCCGCAACACGCCCGGCCCGCGCCGGGCGCCACAGGCACTGCGGCGGGTGTGCTGGACGCCACGGTGTTCTATCTGCACGAGCCCGCCACCCCGGCCTTGCTGGACTATTGCCGCCACCGCATGGCCCCCGCGCTGCAGCGCGGCGGCGCACGCCAGGTGGCGTGGTACAGCACCGAAGCCAGTCCCAACACCTTTCCCCGCCTGCCGGTGCGCACGGGCGAGCATGTGCTGCTGGGGCTGGCGCTGTTTGGCGATGCAACGGCGCTGCAGTCCTTTACCAACAGCGGCGCCTGGGCGCGGGACATAGCCCCGGGCCTTGCCCCCTGGCTGGCCCGGGCGCCCGAGACGCACCGGCTGCAGCCCACGGCGCGCTCGGCGTTGCATGCCTGATCGGAAAGGAGAAGAGCCCATGTCCACACCCGCCTCCCTGCTGCTGTACGGCGCCGCAGGTTCCGGCCACTCGTACAAGGTTCGGTCGCTGCTTTTACTGACTGCCACCCCGCACCGCTACCAGCCCATTGCGCTCGATACGCCCCGGGCCGAGCGCCCCGCAGACTTTGTGGCCGCCAGCCACTTCGGTGAAGTGCCGGTCCTCGTCGATGGCGGCACCGCCTATTGCCAATCCAATGCCATCCTGCTCCATCTGGCGCAGCGCACCCGCGCCTTCTGCGGCGCTGCGGCGGAAGGGAGCGCCATCCTGGAATGGCTTTTCTGGGAGACGAACCGCATTGGCTTCAGCGTGCCCAACCTGCGCTTTGCAATGCGCTGGGCGCCACAGCCTGGCGAGGTTCTGGCGTACCTGCGCGCACGCGCCATCGCAGACTTGACCACGCTGAACGAAACACTCGCAAGCTCGGAGTTCCTGGTGCCTTCCGGCCCCAGCATCGCAGACCTCGCCTGCTCGGCCTATCTCTTCTGGCTGCCCGAAGCGGGCCTCGCCGCCGAAGACTTCCCCTGCGTGTCGCGCTGGCTGAATGCTCTGCGTGCCCTGCCCGGCTGGGTTCATCCCAACGAAGCCATGGCTTCGTCCTGATCCTTCATCCCCCTCACGAACCCCCATCACCACACACCATGCAAAACTCCACCACAACCCCCACCACTGGCAACAACGCCGCCCGCGACTTCGACTTCCTCATGGGCTCCTGGCACATCCGCAACACGCGCCTGGTGCACCGGCTTCAAGGCTGCAAAGACTGGGAGGTGTTCGACGCCACCGGCACCGCGCGGCCGCTGCCCGGCGGCATCGGCAACTACGACGACTTCATCCCCACCACCTGGAAGCCCGGCTTTGTGGGCATGGCGCTGCGCGTGTTCAGCCCTGAGGCACAGCGCTGGAGCATCTACTGGCTCGACAACACCACCGGCGGCGTGGACGCGGCCACTGGCCTGCTGCATCCGCCCGTGGTGGGCGGGTTTCGCGATGGCGTGGGCATCTTCGAAGGCCAGGAGAACTTCGAGGGCCGCCCCGTGCACGTGCGCTTCGAGTGGTCGCAGATGCACACCGGCGCACCGCGCTGGCAGCAGGCTTTTTCGGACGACGGTGGGGCCACCTGGGAAGTCAACTGGGTGATGGAGTTTGCGCGGCCGGTGTGAGGCCCTGCACACCATTGCAGGGGTGGCCGGCTGGCAGGGCATCCGCCATTCCATCCAACCACACCATCGCCACCGATTGAGAGCAAAAATAGCATCCAGCGCTTATCCTATAAGCACTAACAGCTATTAAATCAGGAGCTTCTATCCAGCAGACAGCGCCTGGGCGTCCTCACGCTCCTGCACCGGGAAATCCGTGGACGCCGCCACGGCCCGCCACTGCGCGGTCTCTTGCGCCACGAAGGCATGCGTGTCGGCAATGGTCTGAAGCGTGTCCGTGCCCAGCGGCAGGCGCAGCGGCGGCGTGGGGCTGGCTACCAGCTTCATCACGGCCTGGGCCAGGCGCACGGGGTCGCCAGGCTGGTTCAGGTTGATGCGGCGCGCAGCCTCGCGCACGGCGCCCGCGCTGGCGGCGTAGTCGTCCAGCACACGTGGCGCCACGGCCAGCGAGGCACCATCAAGGAACTCGGTGCGGAAGTACCCGGGCTGCACCGCCGTGGCATGGATGCCCAGCGGGGCCAGTTCGGCGTGCAGCGCCTCGGTCAGGCCTTCCACCGCGAACTTGGTGGCGCAGTACACGCCAAAACCGGCACTGGAGCGCACGCCACCCAGCGACGAGATGTTGATCACGTGCCCTGCGCGGCGCGCGCGCATGGCGGGCAGCACGGCCCGGGTCACATGCAGCAGGCCGAACACGTTGGTGTCGAACAGTCGCAGCACTTCGTCGGCGGTAGATTCCTCCACCGCACCCAGCAGGCCGTAGCCCGCGTTGTTGACCAGCACGTCGATGCGGCCAAAGCGCTCCAGCGCGGCGCCCACTGCGTGGCGCGCCTGGGCTTCGTCGGTCACGTCGAGCGCCACCGGCAACAGTGCGTCGCTGGCGCCCAGGCGCCTTTCAATCGACGCGGCATCACGGGCCGTGGCGACCACGGCGTCGCCCTGGGCGAGCGCAGCCTCGGCAATGCGGGCGCCAATGCCGCGCGAGGCGCCGGTAATCATCCAGACGCGGGGGAAGGAGGAAGGGAGAGCAGTCGAAGCCGTCATGGCGGAAGTCCTTGAAAGGGATTGAAAGCGGGGCTCTGGCAAGCGCAACACGCTGAGATGCAGCGGCGCGGCCATGGAGGTGAACTGTAGGCAGACCATTGCCATCGCACTAGCCCATAATTGCTGAATTCATTCACAAGTAAAACTTGCCAATACCTCCGAACGGACACCATGGCCATCAATGAACTGCGTGCCATTGCCACGTTTGCCAAAGCCGCCGAGCTGGGCAGCCTGCGGCAGGCGGCCTCGGCCCAGGGCATCACCCCGCAGGCCGCCAGCCTGGCGCTGGGGCAGCTCGAATCGCACCTGGGCGTGCGGCTGTTCCACCGCACCACGCGCAGCCTGAGCCTGACCGAGGAGGGGCGCCAGTTTCTGGAGGCCGCGCAGCCGGGCCTCGCGACCCTGCAGCGGGCGGTGCACGGCGCGCGGCGTGGGCGCGAGGAGATTGCGGGGCCGCTGCGCATCGTGGCACCACGCTCCATCATGCTGGAGGTGGTCTGGCCCGTGCTCGACGTGTTCTGCCGCCGCCACCCGCTGGTGGAGCCCGATGTGCAGCTGGACGACCGCATCGGCAACTGGGTGGAGGACCGGGTGGACGTTGGTTTCCGCTCGGGCTACCCGCCCGAGGGCGGGGTGATTGCCCGGCGCCTGATGGCGCTGCAGCTGGTGGTGTGCGCCACGCCGGACTACCTGGCCCGCCATGGCACACCCACCCGCATCGAAGACCTGGCACAGCACCGCTGCAGCGGGTTTCGCCACCCCACCACCGGCAAGCCCATGCCGTGGGAGTTTCAGGTGGGCGATGACATCGTGGCCCATGCCATACCGCCTGCGTTCTGCGTCAACGACATCGAGCTCGAAGCGCGCGCGGTGCTGGGGGGCCACGCCATCGGCCAGCTTGTCGGCGTGACGGCGGCGCCACTGGTGCGCAGCGGGCAACTGGTGCCCGTGCTGACCGAATTCGTGCCCCAGCACCTGGGCCTGTACGTGTACTACGGCAGCCGGGCGGCGCAGCCAGCCCGCGCGCGCGCCTTTATCGATCTGGCGGTGGAGATGCTGGCCGACAACCCGGCGTTCGGACTGAGCGTGCAGGAGCTGCGGGCCCAGGCCCCAAAGCCCCGGCGGCGCAAAGCCTCGGCCACCTGAACGGGCGCAGGCCGCCGATGGCTGCCGTGTGCGCCCGCCGCGTTGGCGCACAGCGTCTTCGCCCGGGAAAGGGGCGATTGCGGGTCATTTGGCAAACAGTCCGTTGCGGAGAAGGGTATTTATCGGTGTGGTCGCACGCCCTACAGTGACTTGACTGCCCGAGAGGCGGAAGCAACGCACCGGATTCACCCATGACCACCTTCTCTGCCACGGTCCAGACGCACATCAAGGCCTCCCCGGCACTGGCGTTCCAGCACATCGCGCCCATTGACCCGCGCGCCCTGTTCACCGGCTACGGGCCTTTGCCCGCAGTGATCGGCACGCGCGACCAGACGGGCGCCTGGGACACGCCGGGGCAGACGCGCACCGTGGCGCTGTCCGACGGCAGCGTGGCCGAAGAAAGGCTCAAGCACTACCACCCGGCGCAGTACTTCAGCTACACCGTCAGCGGCTTCACCGGGGCACTGCGCTGGTTGGCCACCGGGGCCAATGGGGCCTGGTGGTTTGACCCGCAGGCGGGTGGCACGCAGACCACGGTGCGCTGGCGCCACGCGTTTCATCCCCGCTCCAAATGGGCCGCGCCGGTGCTCTGGCTGCTGGCCAACGTGCTGTGGCGCGGCTACATGCGCAAGGCACTGCGGCTGGCCAAGATGCAGATCGAGACCCCACTGCGTGCGCCCGGAGGCCCAGCGATTTCAGCCTGAGGCGGCCCCCATCCGACCCGACGACTGCCCACCACGGCTCAGTTGCTTTTGGCTTCGAAGAATGGCGTGCCCTGAATGGCCGACGGGCTGACGGTAAACGTTCTCAGGGGCTCCAGGGGCGGGGTCTCGCCTGGTTTCGGCGCAGGGCGCGGGGCGCCAGGATTCAGCGCGGGGGCTATGCAACCCGTGCGCACTGTTTGCACCACTTCAGGGTCCAGCGCCCGGCGTTTGCCCAGGCGGCTGCCCGACAGAAACAGCATGTCCCCTTTCAGCTCGGCCCGCTGGCTCATCAGCGGCAAGGCCTGCAGCGGATCAAACCCCACACGCACTGAATTGGCACCGTCCAGCCGGTACTGCACCACCTTCACGACCGCTGGCTTGCCCGGGGCTTCCTCCACCACGTCGCCCAGGTAGAAGTAGCGCACGGCCTCTGCAGGCAGTGGGGGCAGCGGGTAGTTTTCAGACCAGCTGCTGTGGTCCGGGCCAAACAGCGGGCGCAGCGTGGCCGGGGCCTTGTCATCCGCCGACACCGCAAACACCGGCGCGCGGGCACTGGACAGCGTGGGGCCGTGGAAGTCGAACTCCACCATGGCGCCCAGCGCTGCCACCTTGCGGGCGTAGGCCGGGAACAAGGTCTGGTCCGGCCGCACCTGCTGCAGCCGGACTCCGCTGCCTTCCGCCTTCCAGCGGCCCGCCATCAGCATGTCCAGCACCCCACCCGTCACCGCAAAACAAAAGGTGTTGTCGTCCAGCAGCGCCAGTTGCGTGATGGTGTCCACGGAACGCCCCCGGTATTCGCCCACATAGCCCGACTCGGCGGGCGTGGCGGCGTGCAGGGAGACGCTGACCGTCAGCGCGGCCAACGCTGCTGCAGGGGCGCAGGCATTGCGCAAAGTGCGGAGGGTGAGGTTCACAAAAGGGTCCCAGGTGGAAGGGTGGGCCACTATATCGCCCTGGGCGCAACCCGCGCGCGCAACGCATCCCACCAGCACAAAACCCAAAGAGCCCCGAGCTACCTTGGCTCAGGCAGCAAACCCACCATCGATGAGCAGGCTGGCCCCGGTCACCATGCCAGACTCCGGCCCCGCCAGATAGGCCACCATGCCCGCGATCTCGTCGGGGTGGGCATGGCGGCCGAGCGCCATCATGCCGTGCATGTTGCTGGCCAGGGGGCCATCGGCGGGGTTCATGTCGGTGTTGACCGGGCCAGGCTGCACGTTGTTCACCGTGATGCCACGCGGCCCCAGGTCGCGCGCCAGGCCTTTGGTGAGGCCCACGATGGCGGCCTTGCTCATGCCATAGACGCTGAAGCCTGCCCATGGCACACGGTCGGAGTTGGTGCTGCCGATGGTGATGACGCGGCCATAGGCACCGCCCTGGCCCATGTGGCGCACGGCAGCCTGCGTGGCCACAAACACCGCGCGCACGTTCACGTTGAGCGTGTGGTCGAAATCGGCGAGGGCAAAGCTGTCGATCTCGCCCGCCACCGCCACGCCGGCGTTGTTGACGAGGATGTCGAGGCGGCCCAGCGTGCGCGCGGCCGTGTCGATTGCTTGCGTGAGGGCGGCGGCGTCTGCACTGTCGGCACGCAGCGCCAGGGCCTTGCCTCCGGCAGCTTCAATGGCAGCCACCAGCGTCTGCGCGGGGGCCTCGGAGCTGCTGTAGGTGAAGGCCACGGCCGCTCCGTCGCGCGCCAGGCGCTGGACGATGGCGGCGCCGATGCCACGCGCGCCGCCGGTGACAAAGGCCACCTTGCCCGCCAACAGGCGTGACGCGCTGGCAGGCAGCGTGGTGGGGGCGGATGTATCGGGCACAGAAGACATGGTGTTTTTCCTCAAAAATCAGATGGTTGAAAGGTTCTTCACGGAACCAGGAACACCTGCAGTTTCAGAAAAACATTGCTTTGCGGGTAGCCAGGAATGGGCTGGATCTATTTCAACCTACAGTTGAAAATGCAAACCATGCAACCCCTGAGCCACCTCGAATCGTTCGTCAAATCCGCCGAGTGCGGCAGCTTCTCGGCCGCCGCGCGGCTCATGGGCCTGACGCCTGCCGCCGTGAGCAAGAACGTGGCGCGGCTGGAGGCAGGCCTGGGCGTGCGGCTGTTCCAGCGCAGCACGCGGCGCCTCACGCTCACCGAAGGCGGGCAGCGCCTGCTGGCGCAGATCAGCCCGCCGCTGACCGCGCTGGCCGATGCGGTGGACCACGCGGCCGAGGCCGAGCAGCAGCCTGCGGGCACGCTCAAGGTGAGCATGGGCCTGGCGTTTGGCCGTGCCTACATCGTGCCGCTGCTCACCGAGTTTTTGCAGCGCTACCCGGCCATCCAGCCCGACTGGCGCTTTGAGAACCGCCAGGTGGATCTGATCGGCGAGGGTTTTGATGCCGGCATTGGCGGTGGCCTGAATCTGAACCCCGACATGGTGGCGCGCACGCTGGGGCCGATCCACCTGGTGGTGGTGGCCGCCCCCGCGCTGCTGCAGGGCCGCAAGGCGCCGCGCCACCCGGCAGACCTGGCGCAGTGGGACGGCATTGCGCGCCGCGCCATCCGCACGGGGCGCGTGCCGGTGACCACACTGCGCAACAAGGCGGGCGACGCTGCAGCGGCAGTGTTCCGCCCCCGCATCGTGTTCGACGACCCCGAGGCCATGTGCCAGGCCGCGCTGATGGGCCTGGGCCTGGCCGTGCTGCCCATGCCGTTTGCGCAGCCCTGGCTGGCGCGCGGCGACCTGGTGCGGGTGCTGCCGGGCTGGTGGGCGGATGCAGGGCCGACATCGCTGTACTACCCCAGCAAAAAGCTGCTGCCAGCGCGCACGCGGGTGTTTGTAGATTTTGTGGTGGAGCAGTTCGCGCTGCGCGGGTTTGCGCAGCGGGTGCGGGGCGATTGAGCGCAAGCCCCTGCGCGAGACAGACCTGCGCAACCTGCGCCACCCTCGGCCCAGCCCTGGTGGGAGAGGGCGGGGAGAGGGAGAACAAGCGCGGCGCCCCCGAAGCCCCGTCTCCCCCACCCGCTCCCGCGAGGGGAAACGGAGTTAACCCCGGCGCTGCGGCGATGGAAGGCGGCCGTGCCCAGCGGGCGTCATGGCTGCTTGCCCACAAACGCCACGGTGAGCCCCTTGGCCGTCACCGTGATGGGCCCGGGCTGCAGCCCCAAGCCGTCGAACATGGCCGTGTCCTGCGGGCGCAGCTGGTGCAAGGTGACTTCGCGCAGGGATTGTTCGGCCAGCACGGGGGCATAGGCATTGATCAGTTCGGTGACGGCCGGTTTGAGCGTGGGGAAATCCAGCCGCCCCAGCCGGATCTGGTGGGCGCGCAGCGTGCGGTCACTGGCTTCATAGCGCAACGCAAACTCCACATCGAACGTGCCCGCGTGGCTGCGCCGCAGCGCAGCGCCCGCCGCGTCCACCGCCATGACGGCGCCCAGGCGATTGACCTCAGGCAGCAGGCGCAGGCGCGGGGGTTGCAGGGTGAGATCGAACAGGCCTTGCACCGGCACACTGCGCGGGAACTTCGTGGCCACCATCTCCTGCAGCTGCGCGAGCGGCACGGTGTAGCTGGGCTGGGCCCACGCGGCACGCCCTGCCAGCAGCAACGCGGCGCCGCCCAGGGCCAGGCGGCTGCCGGTGGTTCTCAGAAATCGTCTGCGGTGCAGCATGAGGCTATCTCCTTGATAGGCCTGTGTGACACGCACGAGATGAAAAGGTGCCCCATTTGTGGGCCATGGCTGTGTATCCGTTCGCACAGCCCTGCAAGCCGTTCCCAGCCATGGGTTGGAACCCAAAATGACCGCTGGCGCTTATCCAACAAGCGCTGACCTCTCTCCATGGAGATGCGATTGCTTATCGCCCCACCACCGACCAGCCTGCCTTCTGGTTGCCCTTGTCGTTCTCATACTCCCACGCCGTGCCGCAGCGGTCGCACACATAGCGGGTGATGGTGACGGAGCCCGTCTCGCGGTCTTCCTTGCGGTTGCCGCGCTGCACCAGCTCGGCGTGGCCCGGCGCCTTGCGCCAGTTGCGCTGGATGCCCTGGCAGGGCTCGCACAGCGCCATGGGTTTGAGTTCGTTCTGTCGGGCCAGGTCTTTGGTCATGGGGTGTCAGCCGTCGTGGGCCGGTGTGGGTGGGTTTGTCTGCTGCGGGGCGGCTACTGTAAGGCACCTGCGTGTGCAAAGACACAGCATGATGGCTGAATTACAAGCAAAATCAGCCTCTAGCGATTGATAGACAAGCGTAACCAGCTATCAAATCAGGAGTTGCCTTAGCCCATCACCAGCGCCTTGGCCATGCGCGCGTTGTGCAGCACCACGCCCGCGCGCTCCACCTGCTGGCGCGCTTCCACCGCAAAGCCCTGCGCGGCAAAAAAAGGCTCGGCGGTCAGGCTCACATGGGCGTTCAAGTGGGTGATGCCGCGCTGCGCCGCCTGCGCGTGGAGGTGTGCCATCAGCGCCCGGGCCACGCCCTGGCCTGCAAACGCCGGGGCCACAAAAAACATGTCGATGGTGCCGCTGGCCTGCAGATCGGCAAACCCAGCTATCGCCCCGCCGCCAATTGCTTGCGCGACGAAGGGCTGGTTGGCCCGCATGCGCTCGGCCCATTGCACAGCGTCATGGTGCAGCGGCGCCCAGGCGGCGAGTTGTTCGGCGGTGTAGTCCTTGTTGGCCAGGCTATGCACCGAGGCATGAAAAATGGCGCGCAACGCGGGTTCGTCGCCAGGGCAGAAGTTGCGGATGTGGAAGGAAGGCATGGCGAGCGAACTGCAGAGAAAAAGGGGCGCGATGGTGCCACAACGCAGCGCGGTGGAGAAATCTCAGCCCGCCGCCATGCGCAGCCTGCGCGCTGCATCTTCATCGCGTGCGTCGTCAATCTCGCGCAGCACGGCCTGCATGTCCACATCGGCATGCGTGGGCGCATAGATGCCGGTGAGCGGCGTCTCGTTGCTCAGCAGGCCGCTCTGGTACAGGCTCCAGATCTCGGGGCCGTATTGGGTGGCGCGCAGCTCGGGGGCAAACTGGCCGAAGAAGTCGCGCAGGTTGGCCACGTCGCGCAGCAGCATGCGCTGGGCGTGGTTGTTGCCCGCAGCGTCCACGGCCTGGGGTAGGTCGATGATGACGGGGCCATCGTGGCCGGCTTCTCCACCTTCTGCGCCCGGCAGGTGGGCCAGCAGGATGTTGAACTCCGACAAGTCACCATGCACCACGCCCGCACACAGCATGCGCACCACCTCGGCCACCAGCGTGGCGTGGTGGGTGCGCGCGTCTTCGGGAGTAAAGCTCACATCGTTCAGGCGCGGGGCGGCGTCACCGTGGGCGTCGGTCACCAGCTCCATGAGCAGCACGCCGTCGTGAAAGTTGTAGGGCTGCGGCACCCGCACGCCGGCAGCGGCCAGGCGGTAGAGCGCATCGACCTCGGCGCTTTGCCAGGCGGCCTCTTGCTCTTGCCGGCCAAACTTGCTGCCCTTGGCCATGGCGCGGGCCGAGCGTGAGTTCTTGACCTTGCGGTTTTCGGTGTAGTCCACCGCCTGCCGAAAGCTGCGGTTGTTGGCCTCTTTGTAGATCTTGGCGCAGCGCGTTTCATCACCACAGCGCACCACATAGACCATGGCCTCCTTGCCGCTCATGAGCTGCCGGACCACGGTGTCGATCAGGCCTTCCTCAATGAGGGACTGCAGGCGGGGGGGAGCTTTCATCGGGTCAGTGCGGTAGAGGGGGAATGGTCCATTGTCGTTGCAAGGCCACAAGAGCACGGCGTGCCCAGGGCCTTGAACGACAATCCGACGGCTTTTCAGTGTGACGACAGGCCGCCCCTGGGCACGCCGCCGTTCCACCGCCTTCTCTTTTTCTTGCGCCGTACCAGGCGCTGCCGCCCGGAGACACCCCCCATGCCCTTCGCCATTGCGCTCCCCGCCACCGCCCCGCGCGCTGCCGTGTTGGCGGGGCTTCTGATCGGGGGCGTTGCGGTTTCGCAGCCTGCGGCGGCTGCCGGGTTCCGCCAGGGTGCCTATGCGGACTCCTTGGGCAGCACCGCCGTGGTGTGCGTGACAGCGCAGCACATGGCCAGCCTGACGGCCCCCGCCTGGAAGAACGCCATGCAGCAGCGCGGCATGGACTGCACGGTCAGCGAGTCTGACCAACCCATGCCCGGCCATGAGACCTGGAAGGCCCGCTGCGTCGCCCCTGCCCAGGCCGCAGGCGCCAGCGCCGCGCACCTGTACCAGTTCACCGTGCACGCCGATGGCGAGCAGCTTGTCATCGACAGCGGCATGCAGACCTCGGCGGGCCGGCAGATGATGAAGAAGGCCTTTTTCGGCACCTACCAGGGGGCGTGTGCGCCCGGCACCCCACCCCTGGACGTGTGGGCCTACCTGGATGGCACGCACAGCATGGGGACACCTGCGCAGGCCGATGCACGCAAGGCGGTCGCCATCGACCTGATCCGCTGCGGCAATGTGTTCAACGGCCTGTCGCTCAGCGTGGCAAAAGCCCGGCAAGAAGGCATGCGCGCCGCTGCGGCGGCCATGCTGGAAGCAGCGGTGGAGCTGCACCCCGGCGAGGGCGACTTCCACATCGACGCGCTCAAGAAATCAGCGCCCGAGGTGTCGGCCGAACTGGTTGGTACGTCGGCAGAAAAGAAGTTTGCGCTGTACCAGACCTGCAGCCCGTATCTGGAACCAGACGGCATCACCAAGGCGGTACAAAGCCGCGTGGCAGCGGGTGCCACCCCACGCTAGTGGGGTGTTGCACGCTATCCGGCACGTAGAACGGCGATTCGTTCGCAACTGCAGCACCTCGGTTCAGCCACCTCACGGTGCCCACAAACACCAACGCCCCGCACCACGCACAGTGGTGTCGGGGCGCTGCTTGGGGCTAGGAGTCTGCGCTTATTTGTCCAGCTCGGCGGCCAGCATGTCCCAGCTGGGGTACGAGCTTTCATCGAGAGTGATCGCACCCTTGCCTGCGGCAAACTTGAAAGCGGTGGTGCCGGTGCGGGCAAATTCCAGGGTCTTGAGTTGGCACACCGCGGCCTTGGAAGGGGCATCGTTGCAGTAGCGCGGGGCGTTGTCCACGATGGTGCCGGCCGCGTAGCGCACCTGGCGCAGATGGTCCACGGTCTGAAAGCTGTCCTGCTTCACATCCATCTTCACATCGCAGCCGCACGATTGCTTGAGGGTGCTGGCGGCGGTTTTCAGCGCGGGGGCCACCTCGGCAGCAAAAAAGTCGCGCTCGGCCTTGCCGGCATGGGCCAGCGATGCGACAGCCAGGCTGAGGGTTGCGACGAGCAACAGGGGGATCTTGTTTTTCATGGTTCTCCAACGGGTTGGCTTTGGGTGTGCAGGCCCCTGCCCCTCCCGGACAGACGGGCCGCGCCAGAGGTGGTGGCGCCAGCGCCGAATTTTGCGGGGGGCCAGGTGCAGCGCTTGTAACAACGCGGTAACAGCGCATGCTTTTTGGGCAACAGGTCATGCACGCACGCGGCCCGGCAGTCCGAGGGGCGATGGCTCAGAGGCTGAGAGTTTTTTAGCCGAGCCCGAAAGGCGCGCGAAAACGCCTCGGATCTAGGCACAAAGCACAGCCATAGCTCGGGCTACGGCGAGCATGTGCAACGACGAGCCGGGGCGTTTCGGCGTGCAAGGCGAGCATGGATAAAAGACTCTCAGACTCTCAGCCGCGGCCCTGCGCCAGAAGCCGGAGCCGTGCGTGCGCCGCCCCGTTCACGTCCGGCGGCAGCTGGTGCTTGGCTTGCAGGTAGTGGTGGGTGAACACGTCCAGGTACGCCTCCAGCGCCTGTGCTGCCTGCAGCTCGCCCGCCAGTTCCAGGCACAGCGCGCCCACCTCCGAGGTGCAGAAATGGTCCGTGCGCGTGGAGCGGCGCAGGTGGTAGCGTGAGAGCTGCTCGGGCTGCAGGCTCAGCACGGGCAGACGGTCCAGGTACGGGCTCTTGCGGAACATCTTGCGCGCCTCGGGCCAGGTGGCATCGAGCAGGATGAACAGCGGGCGCTTGCCCGTCGGCTCGGTGCTGCCCACCTGGGTGACCACGCGCCCGGGCTCCACAAACTCACCCGGAAACACCACATACGGCTGCCACTGGGGGTCAGCCAGCAGCGCCAGCAGGTCGGGGTGCACCTCGGTGCGCGCCCAGCCAAACGCGTAGGTGTCGGCCACCACGTCGGCAATCAGCCAGCCGGTGTTGCTGGGCTTGAGCGGCTCGATGTCGGCCATCAGCAGGCACATGCCCGCGCGCGTGGGCAGCACGGGGCGCAGTGCGCAGATGCAGTGGCTGGGCACCAGTCGGCAGCCCGCGCAGCGCTCGCCCTTGGGGCCACCCCGGGCCAGGAAGGGCTTGGCGCTGCGAGCCAGGCGCTCGGTGCGCAGGCGCGATACCGCATGGGGCGGGTGCGGCACCGCCTGCGGCTGGGGCGGCGGCACAGGGGTCGCCGTCACTGCCCGCCCGCCTGCTCCAGCGCAAACAGCGGCAGCTCGGCCCGGCGGCTGAGCCACACGCCGCCACCCAGTTCGATGGCGCCTTCGCGCAGGCCGCGCCGGTACAGCTCGGCACGGTGGCGGAACACACGGTTGTCGGTGATCTCTTCGTCGATGATGTCGCGCTCAAAATCCTCGCGCGACACAGCCTCGACATACAGCGCGCCTTTTGTCAGGCGGCCCAGGTTGAGCAGCGCGGCCTTCAAATCCGGCGGGCTCAGGTAGGGCAGCACGCCCTGGCAGATGACCAGGTCATACGGCGCATCGGCGGCATAGTCCACCACCGAGCCCTGCTGCCAGCCAAAGCGCTCGCACAGGTAAGGGCTGAACTCCACGCCCTGGTAGCTGGCCTCTGGAAAATGCTGCGCCACGATGCCCTTCCACAGGCCAATGCCACAACCCACGTCCAGCACGCGGTTCACCGGCACACGCAGGTACTTGAGGTAGCTGCACACAAAGGTGCCCAGGCGCTCCATGTGCTGCGGGTCCACCACGCTCGTTTTTTTGTCGAAGTAAAAGCGCTGGTAGTAGGCCTCGTCAAAAGTGGTGGCGCTGGCGGATTTCAATGGCGGGTCCTTGTGTCTTTTGGGGGGATTTGCACCACCCGGCGGGCGGCACAGCGAAGCGGCCAAGTATCCCCCACGCTTGCTGGCGTGCCATCGCAGCAGCACGCTGCGGTAGTCTGTCGCCATGGATTCGCTGATCTCCGCCGCCGCCCGCGCGCTGGCCGCAGGCGACGCCCTGGCCGCCCTGCAGCGCGTGGCCCTGCGCGACGACCCCCCGGCCCTGGCCCTGCGCGGCATTGCCATGGCCCAGCTGGGCGAGCACCCGCGCGCCCGCGATCTGCTGCGCCGCGCCGCACGCGGCTTTGGCACGCACGAGCCCGTGGCCCACGCCCGCTGTGTGGTGGCCGAGGCTGAAGTGGCCCTGGCCCAACGCGACCTGGGCGGGCGAGCGCAGGCGCTCATGTCGGCAGGGGCTACGCTGCAGGCCCACGGCGACACCGCCAATGCGCTGCAGGCACGGTTGGTGGCAGCGCGCACGCTGATCCTGCTGGGCAAGCTGGACGAAGCATCGGCTGCGCTGGCAGGCGCTCCCACCACCGACGCCACAACGCGACTGCCCCCTTCCCTTGTCGCGGTGGCCGAACTTGCCGCCGCAGAGCTGGCCCTGCGGTCACTGCACATCGGCGCAGCACGCACCGCCCTGCAACGCGCGCAACAGGCTGCCGCCCAATCCGGCGTGCCCGCGCTGCTGACCGAGGTGGCGCAGGCCCATGCGTTGCTCGAACAGCCCGCTGCGCGCTGCCTTGCGAACGGTGCCGAGCACACGCTGCGGCTGGACGACGTGGCCGCGCTGCTGGCGTCCCCCACGCTGTGGGTCGTGGACGCCTGCCGCCACGGCGTGCGCGCGGGCGAAGTGTGGCACCCGCTGGCACGCCGCCCTGTGCTGTTTGCGCTGGTGCGCGCGCTGGCTACCGCCTGGCCGGGCGGCGTGGACCGCGAAGCCTTGATCGCCAACGTGTTCCGCACCCGCCACCCCGACGAAACCCACCGCGCCCGCCTGCGGGTGGAAATCGGCCGCCTGCGCGCCCTCATCGCGCCGCTGGCCGGGGTGGAGGCCACGCCGCGCGGCTTTTTGCTCCGGCCCCACGGCGGACGCACTGTGGCCGTGCTGGCCCCGCCGGTGGAGGGCGAGCAGGGCGCGCTGGTGGCGCTGCTGGCCGACGGTGCGGCATGGTCCACATCCGCCCTGGCGCTGGCCCTGGGCGACAGCCAGCGCACCGTGCAGCGCGCACTGGCTGAACTGGAAGCTACCGGCCGCGTGCGCGCCATCGGCCAGGCGCGCGCACGCCGCTGGCTGGCCGCGCCCCTGGTGGGATTCACGACGATCTTGTTACTCCCCACCGCGCAGCCGATTGCCTAAAGTGGCTTCACCGCCCAACGCACAGCGCCCTTGCCGTGCACCGGGTACCTACCCTCAGGAGCTACCGAGATGACCACAGTCACACCTACCGCCACCCACGACACCGCCTGCAGCAGCGACATGGCGGGCACCCCGCCGTCCACCAAACACCTGCCCATTGCGGCCCGCCAGCCCGCCGAGGTGGTGCGCGAATACGGCCCGTTTGGCGGCGCCAGCACCATCCACGGCGTGACGCACGATGGCCAGCGGGTGTGGGCCGCCACGGGCGAACACCTGGTGGGTTTTGACCCGGCCAGCGGCGCCACCACCCGCACGCTCAACGTGGTGTGCGACGCAGGCACCGCGTTTGACGGCACGCACCTATACCAGATCGCCGAATCACGCATCGACAAGATCGACCCCGCCACGGGCCGGGTAGTGGCCACCATCCCCGCACCGGGCGGCGGCAACGATTCAGGCCTGACCTGGGCCGAAGGCAGCCTGTGGGTGGGCCAGTACCGTGACCGCAAGATCCACCAGATCGACCCGGCCACGGGTGCGATCCGCCGCACCATCGAATCCAACCGGTTTGTGACCGGTGTGACCTGGGTGGACGGCGAGCTGTGGCACGGCACCTGGGAGGGCGAAGAAAGCACCCTGCGCCACATCGACCCCACGAGCGGCGCCGTGCTGCAGCAGCTCGATATGCCGCAAGGCGTGGGTGTGAGCGGGCTCGAATCGGATGGGGCCGGGCTGTTCTACTGCGGTGGTGGCGGCAGCGGCAAGGTGCGCGCCGTGCGTCGGCCCGGCGCACACACGCCCACTTGAAGATCAGAAAACCGATGCGCTGAGCCGGTCGGCCCGGCCGTCACGCCGCTGGCTTGGGTGGGCGGTGCAACGCGCAGATCTTGTTGCCGTCCGGGTCGCGCAGGTATGCCAGGTAGAGCTTGCCGCCAGGGCCTTCGCGGTAGCCCGGTGGGTCTTCGCAGGTGGTGCCACCGTTGGCCACACCGGCCGCGTGGAAAGCATCGGCCTGCTCGGGCGACTGCATGGCAAAGCCGATGGTGCCGCCATTGGCAAAGGTGGCGGGCTCGCCATTGATGGGGGTGCTGATGCAGAAGGTGCCGGTGGGGCCCCGGTAGAAGTAGCGGTTCTTGTTGGCGACACCCGGGGGCACACCGATGGTGCCGAGCAGCGCGTCGTAGAACTTCCGGGACACCTCCAGATCGTTCACACCGACCATCACATGACTGAACATAGCTTCTTGTCTCCGTAGTGCCCCCGGGGGGCAGTGGTTGATAGGCCCGGGGATGTTACCGGCCCTGCACCCACCCGGCGCGCACGCTGGCGACACGGCCACACACGGCAGTCTGGTTTCAGATCAAAATGCCATCTACCGCTTATCCAACAAGCGCCACCAGCTATGAAATCATGAGCAAACCCAGCCCACAACATTCGCCCCGAATCCCCCACATCGCCCCCGTCCCCCTCGACAAAGCCTACCGCCTGCTCAACCACGGCCCCACGGTGCTGGTGTCGGCAGAGCATGCGGGCCAGCACAACGTGATGGCTGCATCGTGGGCCTGTGCGCTGGACTTTGCACCGCCCAAGGTGACAGTGGTGCTCGACAAAGCGACACGCACGCGCGAGCTGGTCGAAGCCAGTGGCGAGTTCGCATTGCAGTTGCCCACCCTGCCCATGGCGGCGATGACCGTAGCCCTTGGCACCGACAGCGCCAAGACCCACCCCCACAAACTGCAGCAGCACGGCGTGGAGCTGTTCCACGCCCCTGGCCATGCCACCCCGCTGGTACAGGGCTGCGCCGCCTGGCTGCTGTGCCGCGTCATCCCCGAGCCCCACAACCAGCAGACCTACGACCTGTTTATCGGCGAAGTAGTGGCCGCCTGGGCGGACGAGCGCGTGTTCCGCCACGGGCACTGGGAGTTCGACACCGCGCCCGATGCGCTGCGCACGCTGCACTACGTGGCGGGTGGGCAGTTTTATGCGACGGGGGCTTCGGTGACGGTGTAGCCCCGGGCCCGTGTCTGTGCCCGGAGGAGCATTCAGGCCTTGACCCCCAGCTTGGCCAGCAAGGACTCTGCGCGGTAGTTCGGTTCCGCCACCCCATCCAGCAGAAACACCGTGGATTGCGCGTGCTGCGCACGCAGTGGAATCAGCTCGGCATAGGCTGGCGATTCGTACCAGGCACGCGCCTGCTCCATGGCCGGGAAGCTGATGATGATGCAGTCCCCATCGAACACGCCTTCCTTGACCTCTGCCCGGGTGCCATGCACGAGGAAGGCCCCGCCATAAGGCGTGAGGGTCGCGTCGATGCGCTGCAGGTAGGTGACGATATCGGGGCCGAATTGCAGGTTGCTCAACAGGCCAACGGCATAGGCAGACATAACTGGGGCTCCTTTCTGGTCTCTCAGTGAGTGGGTTGGCTGCGGTTTCGGTGTGTATGCACAGACGCAGCGCGCGTCTTCAATGCCGCTTTACGCTGGCACCCGACCCGCGAGGACCACTGTAGAAAAAGGCGCTCCGCTTGGCGATTACCTCAGAGGTCAAGGTTTAGCGCCGCGATGCTCTTGCATCACTCCCCGTCCAAAAGCCCCACCTGCTTGAGCTCTGCAAACTTGGCCGCCATCGTCGGGTTGCCGCGGGTCAGCTTCTTGATCGTGAGGTCTTCGGCCTTGTCGTTGGCCAGGCGCAAATTGTTGGCCGACTTGTGCAGCGCCTCCTTGGTCTTCTCCAGGTCCTTGATGGCCTCGTCAATGCGCCGCACGGCCTCCTCAAACCCGTCTGACGCCAGACGCCAGTTGCGCCCAAACGCGCCCTTGAACTCCTCCAGCTGCGATTCGAACTTGGTGATGTCCAGGTTCTGTGCCTTCACCAGCGCCAGCTCCGACTTGTACTGCAGCGACTTCATCGCAGCGTTGCGCAGCAGCGTGATGATGGGGATGAAGAACTGCGGCCGCACCACATACATCTTGGGGTAGCGGTAGAACATGTCCACGATGCCGGTGTTGTACAGCTCGCTTTCGGGCTCCAGCAGCGACACCAGCACCGCATACTCGCAGCCCTTTTCAGTGCGGTCCTTGTCCAGCTCTTTCAAGAAGTCTTCGTTGCGCTTCTTCGTGGCCGTCTCGTCGCTCTCGTTCTTCATCTCGAACATGATCGAAACGATCTCGTTGCCCGCCTCGTCCAGGTCGCGAAAGATGTAGTCGCCCTTGCTGCCGCTGCGAGCGTCGTTGTCCTTTTCAAAGTAGGCGCGGGGAAACGCCGTGGCGCGGATGCGGTTGAACTCCGTCTCGCAGTGCTGCTCCAGCGTCTCGCCCACCATCTTGGTGGACAGGCGCGCCTTCATGTCCCGCAGCCGCGCAATCTCGCCGTCACGGTCGCGCAGCTGCAGGGCGAACTGCTCCTTGATGGCGGCCTCCTCCAGCTGCTTTTTCACCACCACCAGGTTCAGGTCGTTCTTGAGCTCGTCGCGCTCCCGCGCCACCACCGTGACTGCCTCGGTCACCGCCAGCCTGCGTGCCACCTCGGCAGCGTCCAGTTGTGATTTGAGCTGCTGAATCTCGGCGTCCTTTTGGGCGGCCACGCCCTGCAGCTGCTGCGCCAGCCGTGCTTGTGCCAACTGGTCCGCTGCCTGCTGCGCATGCCGCGCACGCTCCAGCTCATTGGCCAGCGCATCGCGCTGCTTTTCTACCGCGCTCAGGGCGTGCGCCACCGCCAGGTCGCGCTCCACCGCGCCCGCATCCAACTGCGCCTTCAGGGCTTGGATCTGTGCATCCTTGGCGGCTGCCGCCTTCTGCAGCTCATTGGCCACCTGGGCCTGCGCCAGCGCCACCGCATTGCGCTTGTCCTGCTCGGCCAGCTCCAGCCGCTCGTGCAACTGCGCATGGAAATCTGCGTCGCGCACCTGCTTGAGGATGTCGGCGTAGCCGGTCTCGTCCACCTTGAAGGCCTTGTTGCAGTGGGGGCAGATGATGTCGTGCATGGCGGTCACCGTGTGTCGTGTTGCGTTGGTGGGGGAGCATAGCGGGCAGGAGCATGAGCGGATTCATGCTGCATCAGCCGCAGGTCTGCGGCGGCAGTTCCTGCATCGCGCCCATCTTGCCGATCACCAGGTCCATGAAGGCAGACACCGCCAAGGGCAGGTAGCGCCGGCTGGGGTACACCATGTGCACGCCGTGGCCCTGCCGGTGGTACTGCGGGAGCACGGGCACCAGCAGGCCAGCGCGCAGATCGCGCAGGGTTAGCGTGGAGGGCAGCAGTGCAATGCCCAGGCCCGCCAGCGCGGCCTTGCGCAAGGCCTGCGCCGTGTTGCCACTGAAACGGCCCGCCACCTGTACCTCGGCCTGCGCTCCATCCGGTCCCGTCACGCGCCAGGTGGCCTTGCCGCTGGGGTGGCTGAACACCAGGCAGTCGTGGCCTGCCAGGTCTTGCAGCGTGTCCGGCACGCCCTGGCGGGCTACGTAGGCCGGGCTGGCCACCAGGCCGTCGTTGCCCGCATCCAGCACCTTGCGCGCAAAGAGGCTTGAGTCCTCCAGGATGCCGCCCCGAAGGGCCACATCAATCCGGTCTGCAATCAGGTCGGCGCGTCCGTCGCTCAGTACAAAGTCCACCCGCACCTTGGGGTGCGCTGTCAGAAACTCGGTCAGCCACTCCATCGCAAAGAAATCAAAAAAATCGGCCGGTGCCGCCACCCGTACCAGGCCACTGGGCTCCTGGTTCACCGCCAGCAACTCCTCGCCCGCATCCATCAGCCCCTCTACCGCGCCGCTGCAGCGCTCCAGAAACACCTGGCCCGCGCTGGTAAGCGTGAGATGGCGGGTAGAGCGCTGCATCAGCCGGGTGCCCAGCTGCGCTTCCAGCTGCTGCACCCTGCGGCTCAAGGTGTTGGGCGGCACGCCCAGGCGGCGCGCGGCCTCGGCAAAGCTGCCACAGCGCACCACCTGCACAAAGATGGCCACGTCGTTCAGATCCAGCATGGTCGTGCTCATTCATTCAATTAATGGACGAGTTCAATCATATTGCACCATCTAGTCAATCAATCGATGAATTTTTAAGCTACAGGCATCAGTTCAACACCTCCAAGGTCCTCTTGATGTCTGCACCCACCACAGCCCCCCGCGCCATCGCCCACCGCACCCGTGGCACCGCGCACGGCCCCATCACCCGCCTCATGAGCCCCGGGGACCTGGGCCAGGTGCTCAAGCCCTTCATCTTTTTGGACCTGGTCCACTTTCAGCCGGGTGCCGCGCAGCAGGGCTTTGGCATGCACCCCCACTCGGGGATCGCCACCGTCACGTTCTTGTCGGAAGGCGATGTTCGCTACGAAGACAGTACCGGCCAAGCGGGCCTGCTGCCTGCGGGCGGTGTGGAATGGATGCGGGCGGGCAACGGCGTATGGCACACCGGCGCCCCCGTGGGCGACACACCGGGCCGGGGCTTTCAGCTGTGGGTGGCCCTGCCCGCCGCGCTGGAAAACGCCCCCGCCCAGAGCCAGTACCTCGCCCCTGAGCTGGTGCCCCAGGTCGGCCCGGTGCGGGTGCTGCTGGGCGAGTACGGCGCAGCGCACAGCCCGGTGGCGGCGCCCGAGGGCATGACCTATCTGGCCGTGCAGTTGGCCCAAGGTGCGCGCTGGACCTACACCCCGCCCCGCGGCCACACCGTGGCATGGGCAGCAGTGGCCACCGGCACGCTGACGGCAGGCGAAGCCATTGACGCTGGCGAGCTGGTGGCGTTTGAGCCCAGCAGCCAGAGCATCGACTTTGTGGCCACCCAGGCCACCAGCTTTGTGCTGGGCTCTGCCGTGCCGCACCCGCACGACCTTGTCATGGGCCGCTACTCGGTGCACACCAGCCCGGCCGCACTGGCACAGGGCGCCACAGAAATCCGGCGCATTGCCACGCAACTGCGCCAGGCCGGGCGGCTCGGGTAGTCGTCCAGCCCTTCCATCCCGCTTTCTCACCTCACCCGTTCCACCTCACGTCAACCCACTTCATTTCAACCAGGAAAACATCATGAACATCGGCATCATCGGTTCTGGCGCTCTCGGCTCCAACGTGGCCCGCGCATTGGCCAACAAGGGCCTCTCGGCCACCCTCTCCACCCGGCGCGGTCCGGAATCATTGGCCGCGCTGGTGGCCGAACTGGGCCCCACCATCAAGGCGGGCACCGTGGCAGAAGCTGCCGCCGCAGACATCGTGCTCATCGCCGTGCGCTGGGAAGACCTGGGCCAGGCCCTGGGCCCCCTGCCTGCGTGGAACGGCCGCATCGTCATCGACGGCACCAACCCCGTGGCGTTTCTGGACCCCAACTCGCCCGACGCCCAAGACCCCACCAACCCGCTGGCGGCCTACGGCATCAAGGCCATCGACCTGGGCGGGCGCTCGTCCAGCGAAGTGTTCAGCGAATTCGTGCCGGGCGCCCGCGTGGTCAAGGCGTTCAACCACCTGGACGTGAACGTGCTGGCGCAGCCCCAAGTGTCTGGCGGCCAGCGCGCCATGTTCTATGCGGGCGACGATGCCGCCGCCAAGGCCGAAGTGCGCAAGGTGCTAGACGCCATCGGCTACTTTCCGGTGGACCTGGGCACGCTGGCGGTGGGCGGGCGCTTGTCGGAGCTGCCGTTTGGCGCGTTGTCGAGCACGCAGTTCATCAAGATCTGAGCCAAGGGTGCCTGACAAGGCACTTTCAGAGCTCCAGACTCACCTTGCCAAACGCAGAGAGCCTGGGGTCTGCGGCAGTCCGAAATTCCGGAACAACGGCCAATTCCAGGAATGCCCCCGGCACTCAGCTTCTCAGGGCTTGAGCGCAGGCTGCTTCCAGCCCGGCACGTTCACCGCGTAGCGCGTGGCCTTGCCAACCCCCTCTACGCGCAGCAAGCCGTAGGCCAGCAGATCGCCCAGATCGCGCGTGGCGGTGGCTTTGGATGCGCCGGTGATCTTGGCGTACTTTTCATTGGTCATGCCACCCAAGAACCCGCCGCCAGTGCCCACATGCCCCGCCTCCAGCAGGCGCTCCAGTACCTTGCGCTGGCGCTCATTGGTTTGGTACTGGGCCGCCCGCAGGCGAAACTGTGCTTTGTCTGCCGCATCCCGCACCACGGCTTGGCTGGCCACGCAGGCGCGGGTAAACGCTTGCACAAACCACTGCACCCAGAGCGTGGCGTCTATCGCATCGGCATCCGGTGCCACACCGCGCAAGCGCTGCACATGGTTCAGCGAGTCGTAATAGGCAGCGCGGGTTTTGAGCATCTGGTGCGCCAGGCCATACACCCGCACCAGCGCCGGGCTGGCCTGGGGGTCTTGCGCCACCATGTCTTGCGCCAGCGCCATGTCGGCCAAGGCGCGGCCCAAGCGGCCATTGCCATCCTCAAACGGGTGGATCGACTCAAACCACAAATGCACCAGCGCCGCGCGGGCAATGCCATTGACTGCGGAGCCTGTAGTGGCCATGCCGGCAGTGGCGGCGCCAGCGGGGCGCGTGCCTTCAAACCAAACCACAAAGCGCTCCATCTCGGCAGTGACCTGCGCAGAGGGCGGCGCCTCGTAATGCACCACCTCGCGCCCCAAGGCGCCGCTCACGATCTGCATGGCATCGGCATGGTCGCGCACCCGCCCCACCGCAATGCGTGTGATGCCCGACGTGCCACCCGGAAACAGCGCCGACTGCCAGCGGCACAGCCGGTCCAAATCCAACACGGCACCGTGGTTGGTCAAGGCGTCTTGCATTACCTGCACCAAGCCGTCGGCAGACCGGTCCGCCCCCGGCGCATCGGCCAACTCCAGCCGATGCGCCACCGACGAGCGCAAGGATTCAACATTGAGCTGCTCACCCTCAATGGCTGCAGTCGCCAGCGCCTCTTGCACCCACAGCTCGCGCTGCACTGCGTTGGCCTGCTCCAACCCAATGGCCCCCAGCAAACCCAGCAACCGGCCCTGCTGCAGCCGGGCTTGCTCCAGCGCAGGGGCCAGCGCTGCGGCATCGAACGTGAGCTGCGGCCATGCGCGGTGCTGCCAGATATAGCGAGGGGATGCGGGCTTTGGAGAAGAAGGCATGACGCGTATTTTGCGCGATACGAATCAAAAAATGAGGCGTATTTCCGAAAATACGGCTCAACAGCAAACCATCCAAGTGCGTTTCAAGGCCCGCCACAGCCCACCCAGCAGCACAAACTTGTCGGGTGAGAGGGAGAACGTTGCAGCCGTGGCTGTCGTAGACCGACCGCGCGTCTAGCGCGCCCAGGCCCGTTGCTGGCGGTAAAGGTGAGGTGGCAGAGGCCGAGGATAGGAGCCGATTCGCTCAATAGGTAGCGAGAAACACACGGGCTTGGGATGAAATTAGCCGCTAGCGGCTGATAGACAAGCGCAACCAGCTATCAAAACAGAAGCAAATCATTGCCCCGCAGCGCCCCGCCCCTCATACGCCGCCATGATGAACGGCTTCACCGCGTCCAGATCAGCCTGGGTCGAGAGCGTCACTTCCAGGTTGCCCGTGCCCCAGTGCCCGATGTTCGTCACGTCGCGCGCGTTGGGCAGCACCGGCAAGGCGGTGGCGGGGTCTACATGCAGGTACAGCACCAGGCAGTTTTTGCGGTGCAGCACCACCGTGGCAAAGTTCTTGAGGCGCTTGAAGGCCAGGTACAAGCGCAGCTCTTTGCGCTGCACATCGTCGCCCAGCGACAGCGTGTAGCCCTCTAACGAAGCCAGCAGCAACTGCATGGGCTCTGGCAAATTCACCAGCAGCTCGGCAAACGACTTGTCAGGCCCCGAGCCTTTGGTGCCGATGGGGTCGGCCACAGCAGGTACCGCCGTGGCTGCCACAGTCGCCGCCACATCGGGCTTGCTGGGTGTGGCCTTGGGCGGTTTGGCCGTAGTGGCCTTGCTGCCCGCATCGCTGCCCGCGTTGACCGACTCCAGCAGCAGCAAATCGCCGCCAAACTGCCGGTAGCGAATCAGCTCGATGTTGCGGCCAATCTGCTGCACCGCGTGGCCGTCGTACTTGGTGAAGTCCGCCGCAATGCACACCACGCGGGGCGCGCTCCAGTCAATGGCATCTGCGGCAGCAGCACCCAGCTTGTCCAACACCAGCAGCTTGAACTCGGCCTTGTGGTCCAGCAGCCAGTCCAGGTAGAACAAGCCCTGGTTGATGACGTTCTCACCCACCGACCGCTTGTATTCCAAGATCACGGGGCAGTTGTTTTCATCCAAGCCCAGCGAATCAATGCGCCCGCCGTGCGTCTTGCCGGTGGAATGCTCGGTGGCAATAAAGCGGATGTTGAGCAAGGGCTGCAGATTGGCCTCGATCAGCGTTTGCAGGGGCTTTTCCAGATCGGAGGCGCTGCCTTGCAGTTCGGTGGCGGTGCCGTTGGTGAGGCGGAAGAGTTTGATGTCGCTCATAGTCAGGTTGTTGGGGCAGCCAACGGGCGAAGGAGATCGCGCAATAGTTGCTTTAGGCGGTCATGCCCCTGCTCGCAGCGTAGTCGCAACATCCGAAACACCGCTGCTTTAAGGAACGCCTTGCTACTCATGCCGTTGCTAGCGTGAAATTGCTCGAACCTTCTTAGTGCCTCAAGCAAACTGGCGTCAGTATCTCCATCCTGATCAGCACTTCGAGCCCAGTTCTGAAACTCCCTCAGCCATGCCGAGTAGCCTTCGTCAAGGTGGTCACGTTGGTAACGTTCGCGAATAGAGAACACTGCATCCCAGGTTGGGATTGCTGGCCCATCAGGTTCGAAATTGATCGTCCACCTGGGCGTGCTGGGAGTAGCACCGTGGAACGGGTCACTGTCGTCGAGCACCAGGTAAATGTTCGCGTGGTTGTATGGATCGAAAGCCACGCGACGTCCACCTTCCGCGTCGTACAGCACGTCGACCGCGAGCTTGTAGTTCGAATTGCATTTGTGCCCCATGGGCACAAGGTTCCTCAGGTTGGCCGCAGCAAAAGGGTAGCGACTCTTCGCTAGGTAGTGATCCAAGGCCTCACGCGGAGCCCCGGGTGCGTCGAAGTACTCTGTGCCACAGAACGGGCAGACATGATCGGTCGCCGCGTCATAGATGGCCTTGTAGTGCTCGTCGCGAACCTTGAGGTCTGTGAGCAGCCCGAACGCATAGTCAAAGAGCGAAGTCACGGCCGCATGAATGGCCGGAGGCAGCTTATCCAGCGCGGCGCAGTCGCACGCGTTGGAAAGTAGGTCTGCGATGCGGTTCTGGTCCGTGATAGCGACGAAAATGACGTCCCTCTCCCTCTTTGACGCCAGCTTTCGGAGCGCTTTGTCGTACGCCTTGAGCCGGTCACGCAGACCTGTACGCGATTTCAGTGCCGCTTGATGCGCGTCGGGCAATATCTTTGGCCAAGCCGGATACCGTTTCTCGGCGTCCACCAGCGAATGCATCGTCGTGATGGCGTCTAACACGCAATCGTGAAGCCAGTTGTTTTTCGTGGCAGCAAGCGGGTAGCCAAAGAGCATTCCTACGCGTCCCCCTGCTTTGAGATCTCGCGCAGGTGATCCATTAAGAACACCTTTTCGACTGAGTCGCCGAGCTTCTCGATGCCCGCTTTGATTGCTGCCGCGTCGTCGCTAGCCATCAAATCCTTGATCTCACGTCGCGGCACCTCCGACATCGGTGGTCGAACGTCGAAGCACTCTCCAAGAATCGCATCGAAGGTTGTGCCGAATGTCTCAATGTCGGGTCGCCGCACTTGGACCTTGGAGCCACCTTTATGGAAGATGAGTACGTTCTTCCGTGACATATCTGACGGCACAAACGGCGAGTGCGTCGTCAGCAAGCAGTCCTGTTGCGCAGCCACTCCACCCGCGGCACCACGCTTGCCGTTCGCCGTAGGCAGATCCATGAGCCGAGAGATGAATTTGACGCGCCATAGCGGATTGAAGTGCGACTCCGGCTCGTCGAGCAGAAACAGCACGTTGGGAAACGAAGCCATACACATCGTCCCGAGAATCTGCGCTAGCTGATGCTCACCGTCGGAGAGCGAAACGTAGTCAACAACACCTTCACCGACCCTGGGTAGGAACCGAACCTGCTCGAAGCGGAAAACTTTGTCCTCGTCCTGAGGCTCCGGCAGCCGCGATGCGAAACGTCTCGTTTTTATGTCGCGGAGCAACCGTCCGCGGGTGACTCTCGGAATCGCCAGGTCGTTCAGCATCGCCAGTTTGTGAAGTGCCGAGTACAGCTCGATCGTGGTCGACCAGAACGCGAAAAAAGCCTCGCGGGTTTCGTCCGTCACCAGAACATCGAAGACGTATGTTTCTGACTTTTCGTCGTACGTGTGGCAGGTTGAGCACCGTTTCAGTTGTTCGATATATAGCTCGAGCTCATCCGTTAGCTGCACACCCTTGCGCCTCCGCGTCGACGTCTCACGGGCCGAGAGCTTTGGAACGGCCCGGTGGGCCAGCTGGATCACGCATCGAAACGAATGGAGTTCCTTGAGCCTCGCCTCTCGGAGCAATGCATCTCTTTCCGTCTCAGACCCTAGTAGAAGGTTGGCAACAAGCACCTCAAGGTGCGTGCCGTAATCCACGAGCATGAGTCGCGTGTCGGGAATGGGCTGAGACTTTGCACCGGGCTCGTGGCCCAGCGCCTGTTTGCCGACTGCATCAGCGTAACCGCTACGGCTCACAAGGAACGGCAGGCTCAACGTCTCATTTCCACCAGACGTGTAGCCGATGATTCGCGACGGTAGGAGCGCAGCGGTCGCAGTCTCTCCTACCGCGCTATCAACCCATTCAAGACCGTCTTTCCGTTCAATCTTGAGTACGGGACGCCGTTTGCCTTCCCCGCGACGCGAAAGGCGGACATGTACCGGATCACTATCTCCTTCGGGTCGAATGAAATATTCGATCTCGAACTGCAGATCCTCGTTACCTTTTGCGCGCTCCTCTTTATCGACACAGGCGTGGAAGACCGTCTGGAACGCTTCTGCGACAACCTGTAGAAACTGCGACTTGCCCGCGCCATTAGGGCCAACAAGACAGAGTGGTTCGAATGGCTCAGGATCGTCCAACGTTCCCCTCAGGCCCACATCGAGCCCGTCGAGGAGTCCGCCACAGGTCGCAGCTTTAACAATATGAACGCGGATGAGCTTCATGCCCCCACCTTCTCAAACTCTATTGACATGAGCTTCTTGTTGAAGACCTGCCGGACAACGGGACTAGATTCTTCTAAAACCTCAAATAGTGCTGTTTTGAGAGATTCGTAGTCGCCAGTAAACAGATTCCTCAACTCATCGAACGAGAAACGATCATTCTTCAGTTCCATGATTGCAGCCTTCACAGATCCCTTATCGATATTGGTCATATTGGTTGGCTTTTTAGGCATCTCGTGCACAGGGTGCGACGCTTTACGAGGGACGTGAGGTCTTTGGCTCTTTGACGTTACCAGCAGTGCGCTAGCAGGTTCATCGCTTGGGTCCTGCGGCACAAGCTCTCCGCGAAAGGCTTTGGCCAGCACCAATGGTGTCAGGCGCTGGGCTTGGATTCGGGCGGTAGTGGCGCGGTCTTCCAGGCGGTTAGCTAAAGCGAAAAGCGCTTCTACGCGGCGCACGATCTCGGCCTGCTCGCGCATAGATGGCAACGCAAATGAGAATGCGGCCAGCTTCTTTGCATTAATGTTGGATTGGCTCACGCCATCAGATTTCACTGACCAGCAGTAGTCCCGACCCGCTTTGCTGCCCAAGCAATAATTGAGATATTCAGGCAGGAGTTCGGATGAACATCTCACGCGGATTAGATACCCTGCATAGATGGCTGGGCGTTCGCCTTGATAAACCGCTGTTTTGCCAACTAACTCCGGGCTATTGGTGCGGTTGAACAGTACATCCCCTTTAGACAGCTTGTACTTTTCTATTTCAAGCGGGTCAGATGTGTAGACCAAGTCGGACCAGTCGATCTGACCTTCTTGGATGTTCCCCATTCTGAGCACTGGCACTGTCCCCGCCTTTGAAGACTTCGCAGCAGATCCATAAGAAAAGGTGTGGGCGACCTCTGCCAGCTTGACATCTCGCCAACTCGATTTGGCATTGAGTCTCCACTCTCGGGTCAGCGCGCCGGACGTTGCTGCCCCCAAAACCGCCTGCCGAAAACGCTTGAGCAAAGCGGGGATGGCGTCGAAGCGATCGTTGCAGGACTGGATGCGGGCGAGCAGGGTGTCGAGTTGGTTGGCGATGCGGGTTTGCTCGGCGGCAGGAGCGAGCGATACAACGTACGCACGCACATCTTTAGAGCGTACTGCCGGATAGAGCGCACCTTGCACCAATGCCGACATGGAATCGACAAACCTCTCTGTGCGCACCAAATAGTTGATCCAGCGTGGATCTATTCCTGGAACCGGACGCAAAACGTCGAAGCCAGTTGATGCAATTTCTCCGTCCAACTCCTTGGGTACTAAAGCGACGGCATTCAAGTTAGGGCGCGTCATGGAAACCAAGGTGTCGCCCGCAGCAACCTGCTTCCTCGCCCTGCTTGGTGCATCTTTACCAAGTAGTTTTTGCGGAGTCTCAATCGTCTTGGTGGTGCGATTTACTGAACCGATGTCGATGTAGCGAATAGTCTCGTCACTGGACGGCACGCGCTGCGTCACATCGCTGGTGATAGCTGCTAGTGGAACTTGTGCCCAGCTTTCTGGCAACTCACTCATCCTCGCCCCCCCTCAACAACACCCCGCGCCGCGCCAGCCGTTCGCGCGCTTCCAGCAGGGCCTGGTGCAGGTGCTGTTCCAGCTCGGCCTTGGGTGGCAGCTCGGTCCAGTATTCGGCCACGGTGATGCCGTCTTTGTGCATTTGCAGCAGCTCCACCTGTTCGCGGCTGGATTCGGCGCACAGGATGAGGCCGATGGGAGCTTCCTCTCCGCTCTGGCGCTCGTGCTGGTCCAGCCATTTCAGATACAGCTCCATCTGGCCTTTGTGTGCGGCTTTGAAGCGGCCCAGCTTCAGCTCGATGGCCACCAGGCGGTGCAGGCGGCGGTGGTAGAAGAGCAGGTCCAGGTAGAAGTCTTCCCCGTCGATGACCATGCGCTTTTGCCGTTCCACAAACGCAAAGCCCCGGCCCAGCTCCAGGATGAAGGCTTCGAGCTGGCGCAGGATGGCGGCTTCCAGGTCGGCCTCGTCATGGCCTTGGCGCAGGCCCAGAAAGTCGAGAAAATACGGGTCTTTGAAGACGAGGGCGGGAAGGCTCGGGGCTTCGACAGGCTCAGCCTGAACTGGGAGAACGGGGAGCGAGGCTTGCAGTGCAGCCAGCTCAGTGCGTTCAAACGCCTTGCGCTCGATCTGGTGCGTCAGCTCGCGCACGCTCCAGCGGTCTTGCGCGGCTTGCTGGGCATAAAACTGGCGGGCTTGCGGGTTTTTGAGCGCAACGATGGCGACCATGTGGCTCCAGCTCAATTGTGTCGACAGTGTCGACACAATCTCTGCGCTGGGGAAAGCCTGCGCAAACTTGACCATGCGGCGCAGATTGCGGGCTTCAAAGCCCCGGCCAAACTCTTGCGAGAGCTGTTGGCCCAGTTGCTCCAGCAGTTGGCTGCCGTACTGGGCGCGCTCGCCGCCCAGCACTTCGGTGGCCAAGCGTTGGCCCACCGCCCAGTACAGGCGGGTGAGTTCGGCATTGACCGCACCGGCCAGGCGCTGGCGGCTGCTGGCGATGAGGGTGCGCAGTTCGGCGTGCAGGTTGGTGGGCAGGCCACCTTCTGCCGCAGCGGAAACCAGTTGGCTCATGGCTGCGCCTCGTCGGCCGTAGTTTCGTCTACCACGGTGTCGTCGGCCAGCAGGTCTTCCAGCGCCACGTCGGGGTCTTCGCCCAGCTCTTCCAGCAGGCTGCGCAGGTCGGCCATGGCACCGTTGAGCTCGCGCATCACCATGCGGGCCACCAGTGCGGGTTCGTCACGCTGGGCTTCAGCCGTTTCGGCGCTGTCGTCTTTGAGCCAGCTGATGTCCAGGTTGTCGCCACGGGCCTTGATTTGCTCGCGGGTGAACTTGCGCCAGCGGCCTGCTTCGCCCGTGTCCACGCGCTGCGCCAGGGCTGCGGGGCCGCCGCAGGGGTCGTTGCCAAACACGTCTTCAAACTTGTCGCGGGGCGTGCTGGCCGGGGCATCGGGATGGGTGCGGAAGTAGTCGCGGGTGAAGGGGGTGCGCTTGCCAAACTGGGGCATGTTGGCGCGCATGTCGTACACCCACACTTCTTTGGTGTTGCCTTTGTCGGTGGTGCCACGGGTGAAGAACAGCACGTTGGTTTTGACGCCCTGGGCGTAGAAGATGCCAGTGGGCAGGCGCAAGATGGTGTGGAGGTTGCACTTGTCCATCAGGTCGCGGCGTATGTCTGCGCCCACGTTGCTTTCAAACAGCACGTTGTCGGGCAGCACCACGGCAGCGCGACCACCGGGCGCCAGGTTGCGGTAGATGTGCTGCAAAAAGCAAAACTGCTTGTTGGTGGTGGGGTAGGTGAAGTCGGTGCGGGTGGGCAGGCCGCCGCCTTTTTTGGTGCCAAAGGGCGGGTTGCTGAGGTTAAGCGTGGCCTGGGGCAGGCGGGTGCCTTCTTCGCCCAGGGTGTCTCCAAACTGTATGCCGCCTTCAATGCCGTGCAGCAGCATGTTCATGAGCGCCAGGCGGTGGGTGTCTTGCACCAGCTCCATGCCGTAAAAGGTGCTGTGGCGGTATTTGCGCTGTTGGGCTTCGGTGCGCTCGTCTGGCGGAAACTTGTCGCGCAGGTAGTTGTTGGCGGCAATCAAGAAGCCACCGGTGCCCGAGGCGGGGTCCTGGATCACATCGTCCAGCGTGGGTTGCATCACGGCTACGATGCTGTCGATCAAATCGCGGGGCGTGAAGTATTGGCCTGCGCCGCTTTTCTTTTCGCTGGCGTTGCGCTCCAGCAGGCCTTCATACAAGTCGCCCAGGTCGTCGCGCTGCACGCTGTACCAGTCGAGCTTGTCGATCTCTACCACCAGCTTGGACAATGTGGCAGGCTTGGTGATGAAGGTGCTGGCGTTGGCGTAAATCTGCTGCACGCTGCCACTGCCGTGCAGGCCGTAGTCCAGCAGCAGTTCTTTGTACATGTCCAGCCGGTCGGGGGCCGATGCTGCCATCAGGTCGGCCCAGCGGATGCCATCCATCCTTACTTTTTTCTCACCCTTCCTGGGCGCTTTTTCGATGACCAAGGTGCCTTCCTGGCCGGTCTCTTGCATCATGCGCAGGAACAGCAGGTAGGTGAGCTCGCTCACGTATTGGTGGTAGGTCACTCCGTCGTCGCGCAGCAGGTTGCACAGGTTCCAGAGCTTGGCGACGATGTCTGACGCCGCAGGGTTGATTGCAGTCATGTAAGGGGATGCGGGGAAAAGCGGTCAGGCGGACTTTTGGTCGTCCGCCCACAGTGCGTCGTTAAAGGCTTCCAGCACGGGCTGGAGCTGGCCGTTGAAGAGTTTGTCCAGGCGGGCAAAGCCGCCGCCATCGCGCCTGAATATAAGGTCTGGGTCGTCCAGCGCTTCGCGGTCTACCAACATATTGGCTTTGGTTTGCGCGGCTATGCGTTTGAGCCAGTCGCGCTGGGGCTGCGTCCAGGGTTTGCCTGCCAAGGGCTTGGCCAGCAGGTCTTGCAGGGCGTGGTCCACACGCTCGGCATAGGGTAGCAAGGCATCGCCCACAGCGGCCTGGCGGATGTAGCCAATGATGCGGGCGGCAATGTCCTGGTTGCTCAGCTCGCGCCAGGCGGTGGCCAAGCGGGTTTCGGTAAAGCCAGCCTGGTCGAGCGCCAGCACCAGTTCTTTGAGTTGCTTGCGCGTGAGGTCGCGCGGGCGGGTGAGCACGGTGATGAGTGCGGGTAGCTCGTTGCCGTGGCTGGTGATGAAGTCTTTGAACTCCTTCAAATAGTCTTCGGGTTTGCGGGCGGTACCGTAGCCGCGCTCGATGCCTGCGAGGGCATCGGGGTGGTCGGAGACAAAAACAGGCTCTCCACGCCCTTCGCGCTTGCGGTCAAGTATTTCGCCCAGCCTTGGGTTTTGAATGAACCAGTTGGCGATTTCGTCCACCGACAGGGTGCGCAGCTTTTGGATGAAGGCATCGGGCGTCATGCCTGCCTTGGTTTCAAAGTCTTGCGTGGCCTCAGCGTCGAGGTGGCGCTTTTTGACTTGCAGCTTGGCCAGGAACTGTTCGCGCACCAGCTCGCGGGCAGCAGGGTCTTGCACGGCCACCATTTCTTGCTCCAACTGCGCAAAGCTGATGCTGGGGTTGACCACCACGGGGCGCATGGCGGTCATGTTGCCGATGGCTTCAAAAATACGCACCGCGTCAAACACGCGGAAGCTGTCTTTGGGGTCGCCATCAAAGTCGCACAGGCGGGTGGCGCGGCCCAGCATCTGGTCAAACAAGATGCGGCTGTTGACCTGGCGCAGGAAGACGAGGTTGCAGATCTCGGGCACGTCTATCCCGGTGGTGAGCAGGTCCACCGTCACGGCCACGTTAGGCAGGCGTTCGTTTTTAAAGCGGCGAATCAGCTCCAGGGGTTTGTCGGCATTGCCGGTGATTTTGATGACGGCATCGTCCTCTACGCTCCCATACTGCGCTTCAAAGGCGACTTTGAGCACATCCACCACCAAGTCGGCGTGGTCGGTGTTGACGCAGAAGATGAGGGTTTTGCGCTTGCCCGTGGGGTCGATCTCTTGCGCCAGGTAGTTGCACACCACCTCGTTGAAGGGGCGGGTAATGACCTTGCGGTTGAAGTCTTCGACGTTGAGGTCGATGGCGTCGGGGGCCTTGAAAAGCTCGATCTGGTTGCGCTGCGCGTCGTAGACCTTGACCTCTTCGCCCGCCTTCCAGTGCATGCCGCCTTTGGAGAGATCGGTGTAGATCTGAATGGGCGGTTCGTAGTCCACCAGGAAGCCATCCACCACGGCCTCGCGGTAGCTGTAGGTGAACACCGGGGCACCGAAGATTTCGGTGGTGTGCAGGGCGGGGGTCGCAGTCATGCCGATCTTGACGGCATCAAAGTAATCGAGCACCCGGCGGTATTTGGAGATGTAGTCTTCAAAGCCCCGAAAGCTGAGTTCGGTGTCAGACAGCTCGCGGTCCAGCGTGTAGCCCCGATGGCATTCGTCGATCACCACGCAGTCGTATTGGTCTACCGTGGGTGGGGCTACGCCATCGGCAGGAAACAGCACGCGCCGCATCATGCCTTGCACGGTGGCGATGTGGACGGCGGTGTCAGCGTCTGGCGCTTGGGCATCCAGCTCTTTGATGCCGAAGGCTTCGGCAAAGGTTTGCAGCCGCTCCATGCGGGTGTCTTTGAAGGCGTTGGCCGCTTGCTCGCCCAAGGCCGACCTGTCTACCAGGAACAAGATGCGTTTGAAGCGCTGCGCTTTGAGCAGGCGGTAGATGAGCGCAATGCAGGTTTTGGTTTTGCCGGTGCCGGTGGCCATGGCCAGCAGGATGTCGCGCTGGCCCTGGCCTATGCGTTTCTCCGTCTCGCGGATGGCTTTTTGCTGGTACAGGCGCAGCGGAAAGCCGAAGTTGAACTCGGTGTTGTCCAGTTGCTGATGGGCTTTGACCTCATCTGCCGCTAGCAGATGCTTGAGCCCATCGGGGCTGTACCAACCATCGAGCGCCTGGCTGCGGTTTTCTGGGTGGCGCAAGTCGCAGAACCAGATGCCGCTTTTGGTAGACAACTGGCGCAAGTAGGGGCGCCCGTTGGCAGAGAAGACGAATGGAATGCGGTATTCAGACTGCGCACCCCAGTTGCGATCGTGAAGATGTACCTCTGCGCCCGCCGTGAAGGTGCGGCTGTAGCGCTTGGCCTGTTGCAGGGCCCCTGACACGTCGATGTTCTTCCGCTTGGCCTCGACCACGGCCATGGGCGTGAGCCCCTGAAAAAGCACGTAGTCGGCGGCGTAGCCATCACACGGCCATTCAGCAATGGCCAGATTGCGGCCACGAACGGGCCGAGCCCCTTTGCTGTAACGCAGCGTGTCGCTGTCGGCCTCCCAACCTGCTTGGCACAGTTGGGCGTCGATGATGCGGCGGGTTTCGGCCTCGTCCAGCTGGACTTTGGTGGCAGCCGCGTTGGCGGACTGCAGCAAAGACGCGTATTGCGTTGCGGGCGCAGCCACAGCGGCGGCTTGCAGGGCAGAAAGTTGGTCTGCCAAGCGCGCTTTTGCCGCATCTGCCTCTGTGGCCAACTGCTCCCAAACCGCCTTTTCTTCACTCAACGACGATAGCTGTGTTCGCGTCTGCGCAAGCTCTGCACCCGTTTGCTCATGTTGGGCTTGGTAGCTTGCGACCGCCTGCTTCAACCGTGCCAGTTCGGCTTGCAGTTCTGCGGCTTCGTTGACGGGGGGCTGGGGCGGCACAAAGGGGCCAGAGCGGTGGTTGGCATCTTTGAACGTGCGGTGGAACCACAGCGCGAGTTGCCAGCACAGCTTGAGCGTGGACAGGGCTCCTGCATGGTTGCCTGCCAAAGCATGGTTCGCGGCGTTGCCGTTGACGCGGATTTGATCGAAGACCTGCTTGACCTCTCTGGGTAACGCGCCTTCGTTGTGCAGGCGTCGTATGAGCTCGTACTGGGTTTCGGCAGGGTTCGTCAATAGCCCGGCTCTGGCCGCCAGAGATTGCGCCAAGATTTCTGAGAATTGCCTGAGCTTGAGCAAGCTGGTGTTGGGGTCTTCTGCAAAGTACCGCTCGGCCAAGGCGCCCAAGCGCCACAACTGCTCCTCATAGGGATGCAGCATGTCGAAGTTGGATTGAATACTTTGAGGCATGGGTGCTGGGGTCAGTGACAACTTCGCGCTACGCGCGCCAAGGCCGATTTTCACCAAAGAGGGTAATTGAGAAATCGTCTACTGCCCCGGTATTGCGTTGCGCGCCAAAACCAACCTCTGTGTCGCTCTGGTAGCCGCCGCATACAACAAAGCCACGCCGTAGCTCCAGGCAAACACCACTTCGCCCTCTCTGCCATACGTCGCTCGCCACCTGTCGTGCGCGACACGCATGTGCCCAGTGCTGGTATCAATGTCGCCATGCCGTCTGTTGCCTCCCGGATTTGTCGTCGTTGTCGCCCGCATGCTCAAGCATGTGTGCATTTGTTAATGCACTGTAGGTGGTGACCGGGCAGGGAGCAATCTTTGAATACCAAAGCCGTTGGATTCAGCCGGTGCGCTGGGCCACTGATGTGCTGCAAGTTTCGCAACAGAAATATCAAGCTGAATTGGCCTCTAGCGGATATCTAAAAAGCGCTAGCAGCTATCAAAACCATATCGACCCGCGTCATGCAGCGCCACAACCCGCCGACTCAGGCGCTACCCCCTGCCCGCCCCCGTGCACCCCGTGGGGTAAATTGCCCCGCATGCCGAACACCTCTTCGTCCCCCTCAACCGCCGCCCCGGCATCCCTCATCGATTCCCCCCAAGCCGCCTGGCGCCTGCTGACCACCCTGGGCCTCGTGGTGCTGGGCAACAGCAGCATGTACGTGGTGTCGGTTGTGCTTCCCGCCGTACAAGCCGAGTTCGGCGTGGGCCGGGCGGATGCGTCGCTGCCCTACACGCTGATGATGGTGTGCCTGGGGCTGGGCGGGCTGTGGACGGGGCGGATGGCAGACCGGCATGGGCTGATGCCGGTGCTGTGCGTGGGGGCGGTGGCGGTGTGTGGCGGGTTTGTGTGGGCGGGGCTGTCGGGCAGCATCTGGATTTTTGGGCTGGCGCATGGGTTGATGGGGCTGATTGGCAGTTCGGCCACGTTTGCGCCGTTGATGGCCGACACGGCGCTGTGGTGGAACAAGCGGCGCGGCATTGCGGTGGCGATCTGCGCCAGTGGCAATTACATCGCGGGTGCGCTGTGGCCGCCCATCGTGCAGCACGGCATCGAAGCCATTGGTTGGCGCCAGACCTATGTGCTGATGGGGCTGGTGTGTGGCGCGGGCATGCTGCTGTTGGCGCTGCGCATGCGGCAGCGGGCGCCGATGGTGTTGATGGATGTGGCTGCGGCTGCGGCGCCTGCGTCGTCGTCACCTTCGGCAGGGGGTGCTGCGTTGGGTGCTTCTGCTTCACCAGCGACTGCGTCCGCACCATTGGTTCCCTTGGCACTGGACCGCAGCCGCCCGTTTGGCTTACGCCCGGTACACGCGCAGTTGCTGCTGTGCGTGGCGGGCGTGGCGTGCTGCGTGGCCATGGCGATGCCGCAGGTGCACATCGTGGCCTATTGCACCGACCTGGGTTTTGGCGCGGCGCGGGGGGCCGAGATGTTGTCGCTGATGCTGGCGTGCGGCATTGTCAGCCGCCTGGTGTCGGGCGTGATCTGCGACCGCATTGGCGGGGTGCGCACGCTGCTGCTGGGGTCGGCGCTGCAGGGGGTGGGGCTGATGCTGTTTCTGCCGTTTGACGGGCTGGTGCCGCTGTATGTGATCTCGGCGATGTTCGGGCTGTTCCAGGGCGGCATCGTGCCCGCGTACGCCATCATCATCCGCGAGTATTTCGCGCCGCAAGAGGCGGGCGCCCGGGTGGGCGCGGTGATCATGGCCACGCTGATCGGCATGGCGCTGGGGGGCTGGATGTCGGGCTGGATTTTTGACGTGACGGGCAGCTACCAGGCGGCGTTCATCAACGGCATGGGGTGGAACCTGCTGAACCTGTCGATCATGGGCTGGCTGTACTGGCGGGTGCGGCGCCAGGGCGCGACTGGGGGACGGATGCAGCCCAGTGCGGGGTGAGTGTGGCGGGCGCTAGTGTGGTGTTGCACGCTATCCGGCACTTAAAACCGCGTCTTTTCGGCCAGGGTTGCGTTGCAAATCCGCGCGATACCTACGGGTATCGCTGTGGTTTGCGCCTTGCCCTGACCAAAAATCCATCGGTTTTCAATGTGCCGTCAAGCGTGCAACACCGCACTAGGGGCTCGCTGGCCCTGCGCCGCCTTCATTTCGTTGAGAATTTTGATCAAATAGGCCTCTAGCGCTTGGTAGTCAAGCGCCTGAAGCTATTGATTTATGAGCAATTGAGCGCTGCAGCATTCGCTCAACAGGCCCCGGCAGGTGCAACCCGATTTTTTATCGGCCTGCACCTGCCGGGGCCCCACGGGACCGCAGTAGCAGCTGCGGTCCCTGAGCAGGTCGTCGTTGCCTTCGACCCTGTGTTCGGGCTGCTCAGCAAGGCGCTTCTCACCAGGCTGCATGCCTTCATCCCGAAGGTATGCGCCCGGTGCTAGTAGCAACCCTGTCTGTCGCCTTTGCTGTCAGCCTCTCCTCCCTGTTCCCGCCCTTGTGTGCATTTGTTACTTGACTGTAGGGGGTGAGGGAGCGCGGCACAACCTGCGAAAGTTGGTAGGTACGGCGGGCTGTGCGGGGCGAGAGTACGGCAAAAAGAATCAGCCAAAATGGCTCTATCGCCTTGCTGCATTGCATTGGCAGCTTCTGCTTTGATAGCAAAAAAAACTTGCACGGCACAAAACCACGTACAGGGTGCCGCGCGATTCTTCGGGGTCTTGGTGCGAATTGGCTACACCGCCGCCTGCAGATAGCGCCCCGCCAGCTCTGTCTGCGCGGCGGCGTCCACGCCCAGCACGTCCACCAGATACGGCTGCAGGCCGCCAAACTCGGTGTCTACCTTGTGCAGGGCGGCGTCCAGAAATTCTTCTTGCACGCGCCACAGCACGGCCAGCACTTCCTCGGGCGCGTGGCTGCCCATGCCTTCGGGGCGGCGGTAGAGGGTGTTGGTGAGCAGGTAGTCGTGCATAACCACGTCGCGCGGCACGCCCAGGGTGAGCAGGATGAGGGCGGCGGCAAAGCCGGTGCGGTCTTTGCCAGCGGTGCAGTGGAAGACGGTGGGGGTGTCGCTGGCCAGCAGCAGCTTGAACAGTTCGGCAAAGCGCGGGGCGTTGTCGTGCACAAAGCCGCGGTAGGTGTCTTGCATGAGCCCCACGGCGTCTTGCGCGGTGAGCTGGCGGCCGGTGCGTTGCAGGTCGAGCGCGCGCTGCACCACGGTGGGCTCGATGGCGAGCGGGTGGTAGGCGATGCCGGGCAGCGCGTAGGCATAGGCAGCGCTTTCGGCCTTGCCGCGAAAGTCCACTGCGCGGGCCACGCCCAGTTGGGCCAGCAGAGCCTGGTCCTCGGGGGTCAGGGCGGCGAGGTGGTCCGAGCGAAAGATGCGCCGCCACTTCACGGGCCGCCCGCCCTGGCCGGTGTAGCCGCCCAGGTCCCGAAAGTTGGTGGCGCCTGCTAGGGGGAGGGATCGGGTGGGGGTTTGCTCTTGCTGCATGGTGCGTGCGGGGAGTGTGGTGGGTGGGGGTATTGAAGCAACAAGGATAGTCGGGCGGTGCGGCAGGCGCATGTCGCACGGGTGGCTGGAGGAATGCATGGGGCGCGACCGTGTGCAGAATCCGGGGCATGCAGCGTTTTGTGCCCGTGCCCTCTGATTTGCAGCCCTGGCTGATGGCGGGGGTGGTGGTCGACGCCCCGGCGGAGCTGGCGCAGTCGCATTTTCCGGCGATGGTGTCGAGCATGCTGGTGGTGCGGCTGGCCGGGCAGGTGTGTTGCCAAGGAGCGCTGGTGCCGCCAGCGGCCTGGATCAGCGCCAGCACCACGGCCACGGTGTACGAACACGGTGGGCCGGTGCGGGCCGTGGGGCTGGTGCTGCAGCCTGAAGCCGCGGCGGCGCTGTTTGCCAGCGCACGCGGTTTGGTGAACACGCTGCGGCCGCTGGCAGAACTGGTGGGCCCTGGATGGACCGAGGTGGAGCACGGCGTGCATGCTGCGCAGGATGATGGCGCGCGGATCGCGGTGCTGTGCCAGTTCGTCCGGCAGCTGGTCGCGCCGCCGTCACCGTGTGAAGCACGGCGGCTGCAAGCCCTGGCCCTCTTGCAGGCGGCCCACGACGATGCCCCAGGCGCGGATCGGCGCATGGGCCTGAGCCAGCGGCAGTTTGAACGGCGCTTTGTGGCGAACTGGGGCATGGCGCCCAAGCAGTTTCAGGTGATTGCGCGGCTGAACAGCACGCTGGGCAACGCCCTCGCCGCGCCCGGCGGCCCGGTGGTGGACCTGGCGGCCGACCAGGGCTACTACGACCAGTCGCACATGGCGCGTGATGTGCGCAGGCTGGCGGGCCACCCGCTGCAGGCCCTGGTGCAGGGCACGCGCAGCCCGCTGACCGCACACTGGCCCTTGCAGATTGGGGCACAGACCCTGCTGCCGAATCAACCTGCCCCACCCGTGGAGCCCACGCGCAAGCGCTGAGCCAGGTACAGCGGCATCACAAACGCGAGGCCAATGCCAAAGCAGGCGGCGATGTAAGCCCAGCGCCACGCGCCCAGGCTGCGGTCTGCCGCCACCCAGGCGGAGAACGCCGCGGCAGCCAGGTACACGTCGCAGGTGATGCCGGTGGTCAATGCATTGGCAAAGGCATCGCGCCAGAAAACGTCGGGCATCACGCTGCCGCCCGCCAAAAAATACACGGTGTTGAAGTACCAAGGGACGGCCAGGCCCAGAAGGGCCAGCAGAAGAAAAAATGCGCGCAGGCGGGTGTGGTTTTGCATCGGTGCATGCGGCACTCTCAAGAGAAAGAGAGAGGCCTTGGGTAGTGAATCAATGCACCGATTGAATCCGCGCAGCCCCCTGGCGGGCTAGGAAAAAAACGACATGCCTCGCACCGGCGGACGAGCCGCTGCACGCCATCTTCATGAACTTACTGCGCGCGCGGCAGCGATGTCACAGCGCCATCCACCGGCAGCTCCTGCGTGCCCTTGGGGCAGGGCTGGTCGGTGTAGGTCGTGCGGCCGTCCTTCACGCACTTGCGCGGCTGCGGGGCCACGGGCTCAGACGCTCCACTGTTCGCAGAGCGGGCCTGTGCGGCAGGCTGCTGCTTGCCGGGCGGCAAGGTGTCGGGGCCGGGGCGGGTGATCTTCTTCCAGGCCTGCTCGGTCCATGGCCCGGCGTGGGGCAGCCACTGGTCGGCTGTCCACCATGCGGCGGCTGCGGCGGCCAGCAGCAGTGCGGCCAGAATGGACCAGAGGGTGCGTTCGCGGGTGCTGCGCATGGGGTGGGCCTGTGGTGTGGTGGGTGACCACCAAGCTTAAAACATCACGACGCCCACCCGACCACGCGGTATCACGGCTGCTTGCCTTTGGCCGCAGGGCGCCCGTAGCGCGCCGTGAGCGTGGCCTTGCCCAGGCTGTTGGCGTTGATCATGTAGCCGGCCAGCGCGGCGGTGGCGTCGGCAGGCAGGTCCAGGCGCGGCACCTTGAGCGCGTGCACGGTGAAGATGTAGCGGTGCGGCGCATCGCCTTCGGGCGGGCAGGCCCCGCCCCAGGCGGCCACGCCGTAGTCAATGCGCACATGGCTGGCGCCTGCGGGCAGCTTGGCGCCGCCGGCAGCACCCGCGTCGGGCCGCAGCTCGGTGGTGCTGGCGGGGATGTTGACCACCGACCAGTGCCACCAGCCCGAGCCGGTGGGGGCATCGGGGTCGTAGGCGGTGACGGCGAAGCTTTTGGTGGCTGCGGGTGCACCGCTCCAGCGCAGGGCGGGTGATTGGTTGTCGCCCGCACAGCCAAAGCCCTTGAACTCGAAGCGCTGGGGCAGTGTGCTGCCTTCGGCAAAGTCGGGGCTGGTGAGCGCGAAGGCCTGGGCGTGGGCGTGGGCGGCAGGGGCCAAGCCGATGGTGGCGAATGCTGCGATGGCGGCGCCAACGCGAAGGGGGCGTGAAAGTGGGTGGGTCATCTGAAAAGCTCCTTGCAGTAGCGGTGTGAAACAAGGGCTTGATGGTGCTGCACGCCGCGCCTTCGCATTGGCCCGGCGGCATCAATGGCTGTGCGCTGCGCGTCAGCCGCAGCCATCAGGGCCGCAGCTGCGAAGGCGGAAAGCCGAAACGTTCGCGAAAGGCCGCGCTGAAGCGGCTGTGCGATTCATAGCCGCAGCGGGCCGCAATCTCGGACACCTGCAGCGTGGTGCTCTGCAGCAGCACCAGCGCCGTCTCCAGCCGCACATCGCGCAGGCACTGGCTCACGGTTTCGCCCTCTTGCGCCAGGCGGCGCTGCAGGGTGCTGGCGCTGGTGGCAAAGGCGGCGGCGATGCGCTCCACCGTCCAGTCGGCCTGCGGGCTGGGGCCGACCAGGCGGCGCACGCGTTCAGCCCAGCCCAGCTCGCCGGGCGGCGCAAACACGATGCCCGCCTCGGCCAGCATCAGCAGCACTTCGAGCGCGCGGTGTTCGCGCAGTGCCTGCGAGCTGGCATCGCTCTCCAGCGCGGCCACGGCGCGCGTGAAACTGTCTTCAAAGGTGGCGTCGGCCGCCAGGCCTGCGCAGCCCTGCACCGGCGGGACGGCTGCAAACTGGCCGAACTGGCGGTGGAACTGCTCCACCAGCTCGGGCGCAAAACACAGGAGCCGCGCCGCATAGCGGCCCTGGGGCGCCGGGTCGTTCACCACCTCCCACTGCGCGCCACGCGGCAGCACAAACACCCGCCCGCGGGGGTAGCGGTGGCCGCCGCCGGGCGTGACCAGGTGCTTGGTGCCCGAGACCACCCAGCCCACCGAATCCATGCGTACGGTGACGGTGTGGATGCGGTGGTGGACCGTGGTGGCTATCTGCAAGGACAGTGCGGTTTCGCCCATCGTTCTTTCCCCTGGGGCTCAAGCGCCATCATCTGCGCGGCGCTGTGCCGGATGATGGCAGGCTTCAGCAGACGGCAGCACAAGCACCGTCAGCGCGTGCGCTCTTTCGTCACGCCCACATCGATGTCGCCAAACACGGTAACGCCGCTGGCACCCTGAGGCTGCTGCTGGCTGGCCGGGTCGCTGGAGCGCGCGGAGCCTGCGGTACTGCTGCAACCACCCAGCGCCCCGGCAACCGCCAAAGCCGCCAGCGTGGTGCGCCAGAAGCCTTGTGCGAACCGTGCGGGCGATGCGGCGTGTTCCGTGTGGAGCGGCTGCATCATTCGCCGCCCAGGTGGTTGCCCAGGATGCCCGCCAGCTCGAACATGCCCGCGCTGTCCTTGCCAAACACGGCGCGCAGCTTGTCGTCGGCGACGATGGTGCGCTTGTCCTTGGGGTCTTGCAGGTTGTGGGCCTTGATGTATTCCCACATCTTCTTCACGGCCTCGGGGCGCGCCACGGGTTCGTTGCCGATCACGGCAGCCAGCGCGGCACTGGGGGCCTTGCCAGCGGCGGCCTTGCGCGGTGCCTTGGTGGCAGCGGTCTTGGTGGCCGGGGCCTTCTTGGCTGCGGCAGGTTTGGCGGATTTTTTGGCTGCAGCGCTTGTCTTACCTGCCTTGGCAGCTATCGTTTTAGCAGCAGCGCCTGGGCGCGGCGGGAACTTGCTGGGCGCAAACTCAAAGTTGACTTTGCCCGCCTCCTTGTCCCACGCCAGGTGGGCCTTGAAGGCGCGGCGCGTGCGCATGCTCACGAACTTGTCGAGCAGGTCGGTCTTGCCGGTGTCCAGCAGCTTGGTCATCTGCTCGCGCTCCACAGGCTGTTGCAGGATGATCTTGCCGCTTTTGAAGGTGCAACTCGGTGTGGGCTGCGCAGCGGTGGGCACGGCCTTGCTGCACACGTAGTTGCTGCCGTGCTCATGCACTTCCGATCCGCAAATGGGGCAGGCACCCAGCGACGCGTCTTCAAACTCGACGATCTCGCCGGACTCTTCGCCTTTCTTGTCATCGCCAAAGTCGAATTCGAGCTTGTAGTTGTGCGCCTCGTCGTCGTACTTGATGACGATCTCGGACGTGAACGGCCAGCCCGCCTTGGAGCGGAAGCCTTCCAGCGGGCCGATCTTCTTGTCGCGCAGCAGGGCGTTGGCCTCTGCGGTTTCAAACGTGCGGCCTGCGGGCGACTTGCCAAAGCTGAAGCCGCAGCCTTCCGAGCCGGGTTTGCCCACGCAGGCAAAGCGGCGGTAGTTCTCTTTGACCACGCCGCCGCAGTTGGGGCACGGCGATTCGAGCGTGGCGTAGTCGCCGGGGATGGTGTCGCGGTCGTATTCCTTGGCCTTCTTGACCATGCGCTCGGTCATGGCGGCGATCTCGGCCATGAAGGATTCGCGGCTGAGCAGGCCCTTTTCCATTTGCGAGAGCTTGAACTCCCACTCGCCGGTCAGGTCGGCGCGGCAGAGTTCTTCGACCTCCAGCCCGCGCAGCAGCGTCATCAGTTGAAACGCCTTGGCCGTGGGGATGATCTCGCGGCCTTCGCGCAGCATGTACTTTTCAGTCAGCAGGCCTTCAATGATGGCCGCGCGCGTGGCTGGTGTGCCCAGGCCTTTTTCCTGCATGGCTTCGCGCAGTTCGTCGTCGTCGATCTGCTTGCCCGCGCTTTCCATGGCGCCGAGCAGCGTGGCTTCGGAATAACGTGCGGGCGGTTTGGTCTTGAGGCCCTTGGGGTCCACCTGCAGGGTGTTGACCATTTCACCGGGCTTCACGGGCACCAGGTTCTGGCCCTTGTCGCCGTCCCTGCCGCCTTCGACCTCGTCGGCCGCTTCCTTGCCGTAGATGGCCAGCCAGCCCGGCTTGACCAGCACCTTGCCTTCGGTCTTGAAGCTGTGGGGCGCCACGGTGCTGATGCGCGTGGTCACCGTGTATTCAGCGCTGGGGAAGAACACCGCCATGAAGCGGCGCACGACCAGGTCGTACAGCTTTTGCTCGGCCTCAGACAGACCACTGGGTGCCTGCAGCGTGGGGATGATCGCAAAGTGATCACTCACCTTGCTGTTGTCGAAGATGCGCTTGGACGGGCGGACGTAGTTGTTGTTCAGCACGGTGAGCGCGTGCGGCGCCAGGTGGCGCATGCCGCTGTCGGCCAGCATCTCGAAGGTCTGCTTGGCCACGGGCAGATAGTCTTCGGGCAGCGCGCGCGAGTCGGTACGCGGGTAGGTCAGGGCCTTGTGGCGCTCGTACAGGCTTTGCGCCAGGGCCAGCGTGGTCTTGGCAGAAAAGCCGAACTTGCCATTGGCCTCGCGCTGCAGGCTGGTCAAATCGAACAGCAGGGGCGAGGCTTGCGTGGTGGGCTTGCTCTCTTCGGTGACCGTGGCCTGCTTGCCGCGCACGGCGTTGGCAATCGCCTGGGCTTCGGCTGCAGACCACACGCGGTCGGCGCGGGCTTCCACATCCTCGCCCTTCTTCCACTTGGGGTCGAACCACTTGGCGGGGTATTCACCGGCCTGCGCACCGAAGGTGGCGTGGATTTCCCAATAGTCGCGGCTGATGAACTTGCGGATCTTTTCTTCGCGCTCCACCACCAGCGACAGGGTGGGCGTCTGCACCCGGCCCACGGTGGTCAGGAAGAACCCGCCGTCGCGCGAGTTGAACGCCGTCATGGCGCGCGTGCCGTTGATGCCCACCAGCCAGTCGGCCTCAGACCGGCTGCGGGCAGCACTGGCCAGGCCCGCCATCTGCTGCTCGGTGCGCAGGGCGTCAAAGCCGTCCCGGATGGCCTGGGGCGTCATGGATTGCAGCCACAGGCGCTTGACCGGCTTGCCCAGGGGCTTGGCGCCCCCGGCGTATTGCTCGATCAGGCGGAAGATCAGCTCACCCTCGCGGCCCGCGTCACAGGCGTTGATGAGTTGCGTCACGTCCTTGCGCTTGGCTTGCTTGACCACGGCGTTCAGGCGCGTCTTGGTCTTGTCCACGGGCTTCAGGTCGAAGTACGGTGGGATCACGGGCAGGTGCGCAAAGCTCCACTTGCCACGCTTCACGTCAAACTCTTCGGGCGCCTGGATCTCTACCAGGTGGCCCACGGCGCTGGTGACTACATAGCGGTCGTTCTCGAAGTGGTCTTCGTGTTTGTCGAACTTGCCGGCCACGGGGGTCAATGCGCGCACGATGTCTTGCGCGACAGAGGGTTTTTCTGCAATTACCAGGGTCTTGGTCATTTTGGGGCTCTCGCCAGTCATTCTGGTTGCCCGGGTTCCGGGCGCTTCTACAATTCGGGTCTCACGCGCATGCACACGCATACACGCGCACGCACACATGTGTGCACTATCAAGTTAACAGAGTTTTTGCCATGCCCCGCTCCGCATCGCCTGCCGCCCCCACCCTTGCACCGGGCCGCCGCATCCAGACCCGGCGCTCTGGCGTCCATGGCAAGGGCGTGTTTGCCGTGCAGGATATTGCGGAAGGCGAAGTCCTTGTGGAGTACACGGGCGAAGTGATTGGCTGGCAGGAAGCGCAGGACCGGCACCCGCACGACCCCCTGCAACCCAACCACACGTTTTACTTTCACGTGGATGAAGACCACGTGATCGACGCAAAGTTCGGCGGCAATTCGTCGCGCTGGATCAACCACAGCTGCAACCCCAACTGCTACGCCGATGAGCGGGACGGCCGCATTTTCATCACCGCGCTGCGCAACATCAAGGCGGGCGAAGAGCTGAACTACGACTACGGCCTGATCATCGAAGAGCGCTACACCAAGAAGCTCAAGGCCGAATACCCCTGCTGGTGCGGCAGCAAGAACTGCCGGGGCACGCTGCTGGCGCCCAAGCGCGGCTGGGCACCACCGGTGCCGTTGCCACCATCCAAACCCTCTCCAACCAAGTCTTCCGCCAAAAAAGCCAAAGCCCCCAACGCGCCTTCAACCACCAAGCCACGGGGCCGAAGCCAGTGAGCGCCGCCTCCCCCATCCGCTGGCCCGCCGAGGCCATCTGGGAAGCGGTGTCACCGCTGTTACCGGGCTTTACCGTCGAGGTGCTGCCCACCATCGACTCCACCAACACCGAGCTGATGCGCCGCGCGCGCAACGGCCAGTGCGAGCCCACGCTGCTGGTGGCCGAGCAGCAGACCGCCGGGCGCGGGCGGCTGGGACGGGTGTGGCAAAGCGGTGTGGATGTGAGCAGCGCCGGGCCGCCCCAAGCTGCGAAGGCCCCCTTGGGGGGCAGCGCCGCACGCGAAGCGGCAAGCGTGGGGGCCATACCATCCCTCATGATGTCGCTGGGGCTGCCGCTGGCGCCGCAGGATTGGTCGGGTCTCTCGCTCGCTGTGGGGGTGAGCGTGGCTGAAAGCCTGCAGCCCGTGCTGCCCGCTCTGGGCGCCGACCAGCCCGCGCGTGTGGGGCTCAAGTGGCCCAACGACCTCTGGCTGGGCGGCACGGCGGGTGACCGCAAGCTGGGCGGCATCCTGGTGGAGACCGCGAGTTTTGTGGCGCCCCAGGCAGCCTCTGCTGCAACAGCCAGTGCCAGCACCGCACGGTATGTGGTGGTGGGCATCGGCATCAACGTGCTGCCGCGCAGCGCCGAGGGCATGAGCATGCCGCCCGGCAGCTTGCAGGACGTAGAGCCCGGCCTGGACGCCCCCTCCGCCCTGCTGCGCATCGTGCCCGCGCTGGTGGCCATGCTGCAGTCGTTCGAGGGCTACGGCTTTGGCCCCATGCAGCCCCGCTTTGCAGCCCGCGATGTGCTGCAGGGCCGAGCCGTGACGCTGAGCGACGGCCACACCGGCACGGCGCACGGCGTGGGGGACGATGGTGCGCTGCTGGTGCACACTGCGGGCGGCATGCAAGCCATCACGAGTTCCGAAATCAGCGTGCGGCCCACTGCGGTGCCTCCGGTGTGAAAAAGCTCCCTTTGTTGATCTCGATGTTCCTGAAAGGCCGCGCTCCATGCTCCGTCTTGCCGTGATCGCACTGCTGCTGGCCAACGCGGGCTACTACGCGTGGTCGCAAGGGCTGCTCAAGGACTGGGGCTTTGCCCCCGAGGTACAGGCCGAGCCGCAGCGCATGAACCAGCAGATCCGACCCGAGACGCTGCAGATCCTGCGTGTGAACCCCAGCAAAACCTCTTCCTCCTCCTCTTCTTCGTCCTCCCCCCCGCCCTCTCCCTCCACCCCCGGCACGGCCACCGCATCGGCCGACGTGGCGTCTTCCGCCGCCTCCTCCCCACCCCCTGCCGATACCGCCGAATGCCTGCAGGCCGGTGTATTTGACGAGCGCCAGGCCGACGCCCTGCGTACCGCCGCCGCCAACCTGCCGCCGGGCAGCTGGCTGCTGGAGCCCACGCCCATCCCGGGCCGCTGGATGGTCTACATGGGCCGCTTTGAAGACCTGGAAACGCTGGACCGCAAACGCGCCGAACTGCGAGCCCGCAAGGTAGACCACGACCGGGCAGGCGGCACACTGGAATACGGCCTCTCGCTCGGCCGTTTTTCGTCCAAAGAGGCCGCAGAGCGCGAACTGGCCAACCTGGGCAACAAGGGCGTGCGCACGGCCCGCGTGATCCAGGAGCGGCCCGAGTCCCCCGGCTTCACGCTGCGCCTGCCCGCCGTGACCGACGCACTGCGCCCGCAGTTTGATGCGCTACGCAGCGCCATGGCGGGCAAGACGCTGCGCAACTGCGCGTAACCGCAGCAGCTGCGATGGCAGGGCCATCGCTTGCGCCGCCGGTTGTCACATCGGGACGGCGCGCGTCTCGCCGTGGCGCATGAGCCAGACCCGGTCCTGCGGCAGGCCGCGCTGCGCCAGTGCAGCGGCCACGTCGCGCGGAGGGTGGTCAAACGCCTCCTGCGTCAGCATGAACGTGCCCCAGTGCACGCCCATGGCCTGCTTGGCGTCCACATCCAGCATCAGCTGCACGGCGTCCTCGGGGTTCACGTGCATGGGCTTCATGAAATCGCGCGGCAGGTAGGCGCCGATGGGCAGGGCCAGGAAATCCACGGCCCCCAGGCGCTGGCGGATGGCCTTGAAGTCGTCGCTGTAGCCCGTATCGCCCGGAAACAGAAAACGCCAGGGGTCCCCAGCGTTCGGGCGCGCCCATTCCAGCGCATAGCCGCCCCACAGCGAGGCGTTGGTATCCCACGGGGTGCGGCGGCTCCAGTGCTGGGCGGGCGTGAAGTGCACCCGCACACCCGGGGCGATGTCGGTGTGTTCCCACCAGTTCAGCTCGGTCACGGGGCCCATGCCGCGCTGGGTGAACCAACCTCCCAGGCCCAGGGGCACCACAAAACGCGGCGACTGGCCCGCGTCGCGCAGGCGGCGCAAGGTGCCGTAGCACAGATGGTCGTAGTGGTTGTGCGAGATCAGCACCACGTCGATGGACGGCAACTGCTCGGGGGTCAGCGGTGCCGGTACGCGGCGTGGTGCGCCAAAGCGGCCGAGTGGCCCGGCAAAGCCGCACAGCGTCGGGTCCATCAGCACGTTCAGACCCGCCACCTGCAGCAGGATGGACACATGGCCCAGCCAGGTGACGACCGGTGCCTGCGGGCGCTGCGCCAGACGCGCGTGGTCCACGGGCGCGCTCCACTGCCGGGCAAAGGCTTCATAGCCCCCGGCGGGGTCCGAGCGGGGTTTGAAATCGCCGCGCAGCGAGCGCCACACCATCTCGTACCAGGGGAAATTGCCAATGACGACGCCGGGGTGGGTGTTGACAAAACGGCGGGGTGATGGAGGCATGGTGGCAGCTTGGGGTCAAAGAGGTCGCATGATGCCGCAGCCCAGCGCGGGGCGGCGGGGTGTAGTGCATCGCCCCTGCGGCGTGCCCGTATTCGGGCGGTGCTGTTCAGCCGCCCGCCACCTCATCGCGCGCGGCAAAACGCACGCTGAAGCGCGCGCCCGGCGGCTGCTGGCCCGGGCGTGCGTCTTCCAGGGTGACCTCGGCATCGTGCTTGCGCGCAATCTCCAGCACGATCGGCAGGCCCAGACCGGAGCCGTCGGCCTCGCTGCCCAACGCACGGTAGAACGGCTGGAACACCAGCTCGCGCTCGGCCTCGGGCACGCCGGGGCCTGAGTCTTCGACCTGCAGCAGCAGCACATGGCCAAACGTATCGGCCAGCACGCGGGCCGTGACCACGCCCGGCTTGTCGGGCGTGGAAGGGGTGTAGTTGAGGGCGTTGTCCACCAGGTTGCGCACCAGTTCCTTGAGCAGCGTAGGGTTGCCGTCGAGCATCACGCCGGACGAGCCCGGCTCTGAACCGTCGTAGCCCAGGTCGATGTGCCTTTCCAGGGCGCGGGGCACCGAGTCGCGCACCACCTCGATGGTGAGCCGGGCCAGGTCGCAGGGCTGGCGCGCAAAACCCACGCCGCTGCCCTCGGCGCGCGCCAGCGCCAGCAGCTGGTTGACGGTGTGTGTGGCGCGGATGCTGGAGCGGCCAATCTGCTGCAGCGAGCGCTTGAGTTCCTCGGTGCTGGTGCCCTCGCGCTGGGCCAGGTCGGCTTGCATGCGCAGGCCTGCCAGGGGCGTCTTGAGCTGGTGCGCCGCGTCGGCCAGAAAGCGCTTTTGCGTGGCCAGCGAGTCGTTCAGGCGCTGCAGCAGGTCGTTCACCGAGGCAACGAGGGGCGCCACTTCGAGCGGCACCGTGCGGTCGTCCAGCGGGGAGAGGTCGTCGGGGTTGCGCGCGCGGATGCGCTGCTCCAGCTGGTTGAGCGGCTGGATGCCCCGCGCCAGCGCCAGCCACACCAGCAACACGGCCAGCGGCAGGATCACGAACTGCGGCAGCATCACGCCCTTGATGATTTCGGTGGCCAGCACGCTGCGCTTTTCGCGCGTTTCGGCCACCTGCACCAGCGCCACGGGGGTGTCTGGCAAGGGCAGGCGCACCCAGATGTAGGCGACGCGGATCTCAATGCCGCGCATTTCGCCGTCGCGCAGGCGCACCTCGCCGGACATGGGCACCTCGTCGGCGGGCGGCTCGGGCAGCTCGCGCTCGCCGGAAAGGAACTCCCCGCCGGGGCCCAGCACCTGGTAGTAGACGATGTCGGACTCATCGGCTCGCAGGATCTCGCTGGCAGGCTGGGGCAGGTTGAACTGCACCTTGTTGCCCGCCACGCCCACCAGCTGGGCGAGGGCGTGGGCGTTGTATTCGAGCGCCCGGTCAAACGGCTTGTTGGCCAGGCCCTGCGCCACCAGCCAGGTCAGCGCCAGGCTGACGGGCCACAGCAGCAGCAGCGGCGTGAGCATCCAGTCGAGGATTTCGCCGAACAGGGATCGCTGCTCTCGCTGGAATATTTTCAAGGCGTTCGCCGTGGCGTTTTTGAATGATATTGGCCTCTAGCGCTTATCCATAAAGCGCCAGTAGCTATATTTTTATGAGCATTCATCAGCACGCAATCGCAGCTCACAGCCTGCGAAACTGGCGCAGCCCAAGCCAGTGCACCCGTGGAACTGGCTTCGCCAGGCCACCGGGTGCGTCCCCCTTCAAGGGGAAGGCGCCGAAGGCGACTCAGGGGGTGCATCTTCATCCTGGAATCTTCTCAAGGCAGTAGCCGAGGCCGCGCACGGTAGCAATGCGGATGGGCCCGCCTTCGATCTTCTTGCGCAGCCGGTGGATGTAGACCTCGATGGCGTTGTTGCTGACTTCTTCGCCCCACTCGCACAGGCGCTCCACCAGTTGTTCCTTGCTCACCAGGCGGCCCGCGCGCTGCAGCAGCACCTCCAAAAGGCCCAGCTCGCGCGCCGACAGCTCGATCATCTTGCCGTCGATGGTGGCCACGCGGCCGGCCTGGTCGTACACCAGCGGGCCGTGTTTGATGGCGCTGCTGGTGCCGCCCATTCCCCGCCGCGTGAGGGCGCGCACGCGGGCTTCGAGCTCCTGCAGGCTGAAGGGCTTGGCCATGTAGTCGTCGGCGCCAAAGTCCAGGCCCTTCACACGCTCTTCCACGCTGTCAGCGGCGGTGAGGATGAGCACGGGCAAGGCGGAGCCTCGGCCGCGCAGCTTTTTGAGCACCTCCAGCCCGTGCATCTTGGGCAGGCCCAGGTCCAGGATGAGCAGGTCGAATTCGTTGTTGGTCAGGAGCGCTGCATCGGCCTCGGTGCCGCTGGCCACGTGGTCCACCACGGCTCCCGAGGCGCGCAGGGTGCGCAGCAGGCCATCGGCCAGCACCTGGTCGTCTTCGGCAATGAGAATGCGCATGCGTTGTCTCCTGGTGAGGTGGCGGCGGTCTGGTGCCGCGCCTGTGCCACGATTTTAGGCGCCGCAGTGCCCCGCTGCGCCGAGAACACGGCGCCTGTGGCGCGCGTGTTCCCCGGCGGCCTTGCCCGTGAGCGCAAGGTTAGCGCGGGTCGTGCGCCAGCAGCTTGCTGACCAGGGCTTTCAGGTCGGCCTGCAGCCGCGCCATGCCCTCGGGCACCTGCGCCAGCGTGCGCTCGTCCATGTAGAGCTTGCGGTTGATCTCGACCTGGATGCTGTGGCGGTGCTGCGCTGGGTTGCCGTAGCGGCGCACCAGCTCCACGCCTTTGTAGGGGTGGTTGTATTCCACGCTGTAGCCACACGCGCGCAGGTGATCGCAGATCAGTGCGGACAGCGCGGGGCTGGCCGTGGTGCCGTCGCGGTCGCCCACCACGAAGTCGGCGTGTTCGAGGCCCGGAAACTCGGTGGCAAAGCGCCCGGCCACGGCGGGCATGGAGTGGCAGTTAAGGTGGATGCTGTAGCCGTGGCGCGCATGGGCGGCATCGATGGCCTGGGCCACTGCCGCGTGGTAGGGGCGCCAGCATTGGTCGATGCGCGCACGCACTTCGGCCACGGTGAGCTGGCGGTGGTAGATGGGCTCACCCTCGTCGGTGAACTTCCAGATCAGGCCCTTGCCCAGGCGCACCTTGCTGAGCACCTTGGGGTCGGTGGAGATGGGGTCGGTCCATTCGCCGTCGATCAGGCTGGTATCCAGCTCGGTGGTGTCGCGGTTGGCATCCAGGTAGATGCGGGGGAAGTGGGCCTCGACCCAGGCCACGCCCAGCGCAGGGGCAAAGGCGTAGATTTTTTCGACATGGGTGTCTTCCGCACGGCGCAGGGTGGCCAAGGCGAGGGCGGAGCCAAAGTCGGCGGGGTACTGAGTGCCGCTGTGGGGAGAGTCAAGCACCAGCGGTGTGCTGCCGGACACCGCAGTGACGGTGGCAGATGGTTGCGTGGCCTGCCCGGGTGAACCGGTGGCTCCCGGTTGGGCGTGCTGAAAGCGGTGGTGGATCAGTTTCAAGGCTGAATGCATAGGCAGAGTGTGCGCAAAATGGGGCGGCTGGCCTAGCCGTCCAGACCGGGCGAAGACCATGGTTATCCCTGTGATGGTCTTCCCCGGCTATGGCCGCCGGGCCCGCGGGCCCGGTGTGGGTTCAATCAAGCACCACCTTGGCGTAGGCGGCAACACCCTTCATTTTCTCGATCTCACGGGCGATCTGTGCGGTGAATTCCTTGGAGGTTGTACCGGAGGGGTACAGGCCCTGACCCGCCAGGCGCTCGCGCACGGCGGGTTCCTTGAGGGCCTGGGCCACGGCCTGCTGGATGCGGTCTATGGCCGCGGCGGGCGTCCCCGCCGGGGCCACCATGCCAAACCAGGAGGGCTCGTTGGCCTGTTTGTAGCCCACCGCCGCATAGGTGGGGACATCGGGCAGGACTTCCAGCCGCACTGGCCACGACACGGCCAGCGCCCTGAGCTTTCCAGCCTTGATGTGGGGCAGCGAGGAAGCCACCTGGTCAAAGTACACCCCGACCTGGCCAGCCAGCACGTCGTTGATGGCCGGACCCGCACCGCGGTAAGGGATGTGAACCATGGAGACACCTGCGCTGCGCTTAAACAGCTCGCCCCACATGTGTCCGATGGTGCCGTTGCCCGGAGTGGCATAAGCCACTTTGCCGGGGTTGGCCTTGAGATAGCTCACCAGCTCGGCGAGGTCTTTGACGGGCAGGACGGCGGGGTTGACCACCACCACGCCGGGCGCTTTCACGATCTCGGTCACGCCCACAAAGTCCTTGATCGGATCGTAAGGCAGCTTGCTGTACACGGCGGGGTTCACGCCGTGGGTGGACAGCGTGGCCACGCCCAGGGTCAAACCGTCCGCAGAGGCCCGCGCCACTTCAGCCATGCCGATGGAGCCGCCTGCGCCGCCCCGGTTTTCCAGCACCACGGGCTGCTTGAGGATGCGGGCCAGTGACTCCTGCAAGCTGCGGGCGGTGATGTCGGTAGCCCCGCCGGGGGGAAAGGGCACGATGATACGCAGAGGCCTGGCCTCTTGCGCCAAGGACATTCCAGGAACGAAAGATACAGCGGCCAGCGCTGAGAGCATGTGACGGCGTTGCATGGGTTCTTCTCCTATAAGGAGCCACAAGGTTAAGTGAGGCATACACAACCGCCAAGCAATGGATACGCCTGATAACATTCCATTGTGGAATGATTAAATCCAGCAACCATGTCCTCTCTTCGTCGGCTGTCGCCCCCTTTGCACCTGTTGCGCGCGTTTTCCATGGTCACGCGGTTTGGCAGCGTCTCGCGCGCTGCCGAGGCCTTGCACCTCACGCAAAGCGCGGTCAGCAAGCAGGTCAAGGAGCTGGAGGGCTGGGTGGGCGTGGCATTGTTTGAGCGCAGCCGCAAGCGCTTGGCGCTGACGCCCGCGGGCGAACGCTACGAGAAAGCCGTGCGCGCGGTGCTGGCGCAGCTGGAGGCCGCCACCCTGGAGCTGATCACCAGCGACGATGGTGGCGGGGCGCTGCACCTGTCCAGCCTGCCCACGTTTGCGGCCAAGTGGCTCATCCCGCGCCTGCCGCAGTTCCAGCAGCTGCACCCGCAGGTCACTCTGCACTTCGTGCCCTACGTGCACAGCTACGACTTCGAGCGGCCCGAGCTGGACTGCTCCATTCTGTTCGGTGAAGGCCACTGGCCCGGCGCACACGCGCACTACATCACGGGCAACGAGGTGGCCTTGATCGCCCCGCGCACCCGCGTGGCCGACTGGACCATCGACACGCCAGGCGATGTGGCCCACCACACATTGATGCGCCACGTGACGGTGCCCGAGGCCTGGCTGCGCTGGAGCGAGACACACGGGGTGGAGTCCCTCATCGACCCGCTGGCCGGGCCGCAGTTCGACCAGTTCCAGACCATGATCCGCGCGGTGATGGCCGGCATGGGCCTGGCGCTGGTGCCGCGCTGCCTGGTGCAGGATGAAATCACGGCGGGCCTGGTGCGCGAGCCCCTTGCCGACCATCCGCTGCGCGGCGGCTTCCGCAGCGACATGGGCTACTGGTTTTGTTACCCCGAGGGCCGCACGCAGCTGCAGGCGCTGCAGTGCTTTCGACAGTGGTTGCTGGCGTGTGAATCGCCCGGGGGTGAGACAGTGCTTTCGCCACCCACACCGGGTGCAGGGCCGATCGCGCTCGTTCCGCGGTGACGCCTTGCTGTGAACAGGCCGTCGTCAACATGGGTTGACGATAGAGCTATTCGTCAACTATAGTTGACGAATGCAAGCGCCACCCGCACTCCCCTCACCCGACAACCCCGAGGCCGCGCTGGCTGCCGTAGTCGCCTTGCGGCTGATGGCCGACCGGCTGGAAGCTGCCGCCGTGGCTGCGGCGCTGGAGCAAGGGTGGTCGTGGGCACAGATTGCCCAGGCCCTGGGCGTGAGCAAGCAGGCAGCGCACAAGCGCCTGTCACCCCACATGCCCCAGGCCCCACAGCGCCCCCGTTCTTGAGAAGGAGTTATCACCATGTTTCGCCAATTGCAGCACCGCTTCCAGAGCATGCGCACCCTGAGCCGCCTGTGCACCGGCGCCGAGGCACATGCCCGCGCAAGCGGCCAAGCCGCACCGGGGACAGAGCATTTTTTGCTGGCCGCCATCGACCTTCCCGATGGGTCGGCCCGGCGTGCGCTGGAGAGCATGGGCGTCGCACCCGCCGCCGTGCGGGATGCGATCGAGCAGCAGTACCGCGATGCGCTACGCAGCGTGGGGCTGGATGCAACCCTGCCGCAGGCGCCAGCCCTCGCGCCACCGGCCCCGGGCCTCTACCGGGCACAGCCATCGGGCCAGGAGGTCATGCAGACGCTGGCGCGCTCCCGCAAGAGCCAGGGCGGCCCCCTTCTGGGCGCCCACGTGGTGGCAGCGGTGGCCACCATGCCGCACGGCGTGGCGGCACGCACGCTGCGTGCCATGGGCATTGACGCTGACCAGCTGGTGGCAGCGGCGCAGGCCCAGGTGTCAACGGCAACAACAACCGCAACGGGTACAGCCGACTAGCCGGGTTCAGCGCATCAACATACCCGCCCCATCGCCGCCCGCATAGGCTTCCAGCCCAATCGCCACCACAGTGGCCACGTCATGGCCCACTTCGGCCCGGAACTCGGCCTCCGCCTGCGCCACAGCATCGCGAAACGCCTGCAGCCAGGCCAGCCCCGTGGACGTAAAACACACGCGGCGGGCGCGCGCGTCCAGCGGGTCGGCCTCGCGCGTGACCAGGCCCCAGGCCTCGCACTGGTCCACCAGGTTGGCCATGGCCTGCTTGGTCATGCCCGCGCGCTGGGCCAGGTCGGTCAACCGGTCGCCCTGCAAGGCCAGGTGCCGGGTGATGTGCACATGTGCTGCCGTCACCTGGTCGCGAGCCGCCAGGTTGGACAGCGCCAGCGGCACCTCCACGTTGTGCGCCATGAGCTGCAGCACGCGCGCGTCAAAACGCCGCATGGCGTGGCCGAACAGGCGACCCAGGTGGGTCTGGCGCCAGCCGTCTTCGGCAGGGGATGGAAGGAGCAAATCAGGCATCACCGAATTGTCAGGCAAACTGACTAAATTATCCTTGAAGACCTTGCAACAGCTCGCATAAACTACTGTTCAAGCATCCAGCCTGTGATTAACCGCAGAGCGATGCAAGCATCCAACCTGTTGTTTTTCAAGGAGTTTCTCATGGACGTCGCAGTCAAAGGCACCAACCCCGCATTGCCCGTGAACACCGAAAAGGCCAAGGCCCTGGCCGCTGCGCTCGCCCAGATCGAGAAGCAGTTTGGCAAGGGCACGATCATGCGCCTGGGTGAAGGTGAGGTGATCGAGGACATCCAGGTTGTCTCCACCGGCTCGCTGGGCCTCGATATCGCGCTGGGCGTGGGCGGCCTGCCCCGTGGCCGTGTGGTCGAGATCTATGGCCCGGAATCGTCGGGCAAGACCACGCTCACGCTGCAGGTTATTGCCGAGATGCAGAAGCTGGGCGGTACCTGCGCGTTTGTGGATGCCGAACACGCGCTGGATGTGCAGTACGCCCAGAAACTGGGGGTGCAACTGTCCGACTTGCTGATCAGCCAGCCCGACACCGGCGAGCAGGCGCTGGAAATTGTGGACAGCCTGGTGCGCTCCGGCGCCGTGGACCTGATCGTGGTGGACTCGGTCGCCGCGCTCACGCCCAAGGCCGAAATCGAAGGCGAGATGGGCGACGCGCTGCCCGGCCTGCAGGCCCGCCTGATGAGCCAGGCGCTGCGCAAGCTGACCGCCACGATCAAGAAGACCAATTGCATGGTCATCTTCATCAACCAGATCCGCATGAAGATCGGCGTGATGTTCGGCTCGCCCGAAACCACCACCGGCGGTAACGCGCTCAAGTTCTATGCCTCCGTGCGCCTGGATATCCGCCGCACCGGCACCATCAAGAAGGGCGACGAAGCCATCGGCAACGAAACCAAGGTCAAGGTGGTCAAGAACAAGGTGAGCCCACCCTTCAAGACAGCAGAGTTCGACATCCTGTTCGGCGAAGGCATCAGCCGCGAGGGCGAAATCATCGACATGGGCGTGACCGCCAAGATCGTGGAAAAGAGCGGTGCCTGGTACGCCTACAACGGCGAAAAAATCGGCCAGGGCCGCGACAACGCGCGTGAGTTCCTGCGCGAGAACCCCGACCTCGCCCGCGAGATCGAGAACAAGGTGCGCGAAGGCCTGGGCATTGCGCTGCTGCCTGGCGCACTGCAGGCCCCTGCCGCCACTGCGGACGAGTGAACTCCGAAGTTTCAAGCAAAATTGGCTGCTAGCGCTTGATTGGCAAGCGCTAACAGCTATCAAATTTGAAGCAAATAGATTCATGGGGTTCACCACGCTCTCGCTCAAGGGCCGGGCCCTGCGCCTGCTAAGCCAGCGGGAGCATTCCCGCAGCGAGCTGGCCGCCAAGCTGGCGCCCCATGCAGAGAGCCCCGAGGAGCTGGCCGCCCTGCTGGACCTGCTGGTGGAGCAGGACTGGCTGAGCGACCAGCGAGCGGCCCAATCCCTGGTGCACCGCCGTGGCCCCCGCCTGGGTGCAGCCCGCCTCGTTCGGGAACTGCGCAACCGGGGAGTGGCCGATGAGCTGGTGCGCGAGGCCACGGCCCCGCTGCTGACCACCGAGGTGCAGCGTGCCCGGGAGGTATGGCAGCGCAAGTTTGGCCAGGTGCCGCTGGACATGAAAGAACGCTCGCGCCAGGTCCGCTTCCTGATGGCACGCGGCTTCACGATGCATGCCATCCAGAAAGCCATTGGTGGCGATACGGACGGCGACACGAATGACGAGAACCCTTGCGCCACCTGACCCAACCTGGCAGCGTCCGCAAGCTAGGCCAGGCCAGGCCCGGTCAGCGCTGTGTTGTCAACTCTGCAGAGGTACTGCTGGCTGAGGGTGCCGCAAGCACCTCGGGTGGCAAGGGTACCCACCGGGCATCCAGGCCATTGGGGTCCACCACATACACGATGGCCTGGCCCGAGCCTCGGTCGCTCAGGATGCCCGTGATCCATGGGGCATGCGCAGACACGCTGCCGGGCACTGGGTGCACGCTGTCCTGCGACACCACGCCCACCAGACGCTCCACCAACAGCACCACAGGGCGGCCCTGGCTCTTGACCACGACCGCCACGGCCCGCCGAGGGTCGGCCAATGCAGACAGGCCCGCAATGCGGCAGGCGTCATAGGCGGGCGCCATGCGGGTGCCGCCTTCGTGGGCAATCTCCAGCATGCCGACCAACTGCGCCGGGCCCGGCACCTGCACCAGGCGCGCGGCCGACATGGCCTGCTGCACGTGCATGCTGTCAATGGCCAGCAGCAGGGCGCCACAGGCCACCACACCATAGCGGCGCACATTGCCGCCCGCCCCCTGCACAGATGACTGCGGCAAGGCCAGGGCACCGCCGCTGACCACGGCGGGCTGTACGGGCATCAGCAAGACGGAGTACACGGGTTCCCGGTATCCATCGTCGCGCTTGAATTCCCGGTATCCGGTGCTGACCGCCACACCCGCCAGATAGTCCTGCCCTTGCCAGTGCACGCGCTGCGCGGTGGCGGGCAGGACCGACGCAGTCGCCGCAGAGGAAGTTCTTGCGCCCTGCCCGGGCTGCCGCCCTGCGGCGGCGGGTGGCACTGCGGCCCGTGCGATATCTGCCACAAAAGGCAACACAGGTTGCGCACCGCCCTGAGCGGCATCCGGGCCATCCTCGTCTGCGCTGGCTAGCACGCGCCCCTGCGCATCGGTGAAGAAGCCGCGCATGCCCTGGCCCTGCGGCAGTGCGTCGCGCAGCATGGCCTTCAGCTCGGTGGCGCAGTTGAAGGCCAGCGCGATGCCGCCCACCACCGGGCCGCCCGGCGCAGCGCGCAGCGCGGCGCAGTACACATAGGCGGGCAGCCCATCGGCCAGCGCCTGCGGCTGCATGGGCGACACGACGTAGGCCTGCGAACCTTGCAAGGCCAGAGTGCGCCGGACCAGGTCGGCATCCAGTTGCAGGTCGGCGGGCAGCGTGCTGGCATCGCAGGACACGGCCACCACGCGCCCCTGGCGGTCAAACAGCGCCACGCGCCGGTACACCGTGTAGAGGCTGTTGAGGTGCGCGAGGATCTGTGCCGCGCGCTGTGCTGCAGCGGCTGATTGCCCGGGCACGCCCCGAGCCTGGATGTCACCCAGCGCATGGGCCAGTTCTTCGGACAGCGCCCACCAGCGGCAGTCGTTGGCACGTTCGTAGAGATTGCGATCCATGATGCGGACCGCCAGGCCGGCATGGGCCTTCATCTCGGCGCGGCGCCCTGCCAGTAGCAGTCCGCGCAGTTCCTGGATGGCACCGTCGAAGACGGCAATGGTGTCCTTGCCCGTACGCCCGATCTGGTCAAACACGGCATGGATCGACGAGCCTGCGCTCACCGCCGATTCGGCCACCTTGCCATTCCAGATCACGCGGGTAAGCCCTTCTTCGATGGCGCGGGCGCGTTCCACAATGGCGCGCAGCATGGGATCATCCACCTCCATGCGCGCCGCCTCAGCCGTCGCCGGCGCGCCACCGCCCCCTGCAGACTCCTGCATACCTTGCTCGCCCTTGAACGCCGCATCCAGCCGCACCAGCGCCACCGCCCGCCAGGGCAGGCCTTGGTAGCCCTGGTAGCCCCGGGTGGTGCGCGCCTGCGCCAGGTAGTCGTGGCCCCGGTGGGTGCAAGGGCGGGCGTCAAGCGACTGCAGAGAGCCAGTGGCCAGGACCTCGCCCACCGAGAATTCAGCGGGCTTGCTGGACGCAATGACACGATCACTGCCATCCACGAGCAGCAGCGCCACGCGGTCCTCGGGGTCGCGCAGGTCGGCAAAGATCGACTCCAGCTCGGAATGGAGTCCAAAGCGCAGCACCACGGCCCCGCAGGCGCGCCCCTGCGCCGATACAACGCGGTGCACATACAGCAGCAGATCGCCTTCGCCGGGATACCAGTCCGAGGCACCGTAGTGCTCGCCATAACCGGGCCTGTCCATCGCACCCCGCCACCACGAGGGCTCCTGCACAACCAAGGCCTCGGTCACCTGCCGGTCTTGCAGGCCCAGCAACGGATGGGCACAGGCATCCAGCAGCAGGATGTCGTCATAGACGGTGTATTTGGCGCGGTACTCTTGCAACCGCTTGCGCAGCAGCGTGGCGGCATCGGGGTCGCCTTGGACTGCCGCAGCCTCCACAAAAGCCACCAGCGGTCCATCGGTGGCGATGAAGCCGACATCGGCCGTGCGCTCGAAAAGGTTGCGCACCAGAATATCGATGGCCACCTGGGCGCGGGACGCCAGGTCGCCCATGCGGTTGCTCAGGTGGGTGGTGGCAATGTGCTCCACCATCTCCTGGGCCAGCGTGGCGAACGCGGTACGCGTCTGGTCCAGTGTATGCAGGAAACCCGCCGCCTCGCCCGGGCACACGATGCGTGCAGTGGTGTCGATGACCTCCCAGCGAAGATCCAGGCGCTGCAACGCAGCCTCGAGCTTCTGCAGCGACCGCATCTGCGGCGCCACGATGTCATAAGACAGTGGAAAACCCATCAGCCCCCCCCAAACATACGGCGTGCGCCAGTGGGCCTGGCGTGGTCAGCGGTCTGGAATCAGCTTAAACGATTCCGCCAGGAAGGCCCATAGAAAAAACGCGCCAGGTCTGGCGCGTCGAAAACCTGCCGGGCAGACAGGAGGGTGGGGAAACCCGTAGCGGTTCAGAGACCGAGCATCAGCTGCAGGTTCTGCACTGCGGCGCCGCTGGCACCTTTGCCCAGGTTGTCCAGGCGCGCGATGACCACGGCCTGCCGGTATTGCTCGTTGGCAAACACGCGCAGCTCCAGCTTGTTGGTGTCGGTCAGCGTGTCGGCGGCGAGCTTCAAATCATCGGTGGGCGGCAGTACGCTGACCCACTGCTCGGGCGTGTTGGTGCGGCTGTAGTGACCGGCCAGCGCGTCGTGCAGGTCGCTGGCCTTGGGGGCTCCGGGCAGCAGGTCCAGGTGCAGCGGCAACTGCACCAGCATGCCCTGGCGGAAGTTGCCCACGGCGGGGATGAACACCGGGCGGCGTGTGAGGCCGGTGTAACGCAGGATCTCGGGGATGTGCTTGTGCGTCAGGCCCAGGGCGTAGGCCTCATACGGCGCTGCAGTGCCTGCCTCGTACGCTTCGATCATGGTGCGGCCGCCGCCGGAGTAGCCCGACACCGAAGGCAGGCTCAAAGGGTAGTCCGCAGGGATCAGGCCGGCGTCCACCAGCGGGCGCAGCATGGCAATCGCGCCCGTGGCGTAGCAGCCGGGGTTAGAGACACGGGCGGCATCGCGCACCGCCTGCGCCTGCGATGCAGCGAGTTCTGGAAACCCGTACACCCAGCCATCGGCCGTGCGGTGGGCCGTGCTGGCGTCGATCACCTTGACCTTGCGGCCCGAGCCGCGCTCGATCTCGTCCACCATGGCCACGGTGTCGCGCGCTGCATCGTCGTGAAGACACAGCACCACCAGGTCGACCCCCGCGATCAGGTCGCGTTTGGCGGCTGGGTCTTTGCGCAACTCGGGCGCAATGCTGACCAGCTCGATCTGCGGCATGGCCTGCAGGCGCTCGCGGATCTGCAGGCCCGTGGTACCGGCTTCGCCATCGATAAAGACTTTGGACATGGAGGTGCTCCTGCAAAAAGGCGGCAGCGGCTGCCGGAATAGAAAAGAGAAAAAGGGGGGATGGGAAGGCTACCAGCCCAGCCCGGGGTGTAAGTTAGGCACAAGGATGGTGCGTTGCAACATGATACAGTCGCGGGTTGCCATGTCCCAAGCCCGCGGCCAGACATCTGTTCATGGTAAACGGGTAACTACCACCCTTCCCTGAGAGAGACCTCATGAAGATTCACGAATACCAAGGCAAGGAAATCTTGCGCAATTTTGGTGTGCCCGTTCCGCGTGGCATTCCCGCATTCACGGTGCAAGAAGCCGTTGAAGCAGCCCAGAAGCTCGGCGGCCCCGTGTGGGTGGTCAAGGCCCAGATCCACGCCGGTGGCCGTGGCAAGGGCGGCGGCGTGAAGGTTGCCAAGACCATTGACGATGTGAAGGCACGCGCCAGCGACATCCTGGGCATGCAGCTGGTCACGCACCAGACCGGCGCTGAGGGCCAGAAAGTTCGCCGCCTGTACATCGAAGACGGCGCCGACATCAAGAACGAACTGTATGTGTCGCTGGTCACCGACCGCGCCACCCAGAAGGTCGCCCTGATCGCTTCGAGCGAAGGCGGCATGGACATCGAGGAAGTTGCCCACTCCACCCCCGAGAAGATCATCACCGAGATGATCGATCCGCTGACCGGCATCACCGAAGCGCAGAGCCGCAAGGTGGCAGCAGCCATCGGCCTGACCGGCGCTTCCATCGACCAGGCCGTGGACATCTTCGCCAAGATCTACAAGTGCTACATGGACACCGATGCGTCGCTGGTGGAAATCAACCCGCTGAACTGCGACTCCAAGGGCAACCTGATGGCCCTGGACGCGAAGTTCAACTTTGACGCCAACGCGCTGTTCCGTCACCCAGAAATCGTGGCCTTCCGCGATCTGGACGAAGAAGATCCAGCCGAAGTCGAAGCCTCCAAGTTCGACCTGGCCTACATCAGCCTCGATGGCAACATCGGCTGCCTGGTGAACGGCGCTGGCCTGGCCATGGCTACCATGGACACCATCAAGCTGTTCGGGGGCGAGCCCGCCAACTTCCTGGACGTGGGCGGCGGCGCCACCCCCGAGAAGGTGACTGAAGCCTTCAAGATCATGCTGAAGAACCCCAAGGTCGAAGGCATTCTGGTCAACATCTTCGGCGGCATCATGAAGTGCGACACCATCGCCACCGGCGTGATCACCGCTTGCAAGGCCGTGAACCTGAACGTGCCGCTGGTCGTGCGCATGAAGGGCACGAACGAAGAGCTGGGCAAGAAGATGCTGGCCGAGTCCGGCCTGCCCATCATCGCTGCAGACACCATGGCCGAAGCTGCGACCAAGATCGTTGCTGCCGTCAAGTAAGCCCGGAGAACACACATGTCGATCTACATCAACAAAGACACCAAGGTCATCACCCAGGGCATCACGGGCAAGACTGGCCAGTTCCACACCGAAAAGTGCCAGGAATACGCGAACGGCAAGAACTGCTTCGTGGCGGGCGTGAACCCCAAGAAGGCGGGCGAGTCGATCTTCAACATCCCGATCTACGCCTCCGTCAAGGAAGCCGCTCAGCAGACCGGTGCCACCGTGTCGGTGATCTATGTGCCTCCAGCAGGCGCTGCGGATGCCATCTGGGAAGCCGTCGAAGCCGACCTGGACATGGCCATCTGCATTACCGAAGGCATTCCGGTCAAGGACATGCTGATGGTGCGCAACAAGATGAAGGCCAAGGAAGCCGCTGGCGGCAAGAAGACGCTGCTGCTGGGCCCCAACTGCCCTGGCCTGATCACGCCTGACGAAATCAAGATCGGCATCATGCCCGGTCACATCCACCGCAAGGGCCGTATCGGCGTGGTGTCCCGCTCGGGCACGCTGACGTACGAAGCCGTGGCCATGCTGACCGAAGTCGGTCTGGGTCAATCGAGCGCCGTGGGCATTGGTGGCGACCCCATCAACGGCCTCAAGCACATCGACGTGATGAAGGCTTTCAACGACGATCCAGACACCGATGCCGTGATCATGATTGGCGAAATCGGCGGTCCTGACGAAGCCGAAGCCGCCCAGTGGTGCAAGGCCAACATGAAGAAGCCTATCGTGGGCTTCATCGCTGGCGTCACGGCCCCTCCCGGCAAGCGCATGGGCCACGCTGGCGCGCTGATCTCTGGCGGTGCCGACACGGCCGACGCCAAGCTGGCGATCATGGAAGAGTCGGGCTTCATCATCACCCGCAATCCTTCGGAACTGGGCAAGCTGCTCAAGGCCCAGCTGAAGTAAATCTCGCTGCGCCCGTCCGCGTCACTGCGGACACCTCGGGCTTGAGGGCTCGCAGAGGAAGGCGTACCCAAAAAAAGCGCCCGGAACCAAGGTTCCGGGCGCTTTTTGCATGGGTGGGCCAAAGTGTGTCCGGGTGGCCCGTCGCATTCGGGTGACAAAAATGACACACCCGATTCATGCGTCCTGCCTGCCCCGACAAGAACCGCCATCGAATCCTCGATGAACCACCCGTCGCATGCGGTTGGGGGCCACACCAAGCCCCCTGCAGCCCCGGCTTAAATATTGCTTTGAACAGCTCTCAATACAGAGAGTGGAATATCAGCAGTGGGACGAACAACCTCGGGGCGGTGGCTTGGCATGTGGCGTACCGATGGTTTGCGGGGCGCATTGGCTGCGGCGGTGCTGGTTGCACTGTGCACAGCCACGGGTGTGTTCCAGTGGCTGGAGTACCGCGTGTATGACGCTGCGACCAGCATCCACACGCCAGCCCCGTTGCCTGAAATTGCCATCATTGGCATCGACGATGCCAGCCTTGAAAGCTTGGGCAACGGCCCCTGGTCACGGGATGTCTACGCCAAGTTGATCGACCAGCTTTCGGCGGCTGGCGCCAAGACTATTGTCCTGACCCCGTCTTTTGCCGAACCCCAGTCCGACCGTGGCCTTGCCTACCTTCGCAAAATGCGGGACACGATGGCGCGGGCGGGGGACACATCCCCGCTGGCGACGGAGTTGAGCCGCACCGTAGACGAGGCGGAGAAGGCTCTGGATTCTGACGCGCGCCTGGCCGCCAGCATCCAACGGGCCGGCAACGTATTCCTGGCTTCGCGCTACACCCTGGCGGGCGGTGCCCGCACGCCGCTGCCCGCCTATGCGCACCGCAGCGTTTTGCCGAACCCTGCGAGCTTTGCGATCCCCGCCACATCGGCGCAAAACCCGGTCGCTGGGATCGGTTCGGTGGCGGCAGGCGTTGGTCATCTTTCGGTCGCCCTGGACGAAGATGGTCACCTTCGCGGCATTCCCCTTCTGCTGCGGTACGACGACGTCGGCGTGCCCTCCTTGGCCTTGCTCGCGGCGAGGCACAGTCTGCATCTGGGCCAAAACGAACTGCGGGTTCAGACGGAGCCTCAGGGCATTCGCATGGGTGGGCTGCACGTTGTGACCGACGGTTCGGCGGTGATGCATCCGCGATTTCACGCGGCGCCGGACGGTGCCTCCGCATTCCCTGTGGTGTCTTTTGCCCAGGTATCCAGCGGCAAGATTCCGCCGCAGGACTTCAAGGACAAAGTGGTACTGGTGGGTGAGACAAGCAACGCGCTGGTCACCCCGTGGGTCCAGTCCGGCGCGCGCACGATGTATCCCGTGGAGATGCTGGCGCAAACGCTGTCGGCCATACGGCTGGGCCTCGGGGTGCAACGACCTGAGTGGGTATGGACGATGTCCTGGGGCAGCGCACTGGGAGCATTGCTCTTTGTTGCGCTGGCCCTTCCGAGACTCTCTCGTCCAGCCGGGGGAGTGCTGGGCGCAGGGCTCCTGCTCCTGCTCGTCGCCACTGAGTGGGGCCTGCTGCGTTACGCAGGGTTCTGGATTCCTTTGGCGCCCGGCGTGCTGGCTTTGTTGGGAGGCATCACAGCCTTTGCCGTGCTGGGCAAGCTCAGCGCAAGAGGTACGCCCCCATCAGCGGAAACCGCCGAAACCGATCGCATGATGGGGCTTGCGCTGCAAGGGCAGGGCCAATTGGACATGGCCTTCGAGCGCTTGCGCCGAGTGCCGCCCAGCGATGCCCTGATGGACAACCTGTACCACCTGGCTCAGGACTTTGAGCGCAAGCGCAACTTTGCCAAGGCCAAGTCCGTCTACAAACACATCCTGCAGCACAACAAGGGATACAAGGATGCCCATGCACGGTACAAGCGTGTGCGGGCGCACTTGCAGAAGGAAACTGGCGCCCCGTCCAGCACACCCGCATCGATTCCCCCCACCCCAGCGCCGCGCCTGCCAGGTGATGCCGCAACCGGCATACCGATGCTGGGCCGCTATCAGATAGACAGGGAGATTGGCAAAGGGGCGATGGGCGTGGTCTACCTGGGAAGAGACCCAAAGATTGGACGCGTGGTTGCCATCAAGACCCTCGCGCTCGGCGAAGAGTTCGAGGGCGACGCACTCATCGACGCCAGAGCCCGGTTCTTTCGCGAGGCAGAAACAGCGGGGCGCCTGCAGCACCCCTGCATCGTGACGATCTTTGATGCTGGCGAGGAACACGATCTGGCCTACATCGCCATGGAGTTCCTCAAGGGCGCAGACCTGGCGCGGGCCTGCCATGCTGGGCATCTTCTACCGGTGGCCACGGTGCTTTCCATCGGAGCACGCGTTGCCGAGGCGCTGGACTACGCCCACGCACACAACGTGGTGCACCGCGACATCAAGCCTGCCAACATCATGTTCGACGCCGCCACGGATGCCGTGAAGGTGACGGATTTTGGCATTGCACGCATCACGGATTCCAGCAAGACACGCACAGGACTGGTTCTGGGAACCCCGAGTTTCATGTCACCGGAACAACTCGCAGGCAAGAAGGTAGATGGCCGGTCAGACCTCTACTCATTGGGTGTCACGTTGTTTCAGCTGCTCACGGGCTCGCTGCCGCTGCGCGGGGAGTCAATGACGGAGCTGATGCACAAAATCGCCAACACGGAGGCGCCCGACATTCGGCAGCTGCGTCCCGAGCTTTCCCCCGCCGTGGCGCGCGTGGTGGCCCAGGCCCTTCAGAAACGCCCGGAGGCCCGGTACCAGACTGGCCGGCAATTTGCCGCCGACCTGCGGCAGGCGGGCGTGGCAGCCGGACAGGCGGGATCGCCGGAGCCGGGAGCAGTCGTCTATGATGCGGACCGCGATGCAACAGGGCATGAAATGGCGGATTTTCAGAGAACCGTGATGGAGCAACCCGCTGGGCGGGGCGCGGCATCCCCGCCGATTTCAGGCGCCCGATGACGCTCGCCCCAACATCCATGACCTACGAATTTTTCGCACGCACCGACAAAGGCCGCGTGCGCACCAACAACGAAGATGCGGTGGCGGTCGACCGGGATGCTCAGGTCGCCATCCTCGCCGATGGCATGGGCGGATACAACGCTGGTGAAGTGGCAAGCGGCATGGCCACCACGTTCATCCGCACCGAGATGGCCCGCTGGTTGGGGCAGGCCGGCAGCACTCCCCAATCGACCGACGTGCGGCGAGCCCTGGAGATCTGCGTCGAGAACGCCAACCATGCCATTCTGGGTGCCTCGCTTTCCAACCCCCAATATGCGGGAATGGGCACCACGCTGGTGGTCGGGGTTTTCCACGGCAGCCGCCTCATCCTCGGACATATTGGCGACTCCCGCTGCTATCGCCTGCGCGATGGCACCCTGCAACAGATCACACGCGACCACTCCTGGCTCCAGGAACAGGTTGATGCCGGCCTGCTTACAGCGCAGCAAGCCGCGCTGTCGTCCAATCGCAATCTCGTTACCCGTGCGCTGGGCGTAGAGCCCAATGTCATGATGGAAGTCAACGAGTTTCAGGTGGCCCCCAATGACTTGTTCCTAATGTGTTCAGACGGCCTCACGGACATGGTCGCTGACTCAGACTTGGCGGAGCTGGTGCGAACACCACTGCCTTTGGAGGAAAAAGCCACATTGCTCATCGACACTGCCAATGCGAACGGTGGGCGTGATAACGTCAGCGTACTGCTGGTGCAAGCGGCTGCGGGGGGCAAGAAACGCGGCCTTATGTCCCGATTGCTAGGGGCCGCGTAAGTGGCGCCGACTACAACAATTACTCATCACATCAGGAGTGGATCATGCCCAGAATGATCGTTTCAATCGACGGGGTTGTCATCAAGGAAGTGCAACTGACCAAAGAGCGCACTACGCTCGGCCGCCGCCCTTACAACGACATCGTGATCGATAACCTCGCCGTGAGCGGCGAACATGCCGTCATTCACATGGCAGGCCAGGATGTGGAAATTGAAGACCTGGGGAGCACCAACGGCACCTACGTCAACGCCAAGGCTGTCAAGCGCCAAGAACTGCGCAATGGCGATACCGTTGAGGTGGGCAAGTACAAGATCCGTTTCCTGCACGAGGCCGAAGGGCAAAACTTCGAGAAGACCATGATCTTCAAACCGGGAATGGTGCCCCCCTTGGGCACGGCCTCCCGGCCTGCCCCGCTGGGTGCTGCCGCTGCCCCGCCCATCTCCGGGGTCATCCGTGTGATGTCTGGTGCCGCTGCGGGGCGGGAAGTGTCGCTGCAAAAGGTGGTTACCACCATCGGCAAACCTGGCGTTGCCGTGGCCTCCATTACCAAGCGGCATCAGGGCTTCGTGCTGGCCCATGTCGAGGGCCCCGACATGCCTCTGCTCAATGGTGCTTCCATCGGCACATCTCCTGTACCTCTCAAACACGGTGATCGGCTGGAGTTGGCAGGTACGGAAATGCAGTTCGAACAAAGCTGACGGCCGCACCCGGGCCTCGCGCCCCATCTGGCAATTTATCTGCCAACCTTGTCGCCGGAACCCATGCAATCCAGACTCTTGCATCTGTTCCGACGGCACGCTCGCCGCACGGCAGTCACCCTGATTCCGTTAGCGTTTGCACTGCTGCACATTTCAGGCGCCCTTCATCTCCAGGTGCTGGAGCGGCTCGAAAACATCATCTACGACACCCGGCTGCGTGCGACCATGCCGCGTACGCTGGATGAGCGTATCGTCATCGTTGATATTGACGAAAAAAGCCTTGATAGGGTGGGGCACTGGCCTTGGGGACGGGACAAGCTTGCTGCTTTGACGCAAGAGCTGTTTGAACGGCAACAGGTCGCGCTGGTGGGGTTCGACGTCCTCTTCGCCGAAGCAGACGGAAGCTCAGGCCTCGCAAACCTGGAGCGTTTGGCCAAAGGGCCTTTGCGGGCGCAGACGGGCTTCAAGGAACAACTGGTGCGCCTGGCTCCCACTCTTGACTACGACGCACTCTTTGCCCGCGCTCTGCAAGGCCGACCTGCGGTTCTGGGCTACTACTTCACCAGTGACCGAGACGGGAGAACAAAAGGTGTTCTCCCCCCTCCTGCCTTGCCCACCGAGAGACTTCGTGGTCTCCCATTGCGGGCCACCTCCTGGGGTGGATACGGCAGCAACATTGAAAAACTGGCCAATGCTGTGCCTGCTGCGGGTTTTTTCAACTCGGTTACCGATGACGATGGCGTTGTCCGTTCCCTTCCTCTCCTTGCGGAGCACCAGGGAAAGTACTACGAATCCTTGGCGCTTGCGATGTTTCGCACGCTGCTTGGCTTGCCGGAAGTACATCCCAACTATGTCAGCGCCGCCCCCCAAGGCACCCACGACACCTTGCACAGCATCGTGCTGCGTCAAGATGGCCGCGAACTTGCGCTGCCTGTAGACGACCGGCTAGCAACACTCATACCCTTTCGCGGCCCCGGCGACGTGAGCGGAGGGTCATTCCGCTATGTTTCCGCGTCAGATGTACTGGAGGGCAAACTGCCTGCCAACAACCTGCAAGGCCAACTGATTCTGGTGGGCTCAACAACCCCCGGTCTGCTCGACCTGCGCGTAACCCCCGTAGGCCGAACCTATCCCGGTGTGGAAACCCACGCCAATATGCTGTCCGCCTTTCTCGATGGCAAAAGCATCGTGCGACCCGACTACGCGGTGGGCTTTGACGCTGCACAACTGCTCTGCGCAGGTGTTTTGCTGGCCCTCGCCCTGCCCGCGCTGTCAGCCACCTCCGCGGTGCTTCTCAGCCTGGGGGTGGTTGCAGCGCTGGCAGGCCTCAACCTGTGGCTTTATCTCGCCCAAGGCTTGGCAATGCCACTGGCGACGGTAATCGTGATGGCGGTACTGGCATTCGCGCTCAACATGGTCTACGGCTACTTTGTGGAAAGCCGATCCAAGCGGGAACTGGCCGCACTGTTCGGCACCTACGTGCCACCCGAGTTGGTGGACGAGATGGTCAAGCAGCCCGAAAACTACAGCATGCAGGCCACCAGCCGCGAACTGACCGTCATGTTCTGCGACATGCGGGGGTTCACCGCCATGTCAGAGCAGATGGAGCCCCTGCAGCTGCAAGCTCTGCTCAATGACGTGTTCAGCCAGCTGACCCACATTATTCGCAGCCACAGGGGCACCATCGACAAGTACATGGGGGACTGCGTCATGGCGTTTTGGGGAGCGCCGGTGCCAACCGCAGAACACGCGCAACTCGCAGTGCAGGCAGCACTGGACATGGAGCGTGCGGTTGAGCAGATCAACCTGTTGCACCAGGAGCGCGGGCTTCCGGAAATCGGTATTGGCATAGGGCTTAACACCGGCACCATGTGCGTGGGCGACATGGGTTCGGACATCCGCCGCAGCTACACGGTCATCGGCGACGCGGTGAACTTGGGGTCTCGCCTGGAAGGCCTGTCCAAGTACTATGGCGTGCGTACCGTGGTGAGCGAAACTACCCACGCCCGAGTGCCCCAGTTCGCCTGGCAGGAACTCGACCGCGTGCGCGTCAAGGGCAAGGCCCAGGCGGTCGTTATCTACACGCCAATGTCCCCCCTAGACACGCTATCCCCGGCGCGGGCCTCAGAAATATCCACTTGGCAACACTTTCTCGAAGCATATCGCGCCCAGGACTGGACACAATGCGGCACACTGCTGACAGACTTGCTGCACAACGCCCCGCACTCCTCGCTCTATGGCCTGTATGCCAACCGCGTGCAGGCCCTGAGAGGGCAGCTTTTCGATCCCGGCTGGGACAGCGCCACCAGTTTCGATACCAAGTAGGCCAATGAACAACGAATAGGACAAGGCGGGTTCATGAAGGTTCGCGTACTGGGTTGCTCCGGAGCCATTGCCAAAGATTGCCGGACTACCTCATTTCTGATTGACGACAGCATCCTGATAGACGCCGGCACCGGCGTGGGCGACCTCACGCTGGAGCAGATGCGCCGCATCGACCATGTGTTCCTCACGCATTCGCACCTCGACCACATCGCGGCGCTGCCGCTGATGCTTGACGCTGTTTCGTCTCTACGCAACACTCCCGTGCAGGTCCACGCCCTGCCTGCCACGCTGGACGCCCTGCGCCAGCACGTCTTTAACAACACCATATGGCCCGACTTCACCCGCATCCCGACGCCTGAGGCGCCCTTTTTGCAACTGCAGCCCTTGGCCGTGGGCAACCGACTGACCGTGGCTGGCACCGTGCTGGAGGTACTCTCCGCCCGCCACAGTGTGCCCGCTGTGGGCTATGCTGCGCGCGGCACAAGCGGCTGGTGGGTCTATAGCGGTGACACCGGAGGCCAGAACCCGGACTTCTGGCAGCGTGTTAACACACTGCACCAGTCTGAGGACGGGGTGGCCGCGCTGTTCATCGAAACCGCCTTCAGCAACCGCGAGCATGATCTGGCCAGCAAAAGCCTGCACCTGTCACCCGCCACACTGGCCCAGGAGCTGCAGGCCTTGCCCCCCAGCGCCCACCAGTTCCCCATCTACATCACCCACGCCAAGCCGCAGGAAAGCGGTCTCATCATGAGCGAGGCCAACGCGCTGGAATGCGGGGCGTTCCAGCTGATTGATCTTCAGAAAATCGAGGTGCTAGAGGTGTAGGAAACATCCAAAAGCGCGACCTGCGGCCTCGACCGTTGGCGGACTCTGCGCCGCAATCCTTCTCTTTTGCATGGGAGTAACAGGTAGCCATGGACAACGCTGAAAGCCTCATGATTGAACACCTGAAGCGATTTCAGACTTCGGGCACCTTGCATCGGTGGAGCAATAGCAACAAGAGCAGGTCGATGAGTTCTGGAAGCGGCGTGAGTACATTGAAATACGTCTTGAACTGCATGCTTGAATTGCAGTCCGCTGAATCGAAGAAGGCCCACATCTGCGGGCCTTTAACTTTCTCATAAGTCACTTTCTTGGCGAGACACTCGCGGGAACACCTAACGTTCAGAACCTGTCGATCGACCGTGGTTGTTGTTCACCCACTCGGAAGAGACAGAACAGAGCAGCCAGGAGGCTATCTGGCTTAGGACGCCGAAAGCGAAAATCGACCCCAGCGAGAAAGCCCCTTGCGCGATAGCTGCGGGTCAGCCAATTGGTCAAAAGCAATAAGTGCTCGGGCTTTCTGCGTAAGGCCTGGATGCCAAAACGACTCTTGGTTTCGTGTCAGACATCCCGGCAGTCAGGGCGGACAAATTAGGACGACAAAAATGTCACAAACCAAGAGCATTGCCCCGAGGCGGTTAACGTATTCACGCTCCATACCCAGCTCATCCCCATCTCGGGGGTAGCCGGACCCTGGCACAAAAAGTGCTGCAGAAGTCATACCCTGTGGCACTGCCAGCAGGTGGTGTTTGCTCTCAATCTCGAGGAGAAATTTATGAAGCGTTTCATGCAAAAAGGTTTTACCCTGATCGAACTGATGATCGTGGTGGCCATCATTGGTATTTTGGCAGCCATCGCGCTGCCGGCTTATCAGGACTACACCGTGCGTACCCGCGTGACCGAAGGCCTGAACCTGGCTCAAGGTGCGAAGAACATGATTGCCACTGACGGCACCAGCACTACCGAACTGGCCAACGTTGTTACGACTTGGAATGCCCAGAATGCAAATACTGGTGCCAACTCCAAGTTTGTTGACAGCGTGCAGATTGCCGCTGGCGGCCCGATCACGGTGACATACAACGCTGCCGCTACCGGGGTTGCTGCGGCAAAGAACACGCTGGTCATTTCGCCTTATGTTCGTACGGCAGCCAAGGGCACGTCCGTCACCCTGGCAGCCGCTTTGACGGCTGGCACCAGCGGTGCGCTTGACTGGGCCTGCTCTTCCGTAACGGGGGTATCTGCAGCAAAGGCCGGCATGGCTGGCGCTAAGGCCGGTACGCTCGAAGCGAAGTACGCGCCTGCCACTTGCCGTTAAAATCCAGCGGCCTTTGGGCCTGTAAAAAAAGAGTGCCGAGGCACTCTTTTTTTTGGAGATGACCCGTCCTGAATGAGGTTGACACCTTTCTGTTCATCAGGAAGGAAAGTCAAGTGGATCAATGGGTTAAGAGAACGCAGAAGGACTACACACTGGCCTTTAAGCTGGCGGTGGTGGATCAGGTAGAAAGAGGCGAGCTGACGTACGGGCAAGCCCAGGAGCGCTATGGCATCCAGGGTGCCTCGACCGTGCTGGTCTGGCTGCGCAAGCATGGCCGCCAGGACTGGCAGGCCGCATCATCGGGCTTCAAAGGACCCACACACCCATGCAAGAGCCATCCAAGCCGCTGACACCCGAGCAGCGCATCAAGCAGTTGGAGGTGCAACTGAAGCAGGCGCAGGAGAAAGCGCAGTTCTTTGAGGCGGTGATCCATGTGCTCAAGCGCGAACATGGGGTAACCATCACAAAAAAGCCTGCTGGCAAGTCCTCCAAGAAAAGCTCGTCCAAGGGCTGAGCGTTGTGAGGGCTTGCCAGTACATGGGCATCAGTCGGCAGGCGCACTACAAGGCCCTGGCCTGCCAACGGCTGCGCGATGAACAACAGGCCAGCGTAGTGGCCATGGTCGATGAGAAGCGGCGACACCAGCCGCGCATCGGCACACGCAAGCTGCACTTCATGCTGAAGGAGCCGCTGCAGCACGCGGGCATCAAGCTCGGCCGCGATGCCTTGTTCGACATCCTGCGTCATGAACGGATGCTGGTCTTGCCCAAGCGGGCGTACCACAAGACCACCAACAGCCACCATCGCTTCCGGCGCCATCCCAACCTACTTAAAGACACAGCAGCCAAGGTGGTACCTAGCGGCTGCGAACAGCTGTGGGTGGCAGACATTACCTACCTGCCCACCAAAGAAAAACCGGCTTACCTGAGCCTGGTAACGGATGCCTATTCCCGCAAGATCGTGGGCTGGCATGTACATGAAGGGCTGGAGACTGCTCAGGTCAGCCAGGCGCTGAAAATGGCTCTGCGCAACAGGCAGACCAGCCAGAAGCTGGTGCACCACTCTGATCGGGGCATCCAATACTGTTCGGCGGAGTACCAACGCATCCATGACCGCCATGAGATCACCTGCTCGATGACCGATGGCTACGACTGCTACCAGAATGCCTTGGCAGAACGGGTTAACGGCATCCTGAAGATGGAATTCCTGCTGCACCGCCCGGCAAACCTTGAGCAGGCCAAGACCATGGTGAGCGAGTCATTGCGTCTATACAACGAGCAGCGGCCCCACCTGTCCCTAGAATACAAAACGCCCGATGCGATGCACCGGGCGTCTCTTGCAAGCCAATTGCGGCTGGGATTCAATCCCGCATAGGTGTCAACCTATTCCAGGACGGGTCAAGAAGAAATGAATCGAGTATGGAGTTCAACGCGATGGAAATTTGCGGCTCACATTGCTGCACGGCACGCGCTTCTCAGTTTAATCATCGCGGTATTGGCAGCACTCTGGATTTTCAAGGGCTGGTATCCAGCACCGTTCGGCGAGATGCTTGGCGTCAGCACGCTTGTAGCCGTATTGATTGCTGTAGATGTAGTGTGCGGGCCATTGTTGAATTTTTACCTCAGTAATCCAACAAAAACACGCCGCGCGTTGCTGGTGGATTGGACCGCGGTAGGGGTCATCCAGCTTGGTGCATTGGTCTATGGCATGCATGCGCTTTGGGAGGCGCGGCCCGTCATGGTGGTTTTTGAGAACGACCGTCTCGTGGTCGTCACGGCTGTTGAAATTGATGAAGCCGAATTTCCCAGAGCACTTCCTGAATTCCAGACACTACCGTCGACAGGAATTCAACTAGCCGCAGTACGGCAACCAAAGGATGCAGACGAACGCTTGCAAAGTCTTGAATTTTCATTGCAAGGCGTAGAGCCCAGCGCAAGGCCTTCTTGGTGGATACCATATTCTCAGGCTGAGAATGCAATTCGATATCGCGCCAAACCACTACTCGAACTTGCAGCACGCGGCACATTGACGGCAGAAGTGTGGGCGCGAAAATTGGACGGAATCAATATTAACAAGAGCGATTTACTTTACTTGCCAATAACCAGCAAAATGACCAAGGATTGGATTGCAGTTCTTGATTCCAAAACCCTTCAACCCATAGAATATCTCGCAGTCGATGGGTTTTGAGCCGCGCAATTATCTATCAAAATCTCAATCCTTAAAGCGTCAATCAACTGCCATGGCTTTCAGAAACAGGCGCTGCTGAAGATATGCGCCTTTAGATGTCACATTATTTCCCAATACTTTTTCTGTTGAAATTACATCTTCCCACTTTTCATCGCGAGCCAGTGAGGCAAGTATATTAGACAAGGCCACTGGCGCAAAGTACCTCCGCAGCGCTGAACTTTCAGGCGTTTTTTCAAGCCATTCCCTGCTTACACTTTCTACGACAAGATAATCACGGCGAGCCATGGCATCCAGCATTTTGAAGGTGCGCTTAAAATCATCTGGCATTATTTTGCATTGATGCCATTTTGGCTCAATCCAAACGCCATTCAATAATTCCGGTGGCAGATAGCTGATTGTCATTTCTGCGACGTCCAGAAGGCGTTCTGCCAAAACTTCGTTTTGCGCAGGTGTCCAGATTTTCCCACAGGTAGGTACTGCGGCCCGAAGCAATATGGTCGGCTCGTACACCTTTGGCAATAACCCTTTCACCAGATCATCCGTCGAATCTCCACGCAGATCGGCAGCCAGCGCACGGGCACGTCGTGTGAATATTTCGGGCAAAAAGTGATTAATTTCAGTTGGTTGAACTGCTGCCGGCAAGGGGTTTCTGATTTTTAGTGCCTCTAAAAACAAGAGGGGTTGGATCGGCAATTGCACCAACTCCGCAGCTTCAATGACCTTGTATCTGGTTTTTGGCGCATTTAACCCGAGTATGGGAAAATAATCGGAATTTGCTGGCCGCGAGGAGTGTGTGCGCGCAAATGCCCGCAGCAACCTGCCGTCGCTTACCTTCCGGAAATTAAGTTGCTCAGCGGTACCAATTCCCAATCGAGCCAGCTCGGCCTTCAGGGGGCCTGCCATCAAGCGGTCCACTTCTACTTTCGGAAGCGGGCCATTGGGACTGGCCACGATCAATAGATCAGAGTAATTGCTAAGCCAAGCCGAATAATCATCAAATGCCGGCGCCATAGCATTCAATATAGATCCCACGAGCGGCTCATCAATTTCATAGAGTTGAATCCATTGAATAAAGAGTCCATTCTCATTCAGCTGGGTAGGGATAAACTTGTAAAACTCTTTGGAAAATAGAGCACCAATGCCACTAATCCAGGGATTAGAGGGCTCGGATACAATAATATCGTATTTGGTTTTCTGACCTGCAAAATAGGATTTTGCATCGTCGATCACAATGCGCGACCGCGGATCTGTATACGCTCGCTTCACGCGATCCCCAAACGCTTGAGCCCCTGCAACCATTGCCTCTTCAATTTCAATGGTGTCGACACGCTCTACCCTTGAATCTCCCAGCAGCGTATGGGTCGTCAGGCCGGAGCCGAAGCCAATGACGCCTATGCGCTTTGGATCGGCGTGCATCGCAAGAGGTAGCGCGGCGGCCAATGTCATCGTGGGTTCATCAACAATAGGCTCAACGCCATCCTTCATAGCGATGGAGGCATCAATTTTTCCGTTGGTGGCAATTTGAACGCTGCCCTCCGGTGATACAACCACCGAAACGCTCGAAGTTTTCCCGTCCCGGTAATAGAGAATTCGATCATCAGCCATAAGGCTGGTGCGACCATGGCGAAACACGCCGGAAGCCATGGTCATGGGGTCGAAAGGCACGCGCACCGCGAGAACGAGCGCAGTGGCGGCCAAGCCGCCAGCCAACGCGAAGCGAAGCATGGAGCGTTTGTCCTCGGCCTGGGCCCGCAGCAGGAACAGACCAATGCCAATATCCACGATGGCTGCGACGCACAGGGCCAGCTTGAGGCCCAAGACGGGAATCAACAGGTGGATGGCGGCAAATACGCCCAGGATGGCGCCAAGGGTGTTCCATGCATATACCCGGCCAATGGCGCGTTCGCCTTGCCCCGCGCGGAGCAACGCCACCGTGAAAAGTGGCAGGGTCGTGCCCGCAAAGAATGCAGCGGGCAGCATGATGACGATGGCGATAGTGGCGGTGCCCAAATTGAACAACGCGTAGCCACCGTCGGACTTGGCTAGGGCCTGCATTAGCCAGCCCACCCAGGAAAAAGCATTGGCATAGACGAACAGAGACGCCAGTGCCGCGATACCCATCAAAACTTGCATCCAGCCCACCAGCCGCAGGGGTGAATCGGTCTTGTCGGCTTGCTTGCGCACCCACAGGCCACCCAGGGCAATGCCTGCGATGAAAGAAGCCAGCATCAACTCGAACGCGTGCATCGTGCTGCCGACGGCCATGCTGAGCATGCGAATCCAAATGATTTCATACGCGAAGGACGCCGCGCCGGACAATGCGGTGCCGAACAGGACGGTGCGCAGCAGAGGGTTTGTGCGAAGGGATTGCCCAGGAGCGTCGGCCGCTGTCACGGCTTTAGCGGGGGCTGGTTCAGGCTCGCGTGCCAGCCACCAGGCCAGCGCGGCAACGACGAAGTTCAAAATCCCGGCAGTGACCATGGCACCGGGCAGGCCCACCGAAGGCAGCAGCACGAAGACTGCCACCAGTGCGCCAATGGCCGCGCCGATGCTGTTGGTGAAATACAGCCCGCCCAGAAGGTTGCCTGCACTGCCGGGGTAGCGGCGGATTAATCCGCCGCTCATGAGCGGGAAGGTCATGCCGAGAAGAATGGTTTGCGGAAGGATCAGCAGCGCTGCAATGCTCCAGCGGGCAATGTCCACCGCCAATGGTGAACCCAGCGCCGGAATCAGGGTGTCGTAACTGAAACCGGCCACGCCCGTGAAGACCCAGTGGAACAGCAAACCAAGGACGCCAATGATTGCCTCAATGACGGCATAACTCCGGATCAAATTGCGCCAGCGCTGCCCCGCCTGGGCAATCCATGCGGCGCCCGCCGCCATGCCCCCCATGAAGATCGCCAGCACCAGAGCCTGCGCGTATGCGGCGTGGCCCAGAAAGAGCCCCAAATAGTGTGACCAAATTGACTGGTATATCAGCCCAGCAAAACCGGAGATGACAAAAATTGCGAGCAAGCCAGGCCGCGAGCTTTTGAAGGGAGATGTCATTGAATGAAAGTTCCAGAATTGCGCTGGGGACGGGATGATTTGAAGAGCGATGCAAAAATGATGCTCAGGCCGCTGATGCGATAGTCATGACTCACGGGTTACGTGAAATTGATGGCAGTCCAGATGGCCGCGCTGGAGAGTATTATTACGTGCTCCACTCCGACTTCCCCCCCCGCTTCTCTGCTACTCGCACCCCATGGACCACCATCTCCCGGTCCACAGCCTTGCACATGTCGTAAATGGTCAGTAAGGCCACCTGCACGGCAGTCAGCGCTTCCATCTCCACACCCGTCTGCCCCACGGTTTCTACGGTTGCAGAGCAAAATATGCCCACAATGCCCGGATGGCGGTCCCCGGCAGCTTCAAATTCAATAGCAATCCGCGTCAGCGCCAGCGGGTGGCACAGCGGAATCAACTCACTGGTCTTCTTGGCCGCCATGATGCCCGCGATGCGGGCCACGCCCAGCACGTCGCCTTTTTTGGCAGTCCCAGATTCGATCAAGGCCAAGGTTTCCGGCTGCATCTCGATGCGGCCGGTGGCGACGGCCACGCGGTGGGTGGCGGCCTTGGCGCCAACGTCCACCATGTGGGCTTGGCCTTGGGCATCGAAGTGGGTGAGGGGTGAGGCGGGGGTGGACATGGACAATGGAGCGAAACGTTTTTGGGGCGAAGGCATCATAAGGCGTTAGCCGTACAGGGCAACGCATGTGCATGGCCCTGAGGGTGGACAAAGGACCTTCGTGCAAAAATTTCAACAAAAGTGGCTTGTAGCGCTTGTTCAGAAAGCGCTAGCAGCTATAATTTTTATAGCAAACAGCATTTTCTACGCACCAGTGGCGAGTGCCCAGACGGCCTTGCCCACCCTCGGCGACCCCAGCGACCTCACCACCAGCGCCGAGCGCCGCCTGGGTGACCGCATCATCCGCGAACTCTACAGAGACCCCGACTACATCGACGACCCCGTCATTGCCGACTATGTGCAGGGTATCTGGCGCCCTTTGATGGCTGCAGCCAAGGCGCGCGGGGAGCTCTCGCCGGAGCTGGATGAGCGCTTCGCGTGGGAGATCCTGCTGGGGCGCGACCGCACGGTGAACGCGTTTGCGTTGCCGGGCGGCTATCTGGGCGTCCACCTTGGCCTGATCGGGGTCGTTACCACCCGCGACGAGCTGGCCTCGGTGCTGGCCCACGAGCTCAGCCACGTCACCCAGCGCCACATCTCGCGCCTCATCACCCAGCAAAGCAAGCAGACGCCCCTGCTGCTGGGGGCGATGATTCTGGGCGCGCTGGCGGCCAGCAAGAATCCGGGCGCCACGCAGGCGCTGGTGGTGGGGGGGCAGGCGCTGGCCATGCAGAACCAGCTGAACTTTTCGCGCGACATGGAGCGCGAGGCGGACCGCATTGGCTATGGCCTGATGGCCCCCGCCGGGTTTGCACCCCAGGGCTTTGTCAGCATGTTCGACAAGCTCCAGCAGGCCAACCGGCTCAACGACAACGGCTCGTGGCCGTATCTGCGCAGCCATCCGCTGACCACCGAGCGCATGGCAGACATGCATTCGCGCCTTCCGCCCGGAGAGGCTGCCGCAGCGGCCACAGTGCCATCAACGCTGGAACACGCAATGGTTGCAGCGCGTGCCCGGGTATTGGCCAACCCCGGCGTGGACACCTTGCGCCAGTGGATTGCCGAGCCGCAAGGTTCCGGTTTTGCAGCCCTGCCCGCCTCCCGGCGCGTGGGCGTGCTGTACGCAGCTGCGCTGGGCAGCAACCAGCTTCGGGACGCTGCAGGTGCACGCACTGCCGCAAAGAAGCTGGAGGACCTGGTGCGCAATGATGCCGCGGCCCACCGGCTGGCAAAGCTGCTCGCCGCCGAAATCGAACTGGCAGCAGGCGACGCTGCGGCCGCAGTCAACGCACTGACTGCCGATGCGAGCAACACCACCACCAGCAGCAACCGGCGCCCTGAACTGGTTTTGCGCACACAGGCCTTGCTGCGCGCTGGGCGCGCTGCCGAAGGAACCAGCGCCCTGCAAACCTGGGTGGCCACGCACCCCCGGGATGCGACGGCGTGGCAGCTTTTGGCGTCCACCTGGCAGGCTCAAGGCCAGGCACTGCGCGCAGTGCGCGCCGAGGCAGAGGCCCACGCCGCGCGCTATGACTATGCGGCTGCGGTAGACCGCTTCAAGGCGGGCCAGGATCTGGCACGGCGGGGTGGACCGCAGGTGGACCACATTGAGGCGTCCATCATCGACACCCGGCTGCGCGCGGTGGAGTCACTTCTTCGCGAACAGGCCGCCGAGCGCTGATTCAATCAGCACACCCAGCAGCGAATAGATCAGCGACCCGAGCAGCGCCGCGCCGAAGCCATTGACGTGGAACCCGTCCAGTACGCTGGCGGCGGCCCAGAACATGAGCGCGTTGATGACGAAGAGAAAAAGGCCGACGGTGACGATGGTGACCGGCAGCGTCAGCACCACCAGCACGGGCCGCAACACCACGTTGAACAGGCCAATGACAAAGGCCGCGATCAGCGCGGAGGTGAAGCTCTGCACTTCCACACCGCTGTAGACATAGGCCACAAACAGCAGCGATGCAGCGCTGAGAAGCCATTTCAGGAGGAGTTTCATGGCCGGAGAATAGCACCGGCCGAGGGAACCAAGAAATGCGCAAAACGGGAGCCAAGCCCCTGGCAGTCAGCCCCCGCGCTGACTGCCTATTCGAAAGCCAGCATCCACAACGCTCCGCAACCCGTGAGCAGGCTGCCCAGCGTTCCTGGCATTGGCGACCAGCCTTTGTCCGGGCGCACAGGCGCAGGCTCCTGTGCCAAATCCGTCTTGGGCCGGCGCGCATCTACCACCTGGGCCACGGAGGCGCCTGCAGCCTGCAACTGATCGGTCAGCTCCGCCAGCGGCCCCTTGGCCAGTACGGTGGTCACTCTGTCCGTGGGCACCCGCAGCACGGGAAGGATCTGGGCAAACAGCTTGTCAGCCCACTTGGCTCGCCAGTTTTCACGGGCGCTGTGGCTTACCCACTTGCTGATGCGATGGGTCATCCGTGGCGCGCAGGCCACCAGCACCCATTGTGTTCTGGCAGCCGCGTCGCGCGCGAACAAAGGTGCCAGCACCTGCTGCGCATAAACCGCGTCGTCCACATACACGATGACTCTGTCCATACCGACTCCCATTGAGGACCAAGGACAAAAGGGGGCATAAAGCCCCCTTTTGCAATGGTCGGTTCCGTATGTCTGCCTTTAGCCCTGCTGCTCGGCAGGTGCCGCCGCCGCGCGGCGCGCAACGATGATCTTGCCAGCCAGCAGAACCAGCAGCGCACCCGCCACGCTGGCACCGTACTTGATCATGTCTGTCTGTGGCAGTTTCAGCATCCACTGCCACTTGTCGGGGTTCGAGAAAGCAGGGTCCGTCACCAGCATGCCGCCAGCGATCCAGCCCAGCAGCATGCCGCCCGCCGTGATGATCATCGGGAAACGCTCCATGAGCTTGATGACCAGCTGGCTACCCCAGACGATGATCGGGATAGAGATCAGAAGGCCCAGCACGACCAGCAGGAACTGGTGCTCGCCCGCATTCTGCGCAGCGCCCGCAATGGCGATCACGTTGTCCACGCTCATCACCAGGTCGGCCACGATGATGGTCTTGATGGCGGCCAGCAGCTTGTCGCTGCCTTGCACGTCACCGTGGCCCTCTTCATCGGGAGCCAGCAGTTTGACGCCAATCCACACCAGCAACAGCGCGCCCACGAACTTGAGGAACGGCAGCGCCAGCAGGGTCATCGCAAAGGCGATCAGGATCACACGCAGAACAATGGCCCCGGCAGTGCCCCAGATGATGCCCTTGGTACGCTGGGCCGGAGGCAGCTTGCGGCAGGCCAGCGCGATGACCACCGCGTTGTCGCCGCCCAGCAAGATGTCGATGATGATGATCTGGCCGAGTGCGAGCCAGAATTCGGGCGAAGCCAAAAAGTCCATAAATTCCTCAGTATCAATACACGCGAAGGGGGAGTTCGCCGCCACTGTAGCGCCGAGTCCACCCAAGGGATAAAGGGCCTGCGGTCGGGGGATCAAGGACTGCCCTGACAGGGCAAGCAACGAAAGGACGGCCTTGATCAGCCCCAGCGGGCCCATCAAAGGTCTTGCTCAGCCCGGCGCCCTTGCGGTATGCGCTGAACCCGGACCGCCGGAAGCGATGTTTCGCTTCGTACTGACGACGGTTCCGATGCCTCGCGCCCCCACGCACCAAAATTTGGCAATGCCGGAATGCAAGTCGGGAGCTACTCCCCTTCGAAGCGTCGATTGGAACATCGCCCGCACGGTCGCGCAAGGGCAGCACGATTGTGGTTATTGCGTACACGCCCCTCTAAGGCTGCCAAAAAGGGGCCGAAGCTCCCTGCAAAACACCTTTGCCAGGGTTGCCTTGTCCACGCGGCTATGATCCAGCCCCTTCGCTCAAACCTCCATGGCCGCCATCCACATCACCGACATCGAAGCCGCCATCAACCACTGGCGCAGCCGGGTGCCTTCGCCCGACGGAGTCTCCCTGGCCCCGGAGATCCGCGCGCTGGCAGAGGTCTATGCGCAGATGGTGTTCCGGCGCGAGGACGTGGTGGAAGAAGACCGCCTGCCCCCGGATGCCCTGGATGCCTGGCATGCCTGGTACGGCACCACGCCCGACACGCCCTGTATCGCCATCTGCTCCACCAGCCAGGGCGACGACCTGTGCAAGGGGTGTGGGCGCACGTTTGACGAAGTGCAGTTCTGGCCCGCGATGGGCCCTGCCGAAAAACGCGCGGTGTGGCGACGCATCACGCTGGAGCACTCTGCGTGGCGGTTCAACCGCTATGCAGAACGGGCGGCCGAAGGGGTATCCAAAGCGCCGACGCCAGCGGGCGCGGCGTGACCCGCCCATTTTCTTTTCAACACATCGCCCCGCCTCGCACGCTGCAAACACGCGGGGGCTGTACGCCCGGCAGTCAAACGGCTATGGTGAGCCCATGTTGCGCCTCACCCAAGCCCCGAACATCGCCATCGCCACACTGTGGGCGGACTTGTTGTGCGAAGCGGGCATGACGGCCTCCGTGCAGCGCCAGTATCTGGGTGCCGCGGCGGGGCACCTGCCGCCGGACCAGTGCCTGCCCGAAATCTGGCTGGACTACGACGAACACGCCACCCGCGCACGCGCGCTGCTGCAGGAGCTTCAGGATTTGCCACAGCGCCGCTGGGCATGCCAGTGCGGCGAGACGGTCGAAGGCGGATTCGAGCAGTGCTGGCAGTGTGGCGCGCTCATGCCACGAGACTGAGTCAAAAACTACCAAATTGATAGCTGTTAACGCTTATCCATCGAGCGCCAGAGGCCATTTTGACCAGTATTTCAGTCACTTCCAGCGCACGGGCTCCACATGCACACTGCCCTGCGTGCTGCTCAGGGTGATCGCGCCTTCCTGCACCGTAGCCTGCAGTTGCATGCTGCGCTCGGCCAGCTGCGCCAGTGCCTGGGATGCCTCCGTGGGGATGCGCCAGACCTGCAGCTTTTCCAGGCGTGACAGTTTGGTCTCGATGCCTTTCCACCAGATCTCTGCGGCGTGGTTGAAGCAGTAGACGATCACAGAATCGGCCTTGCTGCAGGCCTTGGTGAGCGGCTTGTCTTCGGGCTGGCCCACCTCAATCCACACGCGCTTGCGGCCGGTAAAGTCGGTGAGCGAGGCATCCGGGTCATCCGGGTCCGACAGCCCCGCACCAAATGCCAGCGTGGCGTCGCCGTTGCAGAGGTCGTTGAGCTGGTGCGCCTGGATGGCCAAAGCAGCCAGCCGGACCATCATGCGCTCGTCGGTCTCGCTGGGGTGGCGGGCCAGCGTGAGGGCGTGGTCAGCGTAGTAGCCGTGGTCGATGTCGGCGATCTGGAGGTTCGCCTTGAAGATGGTGGATTTGATGGCCATGCAGCCTCACTATTAAATTGATAGCTGCCGTCGCTTATCGGAAAAGCGCCAGAGGCAAAAAATATCTCAAAAGACCGGCAGCGCACGCAACTGGCGGTGCCCAAGCCAGCGCAACCGTGGAACCGGCTTTGCCGGGCCACGGGTTGCGTCCCCCTCGGGGGGAAGGCGCGCAGCGCCTCAGGGGGGTCACACCCTTCGTGCCAGTTCGGCGGCCTTGCCCACATAGCTACCCGGAGTCATCGCGAGCAGCCGGTCTTTTTCTGCCTGGGGGATTTCCAGCGAGGCGATCAGGCCGTGCAGCGCCTCGGCGGTCACGGTCTTGCCACGGGTCACTTCCTTGAGCTTTTCGTAAGCGCCCTGCACACCAAAGCGTCGCATCACCGTCTGGATGGGCTCGGCCAGCACTTCCCACGAAGCATCCAGGTCTTCGGCCAGCGCTTCTTCGTTCAGCTCCAGCTTGTTCAGGCCGGTCAACAGCGAGGCATAAGCCAGCGCCGCGTAGCCCAGGGCCACGCCCATGTTGCGCAGCACGGTGCTGTCGGTCAGATCCCGCTGCCAACGGCTGATGGGCAGCTTTTCAGACAGGTGCTTGAGCAGCGAGTTGGCCAGGCCCAGATTGCCTTCGGCGTTTTCAAAGTCAATCGGGTTGACCTTGTGCGGCATGGTGCTGGAACCAATCTCGCCCGCCTTCAGGCGCTGCTTGAAGTAGCCCAGGCTCACGTAGCCCCAGATGTCGCGCGACAGGTCGATCAGGATGGTGTTGGCGCGGGCCACGGCATCGAACAGCTCGGCCATGTAGTCGTGCGGCTCGATCTGGATCGAGTAGGGCTGGAAGGTCAGGCCCAGGCCCAGCGGTTCGGGCGTTTCGATGACCTTCTTGCTGAAGGCTTCCCAGTCAAACTCAGGCCAGGCGGACAGGTGGGCGTTGTAGTTGCCCACGGCGCCGTTCATCTTGCCCATGATCTTGACGGCGGCGATCTTCTCGCAGGCCGTTTGCAGGCGCATCACCACGTTGGCCATTTCCTTGCCCACGGTGGTGGGGCTGGCGGTCTGGCCGTGGGTGCGGCTGAGCATGGGCACGTCGGCAAAGGCGTGCGACATTTCGCGCAGCTTGAGCACGATGCGGTCCAGGCCCGGCAGGATGACCTGGTCGCGACCTGAACGCAGCTGCAGCGCGTGGCTGGTGTTGTTGATGTCTTCGCTGGTGCAGGCAAAGTGCACAAATTCGGAGGCCTTTTCCAGCTCGGGGCGCGCCTCGAACTTGCTCTTGATCCAGTATTCGACGGCTTTGACGTCGTGGTTTGTTGTTTTTTCGATCTCTTTGATGGCGGCGGCGTCAGCTTCGGAGAAGTTCTTGATCAGGCCGAGCAGATAGGCGCGGGCGCCCGTGGTCAGGGGCTTGAACTCGGCAAAACCGGCATCCGACAGGGCAATGAACCAGGCCACTTCCACCTGCACACGGCGGTGCATGTAGCCGTGTTCGCTCATGATGGGGCGCAGGGCGGCAAGTTTGCTGGCGTAACGGCCGTCAAGCGGCGACAGGGCGGTAATGGTGGACAGGCTCATGGCGCGCCATTGTAGGCGTGGTGTGTAAGCGCCACGCAGCCGTCAGCTTGCGGGCGGGCAGCTGCCGATAGAATCAATCTCGAATCGTTCAGCCTATCCCGCGCCCTGGAAGACACACCATGAAATTGATCGGAGCCACCGCCAGCCCCTACGTACGCAAGGTACGTATCGTGATGGCCGAGAAAAAGCTCGACTACCAGTTCGTGCAAGAAAACGTCTGGGCAGACGACACCCATATTTCCACCTCCAACCCCTTGGGCAAAGTGCCCTGCTTGGTAATGGAAGGCGGCGAGGCCGTTTTTGACTCCCGCGTGATCGTCGAATACCTCGACACCCTGTCGCCCGTGGGCAAGCTGATCCCGTCGCAAGGCCGCGAACGCGCCGAGGTCAAGACCTGGGAGGCACTGGCCGATGGTGTGATGGATGCCGCCATCCTGGCCCGCCTGGAGGCCACCTGGGCCCATCGCAAGGACAGCGAGCGCAGCCAGGCCTGGATCGACCGCCAACTGATCAAGGTCAACGACGGCCTCAAGTCCATGAGCCAGGGTCTGGGCGACAAGCCGTATTGCAGCGGCATTCACCTGAGTCTGTCCGACATCGCCGTGGGCTGCGCCCTGGGCTGGCTGGAGTTCCGCTTCCCCGACATCGCCTGGCGCAACGAGTACCCCAACCTGGGTAAGCTGCTTGACAAGCTGATGCTGCGCCCGAGCTTTGCAGACACCAAGCCGTCCTGAGCGGCGGGCGCAGGCAGCCCGGGTTTGGTAAAGACCCCGCGCCGGGCTTGCCGTATGCTTGGGCGCTTATGAACGAAATGGTTCAAAAACCTTCGAAACCCGGCGACGTGCGGGCCACCCGCCAACGCGCGGCGCGCGAGGCCGCCACCACGCCCGGGGCGGACCGGGTCCGCGTCAACGACCCCGACCGCACGATGGCCAACATCCTGCAGGTGGCCACAGCAGAGTTTGCCGACAAGGGCCTGGCAGGTGCGCGCATCGACGAGATCGCGGCGCTGACCAGCACCAGCAAGCGCATGATCTACTACTACTTCGGTAGCAAGGAAGGTCTGTACGTCGCGGTTCTGGAGGAGGCCTACCGCCGCATCCGGCGCATCGAATCGGAGTTGCACCTTGAAGACTTGGCACCCGAGCAGGCCCTGCGCACGCTGGTGGGGTTCACGGTGGACTACCAGCTCGCCAACCCCGACTTCATCCGTCTGGTGATGAACGAGAACATGCACCGGGGCGAATTCATCAGCAAGTCGGCCACGATCCAGGAACTGAACATCCCCGTCATCCATGCCGTGCGCGATGTCTACCAGCGTGGCGTGGCGGCGGGTGTGTTCCGCCCCGATGTAGACCCGGTGGACCTGCACATGTCCATCTCGGCGCTGTGCTTCTTCAACGAGGCCAACCGCCACACCTTTGGCGCGATCTTCAAGCGCTCGCTCGACACCCCTGCCGCCACGGCGCAACGCCGTGAATCGATCATCGAGATGATCGTGCGCTTTCTGCGGCCCTGACCCTCCCGGCCCGGGCACACCCCGGTCCCGCGCCAAAAAGCTCCTCATCGGCACCCTGGGTGCGCCGTGCATGGCTGCGCCATGCCATGCCAAACCATGCAGGGTTTGCACCTAGATCAAATACTAACCAGTTCGTACAAAATTCTTTCAGCGTTTCAATACAACGACTGGAGACACCATGTTTGCACTGGCCGACCGCGTGCTGCGGGGATACACCCGCGTGCTGGATGTACTGTCCGGCCTGTGTCTGGCGGTGATGGTGGTGCTGGTGTTTGGCAACGTGGTGCTGCGCTACACCCTGAACTCCGGCATCACGGTGTCGGAAGAACTCTCGCGCTGGCTGTTTGTGTGGCTGACCTTCATGGGCGCCGTGGTGGCGCTGCGCGAACACGGCCACCTGGGCACGGATGCGCTGGTGTCGCGCCTGCCCGCCGTGGGCAAGAAGGCCTGCCTGGTGCTGGCGCAGATCGCCATGCTGTATGTGTCGTGGTTGCTGCTGAGCGGCAGCTGGGCCCAGATGCTCATCAACTGGGAAACCGAAGCGCCCGTGACCGGCGCCTCGGTGGGCATCTTCTACGCCAGCGGCGTGCTGATGGGCGGGTCGGGCATGGCCATTCTGCTGCACGACCTGCTGCGCACCCTGTTCGTTCCGCTGGCGGAGCATGAGCTGGTCATGGTGCAGGAAAGCGAAGAACTGGCGGCCCTGGCGCACCGCCCTGCGGGCGCCGAAACATCCCACGAAGCGCCCGGCAGCCGCCGCCCCTGACCCCTCCGCACAGGCACTCCACCATGACCGTCACCATCTTCCTCGGCTCCTTGCTGCTCGCCATGGCGATCGGCATTCCCATCGCGTTTGCGCTGCTCATCAGCGGCGTGGCGCTGATGTGGCATCTGGACCTGTTCGACGCGCAGATCCTGGCGCAGAACGTGATCAACGGCGCCGACAGCTTTCCGCTGCTGGCCGTGCCCTTCTTCATGCTGGCGGGCGAGATCATGAATGTGGGCGGCCTGTCCAAGCGCATCGTGAAGCTGGCGCTCACGCTGGTCGGCCACGTGCCCGGCGGACTGGGTTATGTGGCCATCATGGCGGCAGTGATCCTGGCTGCCGTGTCGGGCTCGGCCGTGGCCGATGCTGCAGCGCTGGCCTCCCTGCTGCTGCCCATGATGGTGGCAGCAGGCCACAACAAGGAGCGCTCGGCCGGGCTCATAGCGTCGGCCGGCATCATCGCCCCGGTGATTCCACCGTCCATCGGTTTCGTGATCTTTGGCGTAGCGGCCAACGTATCTATCAGCAAGCTGTTTCTGGCAGGCATCGTGCCGGGCATCCTGCTGGGCTTGGCGCTCGCCCTCACCTGGTGGTGGCTGGTGCGGCGCGAAGATGTGGCGCCCCCAAAGCGGGCCACCCGAGCCGAACTGACCGTGGCCTTGCGCGAAGCCGTGTGGGCGCTGGGCCTGCCCCTCATCATCCTGGTGGGGCTGCGCATGGGAGTCTTCACCCCCACCGAAGCCGCCGTGGTGGCCGCCGTGTATGCGCTGTTCGTGTCCATGGTGGTCTACCGCGAGCTGAGCTGGCGCCAGCTGGCCGACATCTTCCGCGCCTCGGCCCGCACCAGCGCAGTGGTGATGTTCCTGGTGGCGGCCGCCATGGTGTCCGCCTGGCTGATCACCGTGGCCGACCTGCCCTCCAAGGTCATCGGCATGCTGGAGCCGTTCATGGGCAACCCAACGCTGCTGCTGATCGCCATCATGCTGCTGGTCATGGTGGTGGGCACGGCCATGGACATGACGCCCACCATACTCATCCTTACGCCCGTGCTGATGCCGGTGGTCAAGGCTGCAGGCATCGACCCGGTGTACTTCGGCGTGCTCTTCATCATCAACAACGCCATCGGGCTCATCACCCCACCCGTGGGCACGGTGCTCAACGTGGTGGCCGGGGTGGGGCGCATGTCCATGTCGCAGGTCACACGCGGCGTCACGCCCTTCATGCTGGCCCAGTTGGCCGTGATGTTCCTGCTGGTGCTGTTCCCCTCCATCGTCATGGTGCCGCTGCGCTGGTTGAGTGGTTGACCCCCATCTGCGCCCCGGTCCTTTTCTTTCCGCTCCGTTTCTGCCCCGCCTAAAAACCCAAGGAGACATTTCCATGAAACTGCTCAAAACCCTGCTCGCCACCGCCCTGGTTGCCGCGTCGCTGCTGTCCGCCGCGCATGCCCAGGAGCGCACCATCAAGTTCGCTTTCCAGAACCAGAAGGACCACCCGCAAGCTCAGGGCGCGCAAAAGTTTGCGGACCTCGTGGCGGCCAAGACCAACGGCCGCATTGCCGTCAAGCTCTTCCCCGGCGGCACGCTGGGCGGTGACCTGCAGACCGTGTCGGCCCTGCAGGGCGGCACGGTGGAGATGACCGTACTCAACGCGGGCATCTTGTCGGCCCAGGCCAAGGAATTCGGCATCTACGACTTCCCGTTCCTGTTTGCCACGCCCCAAGAGGCCGATGCCGTGACCGACGGCCCCTTCGGCAAGAAACTGCTCGACAAGCTGCAGGCCAAAAACCTGGTCGGTCTGGGCTACTGGGAGCTGGGTTTCCGCAACCTCACCAACAGCAAGAAACCCATCACCAAGGCCGAGGACATCGCGGGTCTCAAGATCCGCGTGATCCAGTCGCCGATCTACATCGACCTCTTCAACGCGCTGGGCGCCAACGCGGTGCCCATGCCCTTCCCCGAGCTGTACACCGCCATGGAACAGAAGGCCGTGGACGGCCAGGAGAACCCGTTCTCCACCATCCTGTCGTCCAAGTTTGCCGAGGTGCAGAAGTACCTCACCGTCACGCGCCACATGTACAACCCCCAGGCCGTGATCGTGAGCAAGAAGTTCTGGGACAGTCTGAACCCCGCTGACCAGAAGGCGCTGAACGACGCCATGGCAGAAGCCACGACCTTCCAGCGCGGCGTGTCGCGCGTGCAGGCCAACGTGGCGCTCGACGACCTCAAGAAGGCGGGCATGCAGGTGTCCGAGTTCTCGCCTGCCGAGCTGGACAAGCTGCGCGCCAAGGTGAAACCCGTCGTTGAAAAACACAGCGAGAAGGTGGGCGCCGAGACCGTGCAAGAGGTCTATTCCACGCTGGCCAAACTGCGCGGCGGCAAGTAAGCAACCGCTGCAACCCCTGCGCTGCCGTGCGGTGAACACACCACCAACCCGGCAGCGCGCCCACCCCGCATTCCGCCCGCCCCATGAGCCCCCAGCTCCTCGATCCCCCGGTCATCCCCACCACGTCCACCATGTCTTCCACTAGCCCCCGCAAGGTGCTGATCGGGCTGATCGGTGCCGGCATCCAGAAGTCGCTGTCGCCTGCCCTGCACGAAGAAGAAGCACGCCACCACGGCATGCGCCTGCACTACCAGCTCATCGACCTGGACCGCTCGGCGTCGTCACCCGAACAACTGCCCACGCTGCTGTCGGCAGCGCGCATCATGGGCTATGCGGGCTGCAACGTGACCTACCCCTGCAAGCAGGCGGTGATCCCCCACCTCGACAGCCTGTCGGAAGAAGCGCGCGCCATGGGCGCAGTGAACACGGTGGTCATCCGCGACGGACAACTGGTAGGGCACAACACCGACGGATCGGGCTGGGCCTGGGGCTTTACCCGCGCACTGCCCGGCGCTGACCTGCGACGCGTCGTACTGCTGGGCGCGGGTGGCGCAGGTGCTGCGATTGCACACGCCGTGCTGCGCCTGGGCGCCGAGCACCTGAGCATCGTCGATGCACAACCCGAACGCGCCGCACAACTGGCCGCCGACGTGAATGCGCTCTACGGCGCGCGCGCCGAGGCCGGTGAGATCCGCTCGGCCATGGCCCACGCCACCGGGCTGATCCACGCCACGCCCACGGGCATGGACAAGCTGCCCGGCCTGCCGCTGGATGTGGGCCTGCTGCGCCCCGCCATGTGGGTGTCCGAAGTCGTGTATTTCCCGCTCGACACCGCCCTGGTGCAGGCCGCGCGCGCGCTGGGCTGCCGGGTATCGGACGGCGGCGGCATGGCCGTGGGCCAGGCCGTGGGAGCGTTTGAGCTGTTCACCGGCGAGGCCCCTGACGCCGCCCGCATGGACGCACATTTCCGCCGCCTGGTCAGCAGCGCCCGCTGACCCCTTCCGCGCACGACAACACAAGGAGCTGAACCCATGAGCACCCCGATGGTGGCCACCCGCGAAGCGCTGGGCGACATGCCCAACCCCCTGGGCCTGCAGGGCATCGAGTTCATCGAATACGCCACCAGCCGCCCGCAGGCGCTGGGCCAGGCGCTGGAGCGCATGGGTTTTCAGCCCGTGGCGCGCCACCGCTCGCGCGAGGTGCTGCTGTACCGCCAGGGTGACATGAACATCATCGTCAACGCGCACCAGGACACCGAACGCACCGGCGTGCATGCGCCGCCCGCACTCACCGAAACACCGGTGCTGGCCGCCATCGCCTTCCGCGTGGGCAACGCAGCCGCAGCATTTCGCCGCGTGCTGGAACTGGGCGCGTGGGCCGTGCACACCGAGGTCGAGGTGATGGAGCTGAACATCCCCGCCATCCACGGCGTGGGCGCGAGCCGCATCTACTTTGTGGACCGCTGGAAGGAGTTCTCGATCTACGACGTGGACTTTGTGCCCATCCCCACCGTCAACCCGCGCCCGCCCGCGCTGCAGGGCCTGCACCTGTTTGGCGTGGTGCAGTACATCGGTCTGGGCCGCGCAGCAGACTGGATCCATTTCTACAGCGAGCTGTTCGGCTTTGCCGAGCTGGCACCCGACCAGTCGTTTGGCGTGCTCACCCATGGCCGCATCCTGGCCAGCCCCTGCGGCACGCTGCACTGGCAGCTGATTGAACCGCTGGTCGATGCGCTGGATGCCGACCCCGAGGAGCTGCTGCAGCGCGTGGCCTTTGGCACACCCGACGTGCTGGCCACGGTGCAAGCGCTGCGTGCGCGCGGCGTGGAGTTTGTCGAGTCGCCCACGGGCGTGCACACCGGCACGCGCGGTGCCCTCACGCGCGCCGACACCGCCTCGCCCAGCTTCGAGCTGGTGCTCGACGCCCGCTGAGCCTGGAGACCGCCCATGCGCCAATCCACCATGCAACGCAACGTCGCCGATTTCGGCATGGACACCATCAGCCTGGCGGGCCCACTGGAGGCCAAGCTGGCCGCTGTGAAAGCCGCCGGCTTCGGCCAGATCATGCTGGCCGCGCGCGACATCGTGGGCCACCCTGAGGGCATCGAAGCCGCTGTGCACGCGGTGCGCAACAGTGGCCTGCGCGTGACGGGTTTCCAGGTGCTGCGCGACTTCGAGGGTCTGTCGGGCCACCTGCACAGCTACAAGGTGGACATTGCCAAGCAGATGATCCTGATGGCGCGCGACCTGGGCGCGCCCGTGTTGCTGGCCTGCAGCTCCACGTCATCGCACGCCACGGCGGATGCCGAGGCCATTGCACGCGACCTGCGCAAGCTTGCGCTGCTGGCGCTGCCCCATGGCATCCGTGTAGCGTTTGAAGGCCTCTCGTGGGGCCGCCACATCAACGAAGTGCACCAGGCCTGGGCCGCAGTGGAGCAGGCCGATTGCCCCAACCTCGGTCTGGCGATCGACTCGTACCACCAGTTCGCCACCAGTACGCCGCTCTCGGCCCTGGAAGACGTGGACCCCGCCAAGATCTATCTGGTGCAGCTTTCGGACTTCATGTGGCAGGAGACCCGCACGGTGCAGGAGCGCATCGAGACCGCGCGGCACTTTCGCGTGTTCCCCGGCGAGGGCGTGCACAGCCAGGCGCTGGCCGAGCTGGTGCGCACGCTCGATGGCATGGGCTACCAGGGCGACTACAGCTTTGAGGTCTTCAACGACGACTACCAGCAGCTGCCGCTGCCTTATGTGGCGCAACGCGCGTGGAACAGTGCGCTGTGGCTGGCGGAGGGGGTGCTGCAGCGCGCCGTACCGCTGCCCGGACACCCGCGCATCAAGACCCTGGCGTGACCAACGCGTCAAAGCGTCAGCGGCCAACGATCAGCTGTTGGCGCGTTTCTTGAGCCAGCGCATCAGCGCGCCCACCACGGGCAGCTTTTCGTACAGCTCTTCGGCAGCGTCCCAATAGTCGCGGTGCAAGCTCACCAGGCCTTGTTCGTCCAGCACCAGGTGCGAGGCACCGCGCACCGTCTGCGTCACGCCCTTGTGGAAGTCCTTGAAGGCGAACAGGAAGTCCCAGGTCAGAAAACATTGCTGCCCCTGCACCACGCGGCCGGTGACCACAAAACGCGGCTGCTCCAGTGCCTCGAACATGTGGGCAAAGATGCCCTGGATGGCAGGCACGCCCACCACCTCGTTGAACGGATCCTTGAAGCGCGCCTGAGGCCCATAGAACTGGCCGATGGTCGCCACATCGGCGGGCGACAGGTTTTCAAAGAACGCAATGACGCGCGTAACGGCTTCTTCCGTAGCGATCGTGGTTTCCGGTGGGTGCATACCGTTCAAAGACCTGTGAATTTTCGAACCGCCGGAAAGTACCACCGATACGGCAGCACACGCAGCAGTTTCATCACCCGCGTGAAGCGCTTGGGAAAGTGGATGTCGAAATGCCCCCGCTCCCAGCCCTGCACGATGGCCGCCGCCGCAGCTTCGGGTGAGATGAGGGCCGGCATGGTGAAGTCGTTGCCCGCCGTGAGCGGCGTGGCCACAAAGCCCGGGTTGATCACGCTCACGCCCATGCCCAGGTCATGCAGGTCCAGGTACAACGCCTCGGCCAGGTTGATGAGGGCCGCCTTGGTGGGGCCATAGGCCAGGCTCTTGGGCAGCCCCCGAAAGCCCGCCACGCTGCTGATCAGGCTCACATGGCCCGGGCGCCCGGCCTGCGCTGCAGTCAGCATGGCGGGCAACACGCCAGCCAGCACATGCAGCACGCCGTTGTAGTTGATCTGCTCGTGGCGCAGCATCACGTCCAGATCGAAGTCGGTGGCGCGCATGTCGCGGTAGTAGCCCGCGCAATAGCACACCATGTCGGGAACACCCTCCGCCAGCACCTGCGCGGCGGCGGCCTGCACCTGTGCCGGTTCGGCGGTGTCAAAAGCCAGCGCCGTGCTGCCGGGGTGCTGCCGGGCAAAGGCGTTCAGCGCATCACCACTGCGCGCCGACACGATGACCTGCGCGCCGCGCGCATGCAGCGCAGCCGCTGTGGCCCGGCCAATGCCGCTGCTGGCCCCGATGAGCCAGGCCCGGCGGCCATGCCAGTCGCGCAGGGGTGGGTTGAGGCTCATGGTGCGCGTTTGGTGAAGGACAGGGTGATCTCGCCCAGGCGCACGCCGAACTTGCTCATGGTGGCGCGGTTGAGCATCACGCGGTCGTCAATGAGGTACATCCAGTCGTCCAGGTCCACGTTGTAGACCTTGCCACCCACGGGCAGGGCCAGTGTGTAGTTCCAGCGGAAGGCGTTGCCACGCGTCTGGCCGTTGGCCGTGCCCACCACATCGTCGGCGGTGCCGGTGTAGCGGCCGTCGGCATGCTTCGTCAGCCGCCAGATGCGGCGCTGCGTGGTGCCGTCGGAATAGGTGAAGGCTTCGTCGAGCACGCCCTCGTTGCCTTTCCAGCTGCAGTCCATGACCACGGTGAAGCGCTTGACGATCTGGCCGCTGCGGTCCTGGAAGATGCCGTAGGCGTCGATCTTGCCGTTGAAATACTGGGCCAGGTCCAGCACCGGTTTTTCGCTGGCGTAGCCATCGAGGTTCTGGCTGGCGCAGCCAGACAGCACCACGGGTGCGGCCACAGCGGCCGAAAGGAGGAGACGTCTTTGCATCATGGTGGTGGGCCTTGGTCGGTTCGAATTCAAACAATCGCCGCGCCACGCGGGCGGCGCAGAATGAGGAGATAGAGCGCGGCCGCAGCGGTGAACTTGAGCACGCAGGGCAACACCGCATAGGCCAGGCCGAGGGTCTGCAAACCGTCATCGCTTCGCGTTCCGGGGCTGTAGCCCAGCCATCCCAGCAGGGGCAGCGCCAGGCCTGCCGCCAGTGCCAGGTTGAGCTTGGTGGCAAAGTTCCACCAGCCAAAGTACGCGCCCTCGTGCTGGCCGCTGTCGCCCTCGGCGGCAATCACGCCAGCCAGCAAGGCGCTGGGCAGGGCCAGGTCGGTGCCCAGCGCCACGCCGGACAGCGCACAGACGACGAGGAACGGAACCACATCACCCGCGCCCAGAAACGCAGTCCACACAAACACGGCAATCGCCAGCAGCATGCCCGCCAACCAGGTGCGCGCCAGGCCCCAGCGCGCCACGGCACGCAGCCACAGCGGGATGGACAGCGCAGCGCACACGAAATAGGCCGCGAGGAACATGGGCTCCTGCGCGGGCGGGGCCTGCAGCCGGTCCTGAATAAAAAACAGTACCAGCGTGGCCGGTATGGCGCTGGCAATGCCGTTGAGCATGAACACCGCCAGCAGGCGGCGGAAGGCAGGGCGGCCCCAGGGCCGCCACAGGCTGGCGCGCTGCGGGGGGCGGTACACACCGGCCACGGCGACACCCGCATGCGCTGCGGGGCGCGGGGCTCTGGTCCAGGCCCACCAGCCTAGCAGCAGGGTGATGGCAAACACACTGAGCATCACCGGCAGGCCCAGCAGCGCGGGCAGCACCGATGCCAGCACCACGCCGGCCAGTGCAGCACCCTCGCGCCAGGCCACGATGCGGCCACGCTGCAGCTCGTCGCCGCCCAGGCGCGCGCCCCAGGACTGGTGTGCAATGCTGAGCTGGCTGTAGGCGGTGTAAGTGATGAGCAATGCCACCAGTGCCCAGGCAATCAGCGCATCGGCCCCGCGCACCAGGGGAAAGAACAGGCTGGTCAGCCCCAGCGCCAGCACCACAGCCGACACCGCGCCCACCGCCAGCACGGCCCGCACCGAACGGCCGAAGAGGTAGTCAGACAGGCGGCCCAGCAGCGGGTCGGTGAACGCATCAAACAGCCGCGCTGCCAGCAGCACCGAGCCCAGCGTGGCCAGGGGCATGCCAAATTCGCGCGCATAGTGGTTGGGCAGCAGCACATACAGCGGCAGCGCCACAAACGCCAGCGGCAGGCCCAGCAGCCCATAGGCCAGGCCTGCGCTGGCGCGGATGGGCTGCGTGGAGGTCATGGTTGGCCTGCAGTGCGGGTGGCGGCCAGCAATTCCTGGCGCAGCCCTGGTTCGGAGGTCTGCGGAGACAGCCAGATGCCAAAGAACAGGCGCGAGAACTCGGCGTCCGGCACCTCACCGACGACACGCCCCGCCATCTTGAACACCGCACCCACGCCCGGCTGGTGAATGCCCAGCAGGCGGTCGCCCGACTTCACATCCGGCAACGCGGCCTGCAGCGCCTGCTGCCAGCGCGTGGCCTGTTGGGGCGTGAAGCTGCCCACGCGGCGCATCTCTTCCAGTGAGCGTTTGGCGATGGCCTCGGCCGTGAAGTCGCGGTGGTAGGTCAGCTCCAGCGCCAACGGCTGGGCGCCGTAGTTGTCTGCGTCAAAGCCGGGCTGCACCCACAGGCGGGCGCGGTAGATCTCGAAGCCCAGAAACCGGAGCACGCCCTGGCCCGCCAGGCGCACGCCTGACAGGGGCGTGGCGGTGGCCGACTCTGCCGCCTGGGCCATTGGCACGGCCTGCGCGATAGCGGAATTTGAATAAAAAAATGCTCCAGCGCTTATCCATAAAGCGGTAATAGCTATGTTTTTCATAGCATTCAATCCTTCACCAGCGTGTACTGCACCAGGTCGATGTTGCTCATCGCAAATGCCGCTTCGCAGTACGCCAGGTAGAACTCCCAGATGTGCAGGAAGCGCTGGTCAAACCCCAGCTGCAGGATTTGCGTGCGCTGCGCCAGAAAGCGCTCGCGCCAGCGCTTGAGGGTTTCGGCGTAGTCCTGGCCAAACGCAAACTCGTCGACCACGCGCAGGCCTGCCGCCTCGGCCTCTCGGCGGAACTCGCGCGGACACGGCAGGCAGCCTCCGGGGAAGATGTACTGCTGGATGAAATCCGTGGAACTGATGTAGCGCTCGAACAGGCTGTCGTCGATCACGATGCTCTGGATGCAGGCCTTGCCACCTGGCTTGAGCAGGCGGTTCACCGACTGGAAATAGGTGGGCCAGTATTCGCGGCCCACGGCCTCGACCATCTCGATGGAGCAGATGGCGTCGTACGGGCCGTCCTGGATGTCACGGTAGTCCTGCAGGCGCAGGTCGGCGTGCTCGGCCCCCCCCTGCTGTGCCATGCGCTTTTGCGCGAATGCGAGCTGCTCTGTGGAGAGAGTCACTCCCGTCAGGTGGGCGCCGAATTCCACGGTCGCCATCTCGGCCAGCGCACCCCAGCCACAGCCAATTTCCAGCACTCGAGAATTTGGCTGCACCCCCGCCATGCGCAGCGCGCGGCGCACCTTGGCGTGCTGGGCTTTGCGCATGTCGCCGCCTGCATCGCCCTCGAACCAGGCGGACGAATAGTTCATCGTGTCGTCCAGCCAGAGTTCGTAGAACGCGTTGCCCAGGTCGTAGTGGGCATGGATGTTCTTCTGGCTGTTGGCGCGGGTGTTGCGGTTGAGCAGGTGCTTTATGCGATATAGCAGACGCCCGGCCCAGGTGCCGTAGATCACGCCTTCCACCTGCTGGCGGTTGGCGATGAAGAGCTTGAGCAGGTCGGTCAGGTGCGGCGTGGTCCAGTCGCCCGCGATGTAGCTCTCGGCAAAGCCGATGTCGCCCGACCGGAGTGCGGCACTGCACACGTTCCAGTTCTTGAGCGTGATCGCGGCCGAGGGGCCATCACCGTGCCCGAAGTGCTGCAGCGTGCCGTCGGGCAGCTGCACCGTGAGGTGGCCATGCTGCAGGCGCTGCAGCAGCTTGAGCGCCGTGCGGGCGGCAGCGGGGGTGCCAGCGGGCAGGGCCAGGGCGGTGCGGGGGGCGGTGGTGGAGTTCATGGCGGCGTTCTCGTTCGTCATGGAATTCAGCGGGTCACGATGGATGCAGGCGCCTCGGGCTTGCGGTGGAAACGCACGCGCTTGAGCCACAGCTGCAGCGCGTGCCAGTGAATGCGGGCAATGATGGCCAACGTCATGGCGGGGTAGCCCCAAAGCGCCTGGCGCAGGGTCTGTGGGGTGATGGCCTGCAGGGTTCCGCTCACGCTGGTCTGGATGAGCGGGCCGGTGTCGTCGTCGTGGTCGATGCGCACCACAGTGCGGCCCGCGTCCTGTGCCCCCGCCTCGGTACGCATGAAGCGAAAGCGGTAGCCCCCGTTCACCTCACAGAACGGCGAGACGTGGAACACCTTGCGCGCCTGCTGTTCCACGCCGTACTGCGGCGCATCGAGCAGGTAGCAGTGGCGCTCGCCAAAGGTGTTGTTGACCTCCACCACGATGGCGCGCAGGTGGCCGTCGGCGCGGTGGCAGTACCAGAAGCTCACGGGCTTGAAGGTGTAGCCCAGCACGCGCGGATAGCAGTGCAGCCAGACCTCGCCCGTGGCGTCGGTGACGCCTTCGGTGCGCAGCAGCTCATCGAGCCAGGCCAGCGCACCACCCTGCGCGGCACTGCGGCCGTCGCCGTGGTCCACGTCATGGAAGCTGATGGCGCCACGCCGGTTCACCGCCAGCGCGCTGCCCAGGCCGGGCAGGCTGCGCATGGGCAGCATCAGAAAAAACGTGGGGTAGGCAAACGCATGCCGCCGGGGCCGCAGCCGCGTGTGGCGCACCTGGCCGAAGCCGATGAGGGGCGCTGCGGGTGGGGCTGCGGCGTGGCTCACGCAGCCTCCGCCAAAGGCGCTGGCAGGGCCGCCAGCAGTTGCTCGGCCACGGCCAGGCCGGACTTGAGGCCGTCTTCGTGGAAGCCGTAGCCCGTCCAGGCGCCGCAGAACCAGGTGTGCTGCTGCCCTTGCAGCTTGCCCACCTGCTGCTGCGCGCGGATGGCGGCCATGTCGAACACCGGGTGGGCGTATTCGTAGCTGCCGATCACGTGTTCGGGCGCTATGTCGCGCACCGGGTTCAGCGACACCACCACGGGCTGCGCAAAGGGCACGGGCTGCAGCTGGTTGATGAGGTAGTGCAGGCACACGCGGGCCGACTCGCGGCTGCGTTGCGGCGCACGTTCGTAGTTCCACGCGGCCCAGGCGGCGCGGCGCTCGGGCAGCACGGACGTATCGGTGTGCAGCACGGCGCGGTTGGCCTGGTAGCGAATGGAACCCAGCACCGCGCGCTCGTGCGGCGTGGGCTGGGCCAGCAGGGCGAGCGACTGGTCCGAATGGGTGGCCAGCACCACCTTGTCAAAGTGCTCGGTGTGGCCTGCAGTCACCACGCGCACACCGGCGGCGTCACGCTCGATGCGGCGCACGGGGGTGTTCAGGCGCTTGTCGGCAATGCCTGCGACGATCTTGTCCACATAGTGGCGCGCACCGCCAGACACCGTCCACCACTGCGGGCGATTGCTCACCTGGATGAGGCCGTGGTTGTGGCAGAACCGGATCATGGTGGCCACGGGGAATTTCAGCATCTGGTCGGTGGGACAGCTCCAGATGCAACCCAGCATGGGCAAGAAGTACCAGTCGCGGAACGCGTCGCCAAAGCGGTGCTCGCGCAAGAAGTCGCCCAGGGGCTGCATCAGCGCGGCCTCGGCCTGCTTTTCGGCAATGCGCGTGCAAAGCTTGTTGAAGCGCAGCAGGTCGCGCAGCATGCCCAAAAAGCGCGGGTTGACCAGGTTGGAGCGCTGGGCAAACACGGTGCTGAGGTTGGTGCCGCTCCACTCCAGCGCGCGGCCACCGCCAAAGGCTGCGGGCACCTGCACCGAAAACGACATGTCGGATTTGGCCGTCTCCACGCCCAGCTCGGCCAGCAGGCGGATGAGATGGGGGTAGGTGCGCTCGTTGAACACCAGAAAGCCGGTGTCTACGCCGTGGGTGACGGGGGCGCCCGAGGCATCCGGCAGCGTTACATCCACCGTGTGGGTGTGGCCGCCGAAGTAGTCGCCCGCCTCGAAGAGTGTGATGTTCGCCTGGCCGCGCAACTGGTGCGCAACCGACAGCCCGGAGATGCCGGAGCCGATGATGGCGATTTTCATGGCCGGCCCCCTCTGGCCGGCGCCTGGAATAAAAAGGTTGCGAAGCGTCCCGAAACGAATAAGAGAGGGAGGGAGGAGAAGCGCTCCAGGAGGTCAGTCGGAACCCAGGGGCCCGAAAGGCTTCGCAACGTTAAAACTGTACGCTGCGCAATCGTCTTGCGCAATGGATAGAGTGGGGTCACGCTGGCGAAGTTCCAGAGGCTCACTGTATTTTTTTTCAAGAAATGTAAAGAAGTCATGGCGGTCACCGGGGCACAGGCTGGTTCAGCTGTTGTTCGATGGCCCGCACCAGGCCTTTGTTGTCTGGGGCGGTCAGGCTGGAGTAGCTGTCCACCAGCTTGCCGTCGCGACCCAGCAGGTATTTGTGGAAGTTCCAGCGCGGCGCTGTGCCCGACAGCTGCGCCAGTTGCTGGAACAGCGGCGAAGCCTCGGGGCCCCTCACGCTGCTCTTGGCAAACATCGGAAATTTCACGCCAAAGGTGTTTTCGCAGAAGTCAGCAATCTCCTTGTTGCTGCCTTTTTCCTGGGCAAAGTCGTTGGACGGGAAGCCCAGCACCACCAGGCCCTTGTCTTTGTAGCGGGCGTACAGCTCCTCCAACCCCTTGTACTGGCCCGTAAAGCCACAGAAGCTGGCCGTGTTCACCACCAGCACCACTTTGCCGCTGTACTGGCACAGCGACTGAGGCTTTTCGTCCTGCAACCTCGCAAACGTGTGCTGCAGCGTGGCCGGGCAGCTTTCGGAACCCGCCGCGCGGACCGGGGGGGCATAGCCGACCGCCACCGCAACCAGCAACAAAAGGCTGGCGGCCGAAAGAAAGCGTCTGTTAGAGGTGTTCATAGGACTTGGGATCGCAGGGGGTATGGGCAATTTAACCATTCCATCATTTTTTGTCCACATGAGTTTTTATTTGGACTGATTGGTTTACGGGAATGCGAACCGCTCGGATTCAAAGTCCTGCAAAAGAAAGGGGTATTGCGGGCGCGCACGGGAACGGGGCGACATGCGTCGCACGGCTGAAGGTTTGCCGTCGTGGTTGCAAGAGAGGGGGAGTTCCGGGCACAAGCTGCCCGCCAGTGGCGCTGGGCGCCGTTGGGTGGCGTGGGCCTGTGCCAGCCCACCCGCTGCAGGTGGGGGGGATGCGCCCGCAGCCCGGCGCGGGGTCAGACCAGGTTGAGCAGGCGGTCCAGCGAGAGCTTGACTCTCACGTCCTTGAAAGCCACCACGCCCGTGACCTTCCAGGGGGGCATGCCGGTGTCACGCGGAATGGGCTCGCCCGTGGGCATGCCGTCACGGTTGGTCACCACCGCCACCTTGGGCGTGGTGGCCGTGGTGCCCCGGCGAACGACCACGCCCACCTCCTGGCTGGCCAGCCGCACGAAGGCCCCGGGCGGGTATACACCCAGGGTCTTGACGAGCGCAGCACCAGCCTCGTCCACCTGGTGCTCTTCGTCGTAGTAGCTGGCCTGCATGGCCGCCGTGACGGGCATGGGCAACCGGGCCGCGCGAGGTGCCATGCGGGCGCCAAAAATGTCGGCACGCTGCAGCAGGCGGGCCATTTGCTGGGGTTCCGTCTTCTTGGCCAGCGGGCCGGGGGTGCGGTGGTGGTGGCAGCGCACCGCCTCCAGCCACACCGGGTCGGCCACGCCGAGCGTGCGCAGCAGCGCCTCGGAGCGCTCCGCGTGGCTCTCGACCGCCGCAATCTGCTGGGCGGTGAGCGGATGGGTCTGCTGGGCCAGCTGGTCCTGCAGCTCGGACATGGCTATGTTCATGGAGAGCGCCGCGTGGCCCAGCTGCTGCACGCGGGAGGCGGGCCAGCGCAGCATCTCGCGCGCCACCACCATACACACACAGCACACCAGCATCGAATGCGTGGCGCTGTACATGCGCGTTTCCTGCGCAGACAGGTAAATCAGGCCCAGCAGCGTCGCGTCGGGCGTCTGCTCGCAGTGGCGGGCCAGCTCGTCGTGCAGCGTCTGGAAGCGCCCGCCAAAATCAGCGGGCGAAGGTGCACGCAGCAACTGCGTGGCACGCAACTGCAGTTCGGGCCAGTCAGGCAGCGTCTTGCCAGTGCGGCCCCGCCCTCCTGCGTCGTCGGCCGCCGTCATCTTCATCGCGGCAATTTCGCCCAGGTTGGTGTCGGCGATCAGCATGCGCTGCAATTGCGCGAGGTAGGCCCGGTGGCTGTCACCGGACTCATCGGTATCCACACACAGCTGCCGCCCCCGGCCCACCATCTTGGCCAGCTCTTCCCGGGTGCGGATGACATAGCCTTTTTGCGCCAGCAACACGCCATCAGCACCCCGCAGCACAAACGGCAAAGGGTGGCCCAGCTGGATGGATTCGATGTTCAGGCTGACGAGGTTCATGGTGGTCGTTACATTATCTAACGGCCACACGCCCAGCTAAGCCGGGGCAACCCCGGGGATTGCCTGCTTTTTCAAGCAACCACCGGTCTCCATCATCCCGCTGGGGGTGTAGCGGGCGCCTCTGGGGCGGGCACCGGGTGGGCACCCCGCAAGCGCCGCAGCATGCGACCAAACCACTGCCCCAGATCATCCACCCCCGTGAACACGGCGGGGATGACCAGCAGGCTCAGCAGCGTGGACGTGATCAGCCCGCCAATCACCGCCACCGCCATGGGCGAGCGGAAGCTGGCATCCGCCGCACCAATGCCCAGCGCGATTGGCATCATCCCCGCACCCATGGCCAGCGTGGTCATGATGATGGGCCGTGCGCGCTTGTGGCAAGCGTCGATCAGTGCCTCAAAGCGCGTCATGCCATGCTCGCGCCGCGCCAGGATGGCGTATTCCACCAGCAGGATGGAGTTCTTGGTGGCAATGCCCATAAGCATGATCAGCCCGATGAGCGAGGGCATCGAGAAGCTCTTTTGCGCGATCAGCAGGCCCACGAACGCCCCGCCTAGCGACAGCGGCAGCGCCGCCAGGATGGTGACCGGGTGGAGGAAGTCCTTGAACAGCAGCACCAGCACGATGTAGATGCACAACACCCCGGTCAGCATGGCCAGGCCGAAGCTGGCGAACAGCTCGCCCATCATTTCGGCATCGCCAATGGTGATCTGGCGCACGCCCGGCGGCAGGTTCTGGATGGAGGGCAGCGCTTCGACCGCCTTCGTCACGTCGCCCAGCGGCTGGCCTGACAGCTCGATCTCAAAGTTGACATTGCGCGCGCGGTCATACCGGTCCACCACGGCCGGTCCGCCGCTGAACTCGAGCGTGGCCACCTGGCCCAGCATCACTGGGCCTTTGCTGCCCGGCACCGACAGGCGCTCCAGCAGCGACAGGTCTTTGCGCGCGTCGTCCTGCAGCTTGACCACGATCGGCACCTGGCGCGAGGCCAGGTTGAGCTTGGGCAGCGACACGTCGTAGTCGCCCACGGTCGCAATGCGCAGCGTTTCGGCAATCGCGCTGCTGGTCACTCCCAGGTCGGCGGCGCGCGCAAAGTCCGGGCGCACCGCGATCTCGGAGCGCACCAGGCTGGCCGTGGACGAGATGCTGCCCAGGCCCGGGATGGTGCGCAGGTCCTTCTCGACCGCCAGCGCGGCCGAGGTCAGCGCCTGCGGGTCGTCGCCCGAGAGCACCAGCACGTACTTCTCGCCAGAGCCCCCCAGGCCCACCTTGCTGCGCACGCCCGGCAGCGTCTCCAGCGCTGCACGGATCTGGTTCTCGATGCCCTGCTTGCGCGGCCGGTCGCCGCGCTCGGCCAGCAAGATGGTGAGCGTGGCCTTGCGCGTTTCGGCATTGGCGCTGCCCATGAACGGATCGCCACCGGCCGAGCCCCCACCGATGGTGGTGTACACGCTTTGCACATGGTCCACCTTGGCGATGCGCTGGCGCGCATCCTCGGCCACGGCGCGGGTCTGGGCCAGCGTGGCGCCAGGTGGCAGCTCCAGGTAGACCTGGGTCTGCGAGTTGTCATCGGCCGGGATGAAGCCCGTGGGCAGCAGCGGGATCAGCGCCAGCGAACCGATGAAAAACGCTGCCGTGGCAATGAAGGTCATCCAGCGGTGTTTGATGCACCAGGCCGCCCAGCGCAGGTACACCGTCATCCAGCGCGGGTCCTTGTGCGTATCCACGATGGGTTTGAGGATGTAGGCCGCCATCATGGGTGTCAGCACCCGCGCCACCACCAGGCTGGCAAAGACCGCCAGCGACGCCGTCCAGCCGAACTGCTTGAAGAACTTGCCCGCAATGCCGCTCATGAACGCGGTTGGCAAAAACACCGCAATCAGTGTGAACGTGGTGGCCACCACGGCCAGGCCAATTTCGTCGGCCGCCTCCATGGCCGCCTGGTAGGGCGTCTTGCCCATGCGCAGGTGGCGCACGATGTTCTCCACTTCCACGATGGCGTCATCCACCAAAATGCCCACCACCAGCGACAGCGCCAGCAGCGTGATCACGTTGATCGAGAAGCCCAGCCAGTGCATGCCGATGAACGCGGGAATCACCGACAGCGGCAGCGCCACAGCCGACACGAACGTGGCGCGCCAGTCGCGCAAAAAGAGCCACACCACCAGCACGGCCAGCAACGCGCCTTCGTACAGCAGGTGCATGGAGCCGTCGTATTCCTCCTGCACAGGCTGCACAAAGTTGAAAGCTTCGGTGATCTCCAGATCGGGGTGCTGTGCGCGAATTTCCTTGAGGGCCGCCTGCACCGCAGAGCCGACTTCCACCTCGCTCGCGCCCTTGCTGCGCGCAACCTCGAAGCCCACCACCGGCTTGCCGTTGAGCAGGGCCATTGCGCGCGGCTCGGCAATCGTGTCTATCACCGTGGCCACCTGATCGAGCCGCACATGGCGGCCGTCGGACAGTGCCAGCGTGAGCCCTGCGAGCTCCTGCGCCGACTGCACCGTGGCCAGGGTGCGTACAGGCTGTTCGCTGCCGCCCAGGTCGGTGCGGCCACCGGCACTTTCGGTCTGCACCAGCCGCAGCTGGCGCGAGACATCGGCCGCCGTGGCGTTCAACGCCTGCAGCTTGACCGGGTCCAGCAACACATGCACCTCACGCTGCACACCGCCCACGCGGTTGACCGCGCCCACACCCCGCACCGTGAGCAGCTTCTTGGCCACGGCATCGTCCACAAACCAGGACAGCGCCTCGTCGTCCATGCGGGTGGAGGCGATGGTGAACGCCAGCACCGGCTGCGCGGCCAGGTCCATCTTGGTCACGATGGGGTCGCGCACGTCGCCAGGCAGGTCACCGCGCACGCGGGCCACGGCAGAGCGCACGTCGTCCAGCGCTTCCTGCGTAGGCTTTTCCAGGCGGAACTCGGCCGTGATGGTGGCGCCGCCGTCCTGCACCTTGGTGTAGATGTGTTTCAGGTCTTGCAGCGTGGCGATGCTGTTTTCAATCTTGCGCGCCACATCGTTTTCGAGCTGCGCGGGCGAGGCGCCGGGCAGCGCCACGGTCACGGAGATCGTGGGCAGGTCAATGTCCGGAAAGTTCTGCACCTTCATGGCGTTGAACGACAGCAGGCCGCCGAAGGTCAGCAGCACAAACAGCATCAGCGCCGGTATGGGGTTCTTGATCGACCAGGTGGATACATTCATGTCGAATGCTCCTCAATTGATAGCTGTTTGCGCTTTATTGGTAAGCGCTAGAGCCATTTTTTGCTTGAAATCCGGAGCTTGCGAGGTGCTGCTGGCGGGCGGCGTGCTCACCACCCGCACCAGGTCACCGTCGTTCAGGAAGCCAGCGCCACGCACCGCTACCGAGGCATTCGCGTCCAGACCCGAGAGCACCTCGACCCGGTCAGCCACGCGGCGGCCCGTCTGCACCTTGCGCATTTGCACACGCTGCTCGGCACCCACCACAAACACGTACGAGAAGCCGTCGCGCACCACCAGCGCCTCTTGTGGCACGGTGAGTGCATCGCTGGCGCCCAGCGCAAACTCGCCGCGCGCGAACATGCCCGCACGGAAGTCTGTGTTCAGGGGTAGATCAACGTACACCAGCGCATTGCGCGTCTGCGGGTCCACCGTCGGCGCAATCATGCGCACCGTACCCTCCGCCGTCGCGCCGCTGGCCGCCATCACGCTGACCTTGGCACCGGGCGCAATGCGGCGCAGCTCGGTGGACGTGACTTCGGCGCGCCATTCGAGGCGCCCCTTGCGCACCATGCGGAACAGCTCGGTGCCCGCGCCCACCACCGCGCCCACGGTGGCCGTGCGGGCCGAGATCACGCCGCTGTCGGGCGCCACCACCTGGGTGTACTTGAGACGCAACTGCTGTGCGTTCAGCGTGGCCTTGGCCGCCTCCACGCGAGCCTGCGCGGTCTTCTCGGCCGTGGTGTACTGCTGGATCTGCTGCTGGCTCAAGGCGCCCGTGGCCTGCAGCGAGCGGGCCCGGTCGGCATTGGCAGCGGCTTCGGCCGCATTGGCCTGGGCTTCGAGCAGGCTGGCGCGGACCTGGGCCACATCGGCCTGTACGGTTTCGGCAGAGAAAGTTGCCAGCACCTGGCCGGCCTTGACCACGTCGCCCACGTTCACACGCACGTCGGTCAGGCGCAGGCCGTTACTTTCGGCGCCAATGCTGGCCTCCTGCCAGGCGGCGATGTTGCCATTGGCCGCCAGGCGCAGCGGCACCGAGGTGCGCTGGGGTTGGGCCGTGCTCACGGTGAGCGCGGGGCGGGGCTGGCGGGCCTTGGGCTCATCGGCGGCGCGCGATGCGCTGGAGAACACCAGGGCGCCACCGGTGGCCAGCGCGCAGGCAGCGATGACGGCGAAGGCCGTGGGAGAAATCTTGAAACCTTGCGTTTGCATTGTGTGTATCCGTTCATCCAGTCGGTGTCAGGAGAAGGGGTGAGCGATCAGCCCACCCCCCCGGTTTTTTCATTCAGCGTGCGGCGGTAGCCGCAGCAGAAGGGGAGGCTGCCGTGGTGGTGGTCTGCCCGTCCCATCCACCGCCAGCGGCGCGGTACAGCGCAACCCAGGCGGCCTGGCGTTCATGCTGCAGCGCGATCAGCGCGTTCTCGGCCGCCAGGGATGTGCGCCGTGCGTCTTCCAGCTCCACCAGACTCGCCAGGCCGCCGCGCCAGCGCGCTTCGGTGGCATCGAAAGATGTGCGATAGCCCGCAGCCGCCGTTCGCGCGCTGGTGCTGCGCTCGGCCGTGCTCTGCAGCCGCACCAGCGCCTGTTCGACCTCGCTCACGGCCTGGCGCACCTTGGCGCGGTAGAGTGCGGCGGCTTCGTCATAGCGCGCCTGCGCCGCGTCCACCTGCGCGCCGCGCCGGCCACCATCGAACAGCGGCACGCTGAGCGCCAGCGGGCCGATGGTCCAGGTGTTCAGGTCGGTGGTCACGCCACCGCTGCGCACCCACGCCGTGCCCACCGAGCCGCTGAGAGACAGTCGCGGGTAACGCTGGGCCTGGGCGCTGCCCACTTCGGCACTGGCAGCGGCGACTTCGCGCTCGGCGTTGTACACATCAGGGCGCTGGGCCAGCACCTGGGCGGGCAGCGTGGCGATGGCGAACACGGTGTCGGGGGCTGTGGCGGCAGGCGTGGACAGGCGCGACCGCAGCGCCGGCTCCTCCCACCCGGTCAGTGCCACCAGGGTCTTGACCTCCACATCGCACTGCATGCGCTGCTGCGATGCACGCGCCTGCGCTTCGGCGGCACTGGCACGGGCCAGGGCAGCCGTGGCGGGCGCCGTGAAGCCGGCGCGTTCGCTAAGACCTGACAGGCGCGAGGTTTCGCCACGCGACTGCGCATCGCGCTCGGCCACGCGCAGCTGCTCCAGGCAGGTGCGCAGGCTGCTCGTCTGCTGCGCCACCTCGGCGGCCACGCTCACGCGCGCCTCGTGCCACAGCGCCTGTGCGCCCGCCAGCCGCTCGTCGGCAGCGGTCTTGGTCGCGCGGTTCGCACCAAAAAGGTCAATCTCCCAGCTCGCCTGCAGCCCGGCCTGCGCCGTGGTCGCGATGCCTGCAAGCTGTTCGTTGAAACCCCGGCTGGCGCTGGCCTGCGCATCGAGCGACGGCAGCAGCGCGGCGCGGCTGGCCACCTGCGTGGCCCGGGCCTGCGCAATGCGGGATTGGGCCTGCGCCACACCGGGGCTGACGGCCTGGGCCGCGTCGATCAACTCCACAAGCAGCGGGTCGCCCAGCTGCGTCCACCATCGGGTCAGATCCCCCAGCGAGCCATGGTGCGGCAAGGGCGCCTGCCACGCCACAGGCGGAGTGGTGGGCACTTGGGCGGGGGGCGCTGTGATGGCACAGGCGCCCAGGGCGAGGGGCAGGCAGGTGGCCCAGAAGAATCGGGTCTTGCTCAAAGTCATGCGTTGGATTCCTTGTGCGAATTCCGTGAAGTACTGCGGCGCGCGGGCTGTTGTGCGGCCTGCCGCCTGGCGATCTCGCCCTGCACCATGCTCAGGGCGTAACCGGTCAGCCGGTCCACCCATTCGTCCACAGCCCCAGACCCCGCCAGCTGCGGTGCAATAGCCTGCAGCGGGTCGCGCTGGGTCCACATCTGCATAACCAGCCCGGCCAGCGAGAAGGCGAGGCGATGCATGTCGTCGTCCGCTGCGGCCACGCCCATGTGGCGGCACAGCACCTCAACCAGGGCGAGGTGGGGGGCACGGCACTCGCGCTCGATGAGCTCGGGCCACACATGGGTGGGGTCCAGCAGCTCGCGCACATGCAAGCGCAGCGACTGGGTAACAAGGTCATCGTGCTTGAGCGGCTCCAGAAAGCCACCGAAGTAGGCGGCCAGCGCCTGCTGCAAGGTCAGCGCAGGGTCGGCAAACACCGGGATGAGGTCGCTGCCGCTGCCGAAGGGCTCGTAGAACGTGGCTGTGTAGAGGCGCGCCTTGTCGCCAAAATGGTAGGCGATCGCTGCCACGTTGGTGCCGGCGGCTTCGGCAATGGCACGCACCGAGGTCTGTGCAAAGCCCCGCTCGGAAAACAGCTGCAGCGCGGCGCGCAGCAGGCGCACGCGCGTGTCTTCTCCATCACTGCGGGCGGTGCGCTGGGCTGCGGGAATGAAATGGGCGCCGAAACTCATGGCACCGGATTACACACCAGAATTCAAACAACCGTTTGAATTAGCGATGCCACGCGGAAAATTCAGCCCGCAAAAATGCAACAAAACGTCACACCTTGGTGCGACTCAACCGAACACGGACCTCCACAGGGCCAGCACCGCATCGCGCTCGGCCTGCAGTGCGGGGGGGGCAACCTGGGTGGGCGCCTCGTCCAGGCGCGCCACGTGTTGCACGCGCCGCAGTTCGCGGTACGCATCCGCAGCCGCCACACCCACGCCAGGGGGCAACAGCCGCACCTGCTCGGCGCGCTGCAGCAGCGCGATGTTGCCCACATTGCCCACCAGCTCCGGGTGGTTTGCAGACTGCGAGAGCACCAGGTATTGAACGGCAAACTCCGCATCCACCATGCCGCCCGGACTGTGTTTCACATCGAACTGCCCGTCGCGCGTGGGGTGCGCTGCGCGCACACGCTCGCGCATGGCCACGATCTCCTCACGCAGGGCGGCAGCGTCGCGTTCGGAGGTGATGACAGCCTCGCGCACGGCATCGAAGCGCGCCTGCAAGGCCTCGCTGCCCATCACAAACCGCGCGCGTGTCATGGCCTGGTGCTCCCAGGTCCACGCGGTGTTGCTGCCCCGGCGCTGCTGGTAGTTGGCGTAGGCCTCGAAGCTCGTGACCAGCAGACCTGAGCTGCCATTGGGCCGCAACGCAGTGTCGATCTCATACAGATCGCCTTCACCCGTCTTCACTGTGAGCCAGTTGATGAGCTTGCGCACAAAGGCCGCATAGACCTCGGGGGCGCGTTCGTCGTCGTCATCGAACACAAAGACGATGTCCAGATCGCTGCCGTAGCCCAGTTCCTTGCCGCCCAGCTTGCCGTAGCCAATGATGGCGAATTGCGGGCTCTCGCGGTGGCGCGTCTTGAGCCGGCTCCAGCACCACTGGGCCGTGATGCGCAGCACGCTGTCGGCCAGGGCGGACAGGTCATCCGCCACCTGCTCGACGGTGATGCGCCGCTCCACGTCGCGCGCGAGGGTGCGGAAGGTTTCCGCGTGCTGGGCACGGCGCAGCAGGTTGAGCAAGGTTTCGTCATCGTCCTCGCCCGTGGACTGCAGCGACGCGAGCCGCACTGCCAGTTCGCGCTCGAAGTCGGCCACCACAAAACGTTCGGCGAGCAGCGAATCCCCCACCAGTTCATCGATGACGCCGGGGTGCTGCAGCAGGTAGCGGGCGGGCCATTTGGCCGCACCCAGGAGGTGCAGCAATTGCTCGTGCACAGAGGGGCGCTCCAGCAGCAGCGCCAGATAGCTCTCGCGGCGCAGCAGCGGCTCCAGCCAGTTGGCAAGGCGCAGGGCGGCCTCTTCGGTGACGCGGCCTTCCTTGAGCCACTGTGCGGTGCGTTGCACCAGCCGGAACAGGCGGGCACGGGCTTCGTCGCGCAGCCCCGCCACGCGCGGGTGGTTGCGCCATTCGGCAACGCGCTCGCGAAATCCGGGCGGCAACTGCTCCAGCAGCGTGTCGAATTCGGGGGGGGCTGCTGCCGCAGCGCGGGGGCCGCCACAGCCTCCGCCATTGCACTGCTTCTTGCCCGCCCCGCCCAGCAGGGTGTCGAATTCCTGGGCCACCAGTTCACGGTGTGCGTCCAGCTCGTGCAGGAAGGCGCAGCAATCGGGATACCCCAGGGTGTGCGCGATCCACGCAAGATCGTCATCGCGCGTGGGCAGCACATGGGTCTGCTGGTCATCCAGGTACTGGATGCGGTGCTCCACACGGCGCAAGAAGACGTAGGCCCGCGCGAGCGCATCAGCCGTTTCCTGCGGCATCAGACCCGCCTGGGACAGGCGTGTGAGCGCATCAAGCGTGGGGCGGCGGCGCAACTCGGGGAACTGGCCGCCCCGCACCACCTGCAGCAGCTGAACCGTGAACTCGATCTCACGAATGCCGCCGCGCGAGAGCTTGACGTCGTTGGCGCGCTCCGGGTGGCCCGCGCTGCGCTTGGCGGCATGGTCCCGGATCTGGCGGTGCAGCACCCGCAGCGCATCGAACACGCTGTAGTCCAGGTAGCGGCGGAACACAAAGGGCAGCACCACACCGCGCAGCGCCTGAACCTCAGGACTGGCAATGCAATCACGCGGTGCCACCACCCGGCTCTTGAGCCAGGCAAAACGCTCCCACTCGCGCCCATGCAGCTGCAGGTATTCCTCCAGCGCCGACAACGAGACCGAAGGCGGGCCAGAGTTGCCATTGGGCCGCAGCGCCAGGTCCACGCGGAACACAAATCCGTGTTCGGTGGTGTCGCCCACCAGGCTGTAGATGGCCTTGACCGCACGTGCAAAGTATTCGTGGTTCGAGATGCGCCCCCGGCCATCAGCCGTGCCCGCCGTTTCGCCATCGTGCTCGTACACGTAGATCAGGTCGATGTCGCTGGAGACGTTCAGTTCGCGGGCACCGAGCTTGCCCATGCCGATGATCCACAGCTGCACCGGCTGGCCGTCCGGCCCGCGCGGCGCGCCGTGGCGCTCGTCCAGCTCCTGGCGGGCGTGTTGGCTGGCCCTGTCCAGCGCCAGCTCGGCCAGCTCGGTGACCGCGCTGGTAATGTCCGCCAGCGGAGCCTGCGTCTCGCAGTCCATCTGGATCAGCCGCTCCATGACCAGCTGGCGCAGCACCCGGAGCGCGGTGCCCGTGTCACAACCGCGTGCGCGCAGCGCGTCGTAGGCCTGCTCCATGCTGGGCCACCGGGGAACACCGGGCGGCAGGAGCAGCAGGTCAGCCTCGTAGCGGCGATGCAGGCGCTGATAGAAACGCGAGTGCGCGGCCCCGTGAACAAAGGTCGCGGAGGGATTGCAGGGGAATTCAGGATACGGGATCGACATGGCAGCCGCAGCGCAACGCTGCGTACATAAGAACACTGGTTTGTAGTGAACCCGCGCTAAGCCTGCGGGTCATAATTCCTGCCACATTCAATCCCACCATGATCGATCCCACCACGCACCCCACCCGCCTGCTGAAAATTGTGGCAGGTCTCGCGCGGTGGTCGCTGGGCTTGCTGCTGGCCTTCTGGCTGCTGCTGACCATCGCGTGGGGGGCCCTTCATGGCTGGATTGTGCCGCGAATCGGTGATTTCCGCCCACAGCTGGAGGCGCATGCCGCACGGGCGCTGGGGGTTCCTGTCCAGATCGGTGCCATCGCGGCGCACACCGAAGGCCTGATCCCTTCCATTGAACTCTCGGATGTCACCCTGCTGGACGCTGCCGGCCGCTCTGCCCTGCGCCTTCCACGGGTGGTGGTGGCGCTGTCGCCGCGCTCCCTGCTCAAGGGCGGGTTCGAGCAGCTGTACATCGAAGAGCCCGAGCTGGATGTGCGCCGCACTGCCGACGGCCGCATCCAGGTGGCGGGTCTGGATTTCTCCCAGCAGCAGGGCGAGGACAACGCCGCCGCCGACTGGCTGTTTTCACAGGGCGAGGTGTTCATCCGAGGTGGCACGGTGCGCTGGACCGATGAGCAGCGCGGCGCCCCGGAGCTTGCGCTGGAGAAGGTGGACCTGCTCTTGCGCAACGGCAACTGGCACCATCACATGCGGCTGGATGCCACGCCGCCCGAAGCCTGGGGAGACCGCTTCACGGTGACGGGGCTGTTCCGCGCCCCCTTGCTGCGCGCGCGCGACGGCAACTGGAAACACTGGAATGGGCAGGTCTTCGCCGACTTTTCCCGGGTGGACGTCTCGCGGCTGCGCCACCATGCCGATGTGGGCGTGGACATCGCACAGGGCCGGGGCGCGCTGCGAGCCTGGGCCGATGTGCAGCGCGGGCAGATTGTGGGCGGCACAGCCGACCTGGCGCTGGCCGATGTCAATGCCACACTGGGTGCAGGCTTACAGGCGCTGGTGCTGCCGTCCATTCAGGGGCGGCTGGGTGGGCGCCGACTGAACGGGGGGTTCGAATTCTCGACCCAGGCGCTGCAATTCAAGACGGACGATGGTCTCACCTGGCCCGGAGGCAACGTCCGGCTTGTGCACACGGCAGCGGCCGGCAAGGCCCCCGCGCAAGGCGAGTTCCGCGCCGACCGCCTGGACCTGGCTGCCCTGGCGCAGGTCGCCAGCCGCCTGCCCCTGGGCGCCACGGCACATGAGGCCGTGCGCACCTATTCACCCCACGGGCTCGTGGACGAAATCCAGGCCACCTGGAAAGGCCCTCTCGAAAACCTGCAGCAGTATCAGGTACGCGGGCGCATTCGCGGATTGGCGCTGGCAGGCGACACTCCCGCCAGCGCTTCCACCCAACTGGGCCTGCGGGGTGCCACGGTGGACATCGACATGACCCAGGCGGGCGGCAAGGCAGCGCTGACCATTGCCTCCGGCGCGCTGGTGCTGCCCGGCGTGTTCGAAGACCCGGTGCTGCCGCTGGACCGGCTCAGCGCCGATGTGCGCTGGCAACTCGATGGCGACCGCATCGCCGTGCAGGCCACCGACGTGCAGTTTGCCAATGCCGACGCCCAGGGCGAGGCCCGGGCCACCTGGCATACCAGCGATGCGGGCAAGGTGGCACACCGCTCTCGCTTTCCGGGGGTGCTGGACCTCACAGGCACCCTGAACCGGGCGGACGGGACCCGTGTGCACCGCTACCTGCCGCTGTCCATCCCCCAGGAGTCGCGCCACTATGTGCGCGACGCCGTGGTGGCGGGCAGCGCGAGCAACGTGCAGTTCCGCGTCAAGGGGGATCTGCACCACCTGCCTTTCGACGACCCCAAACAAGGCGAATTTCGCATCGCAGCCCGCGTGAAGGATGTCACCTACGCCTACGTCCCCACGCAGCTGCAACCGGCCAATACGTTGCCGTGGCCTGCATTGACGGAGCTGGCGGGGGAGCTGATCTTTGAACGCTCCTCCATGCAGGTGCGCGGCGCCAGTGGCAGTTTTGCGGGACGCCCGGGCCTGCGCCTGTCGAAGGTGGACGCCAAGATTCCAGACCTCTCCCATACCGTGGTGGGTGTCAGTGCCGATGCCCGGGGGCCGCTGACCGAGCTGCTCACGCTCATGAACACGTCGCCTTTGGGCCGGATGACCGGCAATGCACTGGAGCAAGCCAGCGGCACCGGCAACGCAGATTTCAAGTTGCGCCTGACCTTGCCGATCAGCGACATCGAAAAATCCAAGGTCCAGGGCAGCGTCACGCTGGCGGGCAACGAACTGCGCATTACCCCCGACACCCCGACGCTGAGCCGGGTGCGGGGCGTGGTGCAGTTCACCGAAGGCGGTTTTTCGCTCAATACCGTGCAGGCCCAGGCACTGGGCGGCGCTGTCCGGCTGGAGGGCGGCATGCGCGCTCTGCCCTCCAATGCCCCGGCCACCGAATCGGCCGTGCAGCTTCGCGCACAGGGCACCGCCACGGCCGAAGGGCTGCAGCAGGCATCACAGCTGGGCATGCTCTCGCAGCTGGCGCGCCGCGCCACGGGCAGCACCGCGTATTCCATGGCGCTCGCGTTTCGCCGTGGCGTGCCGGAGGTGCAGGTCACCACCAGCCTGCAGGGGCTGGCGCTGGCGCTGCCCGCCCCGCTGGGCAAGACGGCCGAAAGCAGCCTGCCAATGCGGTTTGAAACCCAGGTGGCCCGCGAATCGCTGGTGGGCCTTACGCAGGCTGGAAATGGCACCGACGCCCCGCCTTTGCGCGATCAGATCACGCTGGACCTGGGCGCACTGGGCTCGGCCACTTACATTCGGGATCTGGGCGGGCCCCAGGCCCGGGTGCTGCGCGGTGCCATCGGCATCGGCCTGTCGGGCGGGGAATCCGCCCCGGTGCCCGCGCAGGGTGTGGCGGCCAACATCAGCCAGGGCAAGCTCGATGTGGATGCCTGGGAAGACGTGCTGACCCAGGCAACCGGCAGCGAACCCGCTGCACGCCCCGCAACCGCACCCGGATCGCCAGGCTCAACGGGGACGCCCAGCACGGCGCAGGACTACCTGCCCACCACACTGGCCTTGCGCGCCCGCGAACTCACGTTGCAGGGTCGCACCCTGCACAACATCGTGGCCGGCGCGCTGCGGGACGGCACCACCTGGCGTGCCAACCTCGACGCCACGGAACTCAACGGCTATCTGGAATACCGCCAGCCAGGCGGCGCCGAACACCCCAACGGGCGCCTGTTTGCGCGGCTCTCGCGCGTGAACATGCCCCAGAGCGACGTCACCCAGGTCGAGGCCCTGCTGGACGAGCAGCCCGGCGCACTGCCCGCGCTGGACATTGTGGTGGATGACTTTGAACTGCGCGGCAAACGCCTCGGGCGTGTGGAAATAGAAGCGCAGAACCGGGGCGGAGATGGCACGCAGCGCGAATGGCGCCTCTCCAAATTCAATATCCTCGCGCCCGAGGCGAACTTCACAGCCAACGGCAACTGGGCGGTGCTGAACACCGCAGGGGTGGGGCCCCGCACACCGGAGCGGCGCACGGTGCTCAACTTCAAGTTGGACATCCGCGACTCGGGCGACCTGCTGGGCCGCATGGGCATGGCCAATGTGGTCCGGCGTGGCAAGGGCCGCATGGAAGGGCAGGTGGCCTGGATCGGCGCGCCGTTCAGCCCTGACTACCGCAGCATGACCGGGCAGATCAACCTGAACGTGGAGTCCGGCCAGTTTCTCAAGGCTGACCCAGGCCTGGCCAAGCTGCTGGGCGTGCTGAGCCTGCAATCGCTGCCACGCCGCCTGACGCTCGACTTCCGCGATGTGTTCAGCGAGGGTTTTGCGTTCGACTTTGTCCGGGGCGATGTGCGCATCGAGCAGGGCGTGGCCACCACGAACAATCTGCAGATGAAGGGCGTCAACGCCGCCGTGCTGATGGAGGGCAGCGCCAACATCGACCAGGAAACCCAGGACCTGCGCGTGGTGGTGGTGCCCGAGATCAACGCCATGACCGCGTCCCTGGTGGCCACAGCCATCAACCCGGTCATTGGGCTGGGCAGCTTCCTGGCCCAGGTATTTCTGCGCGGCCCGCTGATCGAGGCGGCCACGCAGGAGTTCCGCATCGATGGCACCTGGACGGACCCCCGCGTGGTGCGCGTGGCCCGCCGCAACCGCGAGGCAGGCCCTGCAACCGGCACGCCCACACGCCCCAGCGCACCCCGCACCGGAGAACCGTCATGATGAAAGTTGCTGCGATCCAGATGGTGTCCTGCACCCGGCCCGACGACAACCTGCGCGCTGCGCGCTCCCTGCTGGAGCAGGCCGCCAGCGCAGGTGCCGAGCTGGCGGTGCTGCCCGAATACTTCTGCGTGATGGGCCACAAGGACACCGACAAGCTCGCCCTGCGCGAAGCACCGGGCGAGGGCCGTATCCAGCACTTTCTGGCCAGCGCGGCACGCGAGCTGCAGATGTGGATTGTGGGGGGCACCTTGCCGCTGGTGGCCACCACACCCGACCGGGTGCGCAACACCACCCTGGTGTTCAACCCCGCTGGCGACTGCGTGGCACGCTACGACAAGATTCATCTTTTCTACTTTGACAACGGGCGCGAGCAGTTCCACGAAGGCCGGGTCATCGAAGCGGGTAACACCCCCGTGCAGTTCGAGCTGCCATCGCGCGACGGCCACTGCTGGCGCGTGGGCCTCTCGGTGTGCTATGACCTGCGCTTTCCCGAGCTGTACCGCGCCCACGCCAGCGCGGGTGCAGACCTGCTGCTCGTGCCCAGCGCGTTCACCCACACCACCGGCCAGGCGCACTGGGAGCTGCTGCTGCGCGCCCGCGCCGTGGAAAACCTGGCGTATGTGCTGGCGCCGGCACAGGGCGGTGTGCACGAAAATGGGCGGCACACCTGGGGCCACAGCATGCTGGTGGACCCCTGGGGCACCGTGCTCGCCCAGCAGGACCAACTGGCGGGCGTGGTGTCGGGTGTGGTGGACCCGCAGCGCCTGCGCGACATTCGCCTGCAGTTGCCCGCCTTGTCGCACCGCGTCCTGTGAAGATCCCGCAGCAGCGCACACTCTTCAGACGCTGGCGCGGCGCATGGCGGCGCTGGTCGCTGTGGACCCTGCTGGTAGCCCTGGTGATCTCCATGCTCGCCACCATGGTGTGGCTTGCGGGGCGCTACGAGGCCAGTCAGGTGCAGTCGCGCCTGGAGCGTGACACGGCCGACGCGGTGTCCGACATCCGCGTGGCGCTTACGCGCAACCTGCAAAGCCTGCAGGCCCTGCACGCGGGCGACCCGGGCCAGCTGGCCTGGGAGGTCGATGCAGCCGAGCTGCTGCGCAACCGGCGGGAACTCGTGCGCATCGAGTGGCGCGATGCCGACCTGCGGGTACGCACCCATGCCCAGTCGCCCTACCGCCCCGTGGCCTGGGACGCCCGGCTGCGCGAGGGTAACCAGTCCGACGCCGCCATTGCCTGTGCCAACGCACGCCGCCTGAGCAGCCCAGCCTATTCAAGCAGCTACTTTCAGCCCCACGGCGACGGGCTGGGCTCGGAGATGATGGAGCTGTGCCTGCCGCTCACCTCGGGCGGGCGCAGCACGGGTTTCCTGGTGGTCACGTATTCGCTGCAGGACGTGCTGATCAACCTGGTGGCGCACAACCTCACCCGCAGCCAGGAGGCCTCGTTCACCGAGGCCGACGGCACCCGGCTGGCCGTGCTGGGCGCCGCGCGCCGCGGCTCGCGCATGTTCACGGCCACGCACCTGCTCGATCTACCTGGCAGCACCCTGGTGCTGCGCATGGACACCTGGCACAGCGCGCCCAGCCTGTTCCCCAACGTGCTGACCGCGCTGGTCACCGCCATGTCGATTGCGCTGGTCACCGTGATGGTGGTGCTGGTGCGCGACAACCGCAGGCGCCTGCGCGCCGAGCGCGACCTGGCCGACGCGCTGGCGTTTCGCAAGGCCATGGAGGACTCGCTGGTCACAGGCCTGCGCGCCCGCGATCTGGAAGGCCGCATCACCTATGTCAACCCGGCCTTCTGCGCCATGGTGGGGTTCAGCGCGCCGGAGCTGCTGGGCCAAAGCGTGACCGCGCCCTACTGGCCCCCCGAGCGGGTGGAGGAGTATCGCCAGCGCCAGGCCATCCGCTTTGCGGGCACCATGCCGCCGCGCGAGGGTTTCGAATCCGAATTCATGCGCAAGGACGGCACCCGCTTCCCTGTGCTGATCATCGAGGCCCCGCTCATCAACGCCCAGGGCCTGCACACGGGCTGGATGAGCGCGTTCCTCGACATCAGCGAGCAGCGGCGGGTGGAAGAGCTGTCGCGGGCGTCACAAGAGCGGCTGCAGGCCACCGCCCGCCTGGCCACCGTCGGCGAAATGGCCTCGCTGCTGAGCCACGAACTCAATCAGCCCCTGGCCGCCATTTCCAGCTATGCCACCGGCTCCATCAACCTGCTGGAGGCGCCCACACCGGCAGAGCAGGGCGCAGGCGCAGCTGCCCATGCCGAGCAGCTGCAGGATGTGCGCATGGCCATGCAACATATTGCGCGGCAAGCCGAACGCGCAGGCAAAGTGATCAAGAGCGTCCACGACTTTGTGCGCCGCCGCGACCAGGCGCGCGAAGCGGTGTACGCGCAGCAGTTGCTCGATGCCATCCTGCCGCTGGTGAGCCTGCAGGCACGCAAGCTGGGGGTGCGCGTGAACACCTCGCTGGAGCCCCACCTGCCCCCCGTGTTGTGCGACCGCACCATGGTCGAGCAGGTGCTGCTCAACCTGGCGCGCAATGCCATGCAGGCCATGGACGACCCCGCCCTACCCACGCGCATTCTGGACATTCGGGTGCGGCGTGCGGCGTCAAACCAGCACAGCGGCTGGATCGAGTTTGCGGTGACCGACTTGGGATCGGGCATTCCCCAGGACGTAGCCGAAAGGCTTTTCACCCCGTTTTTCACCACCCGCCCCGAGGGCATGGGTCTGGGGCTGAGCATGTGCCGCACGGTGATCGAGCAGCATGGCGGTTTTCTCGGATTTGCGCCCCATGAACCGCGTGGTACGGTGTTTACCTTCACGCTACCAGCAACAAGCCCCTGAGCGACTACGTCGCTTCCCCTTCTCGCGCGGCTACGCGCGGGAAGGGGAACGCCGCCAGCGCGGCGGGGCGGCCCTTGCTCGGCGGCCCCCGCCCAGGCCGTGCCAGTTGCCGCGACTGCGCGTAACCGACAATCCACCAGATAACCGAGTTGAACCATGGAGCCCACCACCAACGCCACCGTGTACATCGTGGACGACGACGCCAGCGTGCGCGAAGCGCTGGCGTGGCTGTTGCGTTCGCGCAGGCTATTCAGCGAGTCCTTTGAGAGTGCCGAGGCCTTTGACGCCATGCTCTCAAGCCGGCCCGCGCAGCGCCAGCCCTGCTGCCTGCTGCTGGACGTGCGCATGCCCGGCATGAGCGGCCTGGCGCTGTTCGACCTGCTGGCGGTGCGCGGTGACCTGGCCACCATGCCGGTGATCTTCCTGACCGGCCACGCGGACGTGCCCACTGCCGTGGACACCGTCAAGCGGGGCGCGTTTGATTTCTGCGAAAAGCCGTTTTCCGACAACGCGCTGGTAGACCGTGTTGAGCAGGCGCTGGCCAAATCGGCCGAGCGCCTGGCGCAACTGCGTGAGCGCAGCGACCTGCAGGTGCGCCTGCGCGATCTGACGGACCGCGAGCGCGATGTGATGGACCTCGTGGTAGCGGGCCTGCCCAACAAGCTGATTGCTGACCAGCTCGATATCAGCGTACGCACGGTGGAGGTGCACCGCTCACGCGTGTTCGACAAGATGCAGGTCAAGTCGGCCGTGGAGCTGGCCAACCTGCTGCGCACAGAGAAGTAGGGCTCTGCGCGCCCTCCCCACGCCCTCTCGGGCGTGGTTGCTTACCCGCGTGGGCGCTCGCCCACAAAGATCTCCACGCGCCGATTGCGCGCCCGGCCGTCGGCCGACTCGTTCGTGGCGATGGGATACCGCTCCCCCATTCCATCGATGGCGATGCGGCGCCCGTCCACGCCCCGCCCCGTGAGATAGCTGCGCGTGCTGGCAGCGCGGTCCATCGAGAGCGGGTTGTTGATGGCGTCGCTGCCGGTGTTGTCGGTGTGGCCCACGATGCGGACATCGGTGTTGGGATTGTTGCGCAGCCCGGCTGCGAACTGATCGAGCACGGGCGCGAAATTGGGCTGGATGTCCGAACGGCCCACGGCAAACGAAATGTCGCTGGGGATGTTGAGCATGAGCTGGTTGTCGGCCGTTTGCGTCACGCCGATGCCGGTGCCTCGCGTGGCCTGCTCCATCTCGCGCTTCTGGCGCTCCATGTTCTGCGACCAGATGTAGGTGCCCAGGGCCCCCACACCGGCACCTACCACTGCCCCGGTGCCAGCGCTGCCACCGGTGGCCGAGCCGATGACGGCGCCTGCCAGCGCGCCCACGCCGGCCCCGGTGGCGGTACGGCGCTGGGTGTCGTCCATGCTGGCACAACCAGTGGCCAGAACGATGACGGCGGTGGCGCCGAGAAGAATGTGTTTGCGCATGGTGGTGCTCCTTGAAAGATTCAACGGAGCTGGGCGCTTCGGGACTTCCGATCGCGTGCCGCATGGCCTGTGGTGGGCCTAGGCATCGGGTGCGCCCAGCTCATCGCCATCGTGGCTGCAGCCGGGCCGGGGCACCATCGGCACAGCGGCACCCTGGCTGTAGGACGAAGCCGCCTGGGCCCGCTGCCCGCGCGCAGGCAAGGTCATTGCGCCGGAGGTGGTGGGGGAGCAGCCTCGGGGGATGCCGCTGGCGGTGGTGGCAAAGGCTCCTGCGGCGGCGGCTGCAGCTCGCCACCCTTGCGGCCCGAGAACATCGTCCACCAGACGATGGCCACCAGCAACACCAGCGCCAGCAGCGCTTCAAGCAAAATCAGCCCCATGAAATTGACACTCCTGCGCGTTGCTTTGACGGCGCTGATTGTAGGAACGCTGGCCGCCTGCTCCACGCCCCCTGCCCCAAGCCCCTCCCGCCCCGGGGCCATCCCCGCGCCACCACCGCCCAGCACCGTGGTGCTGCCCGGCGACACCGGCCCGCTGCCGCCACCGATGTCACAGCCCAAAAGCCGCTGGATTCCCGTGCGCTGGGCCGAGCTGCCGGGCTTTTCCGACGATGCGTTGCACGAGGCCTGGAACGCCTGGATCAAGAGCTGCGAACGCCCCCAGCCCCCCTTCACCGCGCTGTGCAGCGAAGTGCGCCAGCTCAGCATTGCCACCGCCGACGAGCAACGCGCGTGGCTCATCGCCCGCCTGCAGCCCTACCGCGTTGAAGCAACCGACGGCAACCCTGAAGGCCTGCTCACCGCGTACTACGAGCCGATGATGGAGGCCACCCGCCAGCCAGGCAATGGGTTTACCGTGCCCATCTACCGCGTACCGACCAGCCTTGGGGCCCGCAAGCCCTGGTACACGCGCCAGCAGATCGAGACCCTGCCGGAAGCGCAGGCCGCGCTGGCGGGCCGCGCCATCGCCTGGCTGCGCGACCCAGTGGAATCGATGGTGCTGCACATCCAGGGCTCGGGCCGCCTGCGCATCGCCGAGGCAGACGGCACGGTGTCGCTGGTGCGCGTGGCTTACGCGGGCACCAACGACCAGCCCTACCAGAGCATCGGCCGCTGGCTGCTCGACCAGGGCTACACCCGCGACGCCACCTGGCCCGGCATCCGCGCCTGGCTGGCCGCCAACCCCCTGCGCACCAACGAGCTGATGTGGACCAACCCGCGCTATGTGTTCTTTCGCGAGGAGCCTCTGAACCCGCTGGACGCGGGCTTCGGCCCGCGCGGCGCCCAGGGTGTACCGCTCACCCCCGGCCGCTCCATCGCCGTGGACCGCCAGAGCATCCCGTACGGCACACCCGTCTGGCTGGCCTCCAGCGGCCCGCAGGTACAGCTCAACCGCATGGTGATGGCGCAGGACACGGGCAGCGCCATCCTGGGGGCGGTGCGTGCAGACTTCTTCACGGGCTGGGGCCCGGAAGCGGGCGACATCGCCGGGCGCCTGAAGCAGAACCTGCGTCTGTGGGCGTTGTGGCCCCGATGATTGTTGGATGACTTTGGCCGCCAGCGCCTATTCAGCAAGCGCCAATAGCTATTAGATTAATAGCAAACTCTCAACCCCTCTGCGAACCTACGCCCAGTGGTTGGCCGCCGGATTCACGGGCACGGCGCCCTTGCCGCTTCGGTTTCCACCCGCTGGGCCGCAGCCGCCGCCGCGAACGCCATGGCTGGGGGCACGGTCACAGTGCGCAGTTGATCGCCCGTGATGCGGTACTCGTACTCGCGCGTCGAGCCCACCATCTCCGTCCTGAAAGTGCTGCCCGCCATGGTGGCCGCATACACCTGGGAGCGGACGACCTGGTAACGGTACGTGGTAGTGGCTGTCCCGCTGGCGGTCTTACAGGTCGATTCGAACTGATCTTCCTTGAACTGCAGGGTGCAGCGGCCGGAGGTGTCTTCGGCCTTTTCGCCATCGGGGGTGGTCAGCACGATTTTGGTGGCGCGCCAGCAGCCGAGCAGGGCTGGGTCGGAGGCGGCGTGGACGCAGGGGACGATACACAGGAAAGAAAGCAGCAGGCGGGAGCGCGCGAGGAGATTCATAGGTTCATCTCACCCCATACAGAACAAGAACCAAGACCGACGCTGCGGCAAATGCGGCCCACGAGATCACGGTATATCTCGCGCCGATCTGGCCGTGCTTGGCCAACGACCAGATCTTCGTGATGTCATACGGGATACCGCGCGCGGCGCAATAGATAGCGGGGGCGAGAACCCCGTTCCCCAGCACGATCAAATACGCGAGTGGAAGCAGCGGATGCACTTGGTAGAGCATCTGAAAAATGAAGGTCATGGGCCGGGATTTTCAACCGAGTCGCACTGGCCGGGGGCGTTCAGCCCGAAGGGCGGGGTGAGGCGAGCCACAATGCTACAAAATTTATAGCTTATAGCGCTTGCCCCACAAGCGCTAGCGACCAAAAACATCTCAAATCGCACAAAACCCAGCCCACGGCCCAACGCCCACCTTGTCCCCCTCGGCGGCGCATCCCCCATAAAGCCCCAGCGTGTGGCCCCGCTGCGCCACGTCATACAGCCATCACCCGATAAAGCACAGCAGGTATTCCGTCCGGGCTTCCTCGCGGATGCGTTCCACAAACCGAACGGACTGGCTGATGCCATGCAGCAATGGCCAGCCCCACATGCCCCGGAGCAGGATGGTGAAACCGATGGAGTTTTTGTGACGCGTTGTAAGAGGCACTCGCGGAACGAAGCAACGCCGCCGCCCGCATCGACGCGCGTGCGGAGGTTGTAAACCCTCCTGTGAATGGCCATACCTGCGGGCCAAGTGCATTTACAGATGACTACAAAGTCAACGGCACCACTACCAGATTGGCCCTTGAGAATCTGCGCTCGTCTTCGGCAGGTAGTGGCTCTCTGGGCGACCAACGGCTTATCGCCGCCGTAACCCTTCAGCCAGCCAAGAATCGCGCGAAGCGCACGGATGGCACAAAGCCGCCGCTTTTGACAGCGGAGTGCAGGGGCGCCGAACCTGCCAGGCCTGCGTCGGCATGGGCTTCATTGCGGTGCCATGGTGGCGTCATGGCGATGGCAGTTGTTCTGTTCCAGCGCCGAAGACAGGGAGGAGGTCTGTGCCCCAGCACAGATCGTGTTTGTTATTAACAATGAGAGGATCGCACCATGCGACAAGGTATTTTGAAGAGTGTTTTGGGAATGAGCTTGGGCCTGGCGATGGCCACGGGTGTGCATGCAGAGCTGCTCAACATCAGCACGATTGCGGTGCAATCGCAGAACACGCTGACAGCGGCGTGCACGATTGTGGGCGCAGGTGGGAAAACGTTGCCGGACGGCAGCAAAGTGTTCGTCGTCCTGGCAGAAGGCATGGCTGCCGATTCCAACCCCACGCTGGTGATCCGATTCAGCGACAACTCCACCGGGAGCAACGACGACTGGAATTCCACATCTATCGACGCTAGCGGCAAACCCATCCGGACGAATACTGCAGGATGGCTGGGCCGCAACCCAGGGCGCGAAAGTGATGCTGGCACAGTGGTCGCGGCGATTCCAGGCGAATGGTTTTGTGTGACTTCGCGTGAAGTTTCCGGCGGCGATGCGCTTCGTCCGGTGGCGATCTCCGTGACCGACGTCACGGCAAAGGCGGCGAGCGCGAAGTCTGCAGCCGTGGGCGCAGATGCGGGCTTGCGTTCCGATATCTGGGCCGGTTCGCCCGACTGATCCAACAGCCGCTCATTGGCTTCGGGGCGTTGCACGCTCCTATTGAAAGGGAACACCATCGTGTGTTCCCTTTTTTTCGGGCTACCGCATTGTCTGCACCAGCGGCATGTGCGGGTGATTCATAGCTACCCGGGGAGGCCCCTCATTGCTCCACCGTCCACCGCGTCACGCGCGGCGGCGCATCGCCCACATGGAAGGCCAGCTTGCGGTCGCGCAGCGCCACATCCGAGGCGGTCACGCGGTCAAAGCGGCGCAGGTGCTCCGTCCACGACTCGTCCTCGATGCGCTCCACATACCGCGCGGGCTGGCTGATGTCGTGCAGCAGCTGCCAGCCCAGGGCGCCCTGGCGCAGGCGGCTGCGGCGGCTTTCCTGCATCACGGCGCGGAATTCGGCGGCGCGCGCGGGGTCGACGAAGTATTCGATGGTGACCACCAGGTGCCCTGATCCGGGCGGTGTGTCGGCCACGGGCGCCTTGAAGGCGCGCGAGGGGCTCAGGTCTTCCTCCATGCTGCGGTCGGCCACCAGGCGCTGCACCAGCAGCATGGCCACCACGCCGGTGGCGGCGGCAATGCCCAGGCTCACATGCACATCGGTGAGCGTGGCCACCTGGCCCCACACGGCGGCGCCCAGCGCGGTGGAGCCCATGATGGCCATCTGGTAGATGGACATGCCACGCGCGCGCACCCAGTTGGGCAGCGCGAGCTGGGCAGACACCGACAGCGAGTTGGCCGTGGTGATCCACGCCATGCCCGCCACGAACATCGCGGGCACGGCCACGTACACATTGGGTGCCACGGCCATCACGCCCGTGGCAGCGGCCTGCAGCGCCGTGCCGCGTATCACCAGCACATCGCGCGCCATGGCCTGGCGCAGGCGCGGCAAGAACATGGCCGCCGTGATGGCGCCCGCGCCCATGCTGGCCAGCAGCAGCGTGAAGGTGCCCGCGCCGCCGCCTTCGAGCCCCTTGGCCAGCAACGGCAGCAAGGCCAGCAGCGCGGTGGCGTGCAAAAAGAAGACGGAGATGCGCCACAACACGGCGCGCATGCGCGGCGACTGGCGCACAAACTGCAGGCCCACACGCATGGCGCTGGTCAGCTTTTCGCGCCCCAGCGGGCTGGGCGTGTGCACCCGCTTCCAGCGCATGATGACCAGGCCCGAGACGATGGACAGCACGGCGTTGAGCACAAACACCCAGGCGCTGCCCGCGCTGGCGATGATGGCGCCCGCCAGCAGCGGGCCGATGATGCGCGAGGCGTTCATGGCCACGCCGTTGAGCGCCAGCGCCGCAGGCAGCTGCGGGCGGCTGACCAGCTCGGGCACGATGGCCGCGAACACCGGCCAGCGCATGGCCAGGCCGATGCCGTTGGCAAAGGTGAGCGCCAGCAGCAGCAGCGCCGTCATGCCGCCGGCCATGACGAACACGCACAGCACCAGTGCCACGGCCGCCACCCAGAACTGCGTGGCGATGAAGTAGCGGCGCCGGTCCAGAATGTCGGCCAGCGCGCCGCTGGGCAGGCCCAGCAGGAACACGGGCAGCGTGGAAGCGGTCTGCACCAGCGCCACCAGCACGGGCGAGGTGGTGAGCGTGGTCATGAGCCAGGCGGCCGCCACGTCGTTCATCCACATGCAGGTGTTGGCCGCCACCCAGGTGAGCCAGAGCATGCGGAACACGGGCACCGACAACGGCGCAAACGGTGAGAGCGAGGCCGCCTGGTTCAGCGCCGCGCTGTCCCCCAACTGGGCGGCAACGGACTCTTCGGTGCCATGCGCCAGATCCGCACGCGCGGCACGGTCTGCAGCCGCATCGCTTTGCGGCGGGGCGCCCGGGCTCAGGTCCGGGGCATCAGGGGAGGGCGGGGGCGCAACGCTGCGCGTGCTTTCGTGGGACGGCAATGGCGGCATGTCTGCGCATTGTGCGACGGTTGGCGCGGCCGTGGTGGCTCAGCGCCAAATAGCCCACTGCGGGCCTGCGCCAACCGGGCCATCACCGGCGCCGCGCTTCGTCATGGGGCATCGGTCGGCGCAGCCGGGGCCTGGTGGCCCGCCTGTTTGGTTTGCCGCAGCAACAGCCAGGCCATGAGCCCAAGTGCCGCCACGCCCGCCAGCAGCACGCCCCACAACACGGCGCTGCGCGTGGAGATGCCGCCGCTGGCCGCCGCAGCGGGCACCAGCGCGCCGTCTGCGGGCTGGCCGCCGGTGATGTCGGCCCGGGCTACATCGGCCAGCGCCACAGGCAGAGTGTTCTCCTGCGCGGGCTGGTAGCCCGGCACCAGGCTGGCCAGGGGCAGGAAGGCGCTGGCCGCCGCCGTGGCCCCGGGCAGCCCGGCCGCCAGCGTGAAGGGCCCCTGCCCGCTGGCCAGGAACACCAGCTGCGCGGGCTCGAACTGCAGCGCCAAAGCGGGCGCGGCAGCAAAACCGGGGGTCTTGGGGTCGGCTTCGATCTTGATCTCGCGCACCGAGGCACCGCCCAGCTCCACGGGCCCGCTGGCCTGTTCCTTGCCGCCGGTTGCCATCTTGTAGACCACGGCACTGGCCAGTGGCGACCAGGGCTGCTCGCGGTGGTTGCGGCCCAGCACGCGCACTGGAATCAGCACATTGCTGCCGGGCGGCGTGATGGCAAGCGCCGCGACCGGTGTGGCAAACGGCAGCGCAAACACCAGTTCACGCGGGTTGGCCAGGGCGGGCGTGACCATGCTGGCGCTGACGCGCTCGCGCGGGCCCGTGCTGCGCGAAGTGGCCAGCGTGGCGCCGCGCAGGGTCACAGCAGCGTCGCCCCAGGTCACGCGCAGGTAGTGGCCCTTCAGGTCGGCGCGCTGCAGGTCGACCTGGTCGTTGCCCAGGCGGCCCGGTGCAGTGGGCGCCACTGCCGCGTCGGCACGGTAGAGCACGGTCTCGGCCAGTGGCTGCCAATGTTTGAGGTCCTCGCTGGCCTGCACCCGGAACGTCACGGGCTGGCCCGCAGGCAGATCCACGTCCAGGGCCATGCGGGCCACGGGCAGCTGCACATTCCGCGCGTCGAGCAGCGCGCCGCGCACGGCTTGCGGAGTGGCGGGGCCTGCCGTGGTGGTCGTGACGGCCGTGTCGATCTGCACCACACGCTGGCCCTGGCGCTCCTCGATGCGCAGCGACAGCCCCTCCAGCCCGGCCGTGCCCGTGCTGGCGGCGCCCAGGATGGGATACGCGGGCAAGGTCACCGACTCCTCGGGCGCGCTGGCCGTCGCCACACCGGCCAGTGCCATGGGCACAGGCTGGCCCGCGCCGTTGAAGAGGCGCACATCGGCATAGCCCGGGCTTTGCAGGCGCACCAGCACCTCGGCGGGCAGCATCACGCGCTGCAGCGGCGCATCGGCCGCGAGCGTGACGGGAATACGGATGGCGTAGGCCGCAGGGCTGTTGGCATCGGCCGCCGCCTGGGCCACGCCGGTGCACAGGGACAGGGCGGCAGCGGCCAGCACCAGGGGCAGGTTCAGGGCGACAGGCTTCTTCATGGCAGTGTTTCTGGTTGCGATGGCGCCAGCGGTGGCGCGGCAGGCTCCGCAGGGGCGTCCGCCTTGGGTGGCGACTTCGGAGGCGACTTCGGAGGTAAAGGCGCAAAGTAGCCCACCACCAGCATCAGCACACCCACGGCGATGAAGGCAATGATGCGCTCGGCACCCCCCGCGTTGGACAGATCGATCAGTAGCAGCTTGACCACCACCACGCCCAGCAGGCCCGCGCCCACCAGCCACAGCGGCCGCTGCACGCGGCGGTGTGCCAGCACCATCAGGCTGAGCGCCAGCAGCGTCCACAGGATGGCGTAGCCGGTCTGCACCACGAAGCTGTTGAACAGCGCCGACGCATCCCAGCGCACGCCAAAGAAGTGGTGGGCCACGCGCAGCCACACGGTGTTGATCACGATGAACGCGAGCAGCGCCAAGGCCACCAGCGCATGGCGCCCGGTGACCCCGCCCGAGCGGGCCGGGGGCGGCAGCGCTGCGAGCAGCACCCGCCGCCAGAACACCAGGCCGCCCAGCGCAAGCGCCAGGGTCAGGTCGGTGGGGTTGAGCAGCGGGATGTAGGGCAGCGGCGCCGTGTGTCCGGACGAATGCACGGCCGCCAGCAGCGCGCCCCCGAACACCAGCACCGCAAGGGGCAGGGCCGCCAACCAGTAGTAAGCCTCGGCATGGGGGTTCAGCGGCCAGGGCAGCGCCGCGCGTGCCGCAGGCTGGTTGCCACGGCCCGCCCAGAGCGCGAGCAGCATCAGCACCGCAATCGCGCTGACCAGCAGGACCACACCGGCCCACGAGGTGCGCCACAGCTCGGCCTTGCCGATGCCGGACCAGAGGCAGTCGGCCAGCAACAAGGTCACCAGCCAGGCCGTGGCGGCGTGGAACCAGCCGAAGCGCGGCGCGCTTTGGTCGGACGGGCCCTCAGTGCCCGCCGCCTGCCAGCGATCGGTCTGCAACAGCATCCACCCATGCAGCGCCAGCACGATGGGCCACACGGCCCAGGCGGGGGTGCTCAACACACGGTGGCCGTCCACCACCTGCGCCACGAACCCCAGCGCCAGCACGCCGATGGTGGCGCGCGCGGGCCAGGTGGCCACGGCCCAGCGCGTGCGCAGGCCGAGCAGCATCGACAGGGCCGCACTGAGCACCACGGCCAGCATGCCCAGCAGTTCGGCAACGCGGTCCGAGAACACCGGGACGGGCCACTGATTCGCCTCGGTGGCGGGCACGCTGCGCGTGATCTCCAGCCACCAGGCCAGGCACCAGAAGACAAAGCCGTAGAGGTAGGCCGGGTTGGGCAGCAGCACCTCCACCCTGGCATAGCCCTGGGCCCAGGCCGAACCGCTGTGGGGCAGCGGCTGGCGCAGCCACCAGGCCAGCAGCAGCGCGGGCAGCGCAATCAGCATCGCGCCCAGGAAGGCCGGGTTGGCCAGCGGCAGGGGCGAGACCTGCAGGCCCCCGCTGTCCACGCCGCTCATGAACGCCAGCATGGCCACGACCTGCAGCACCAGGCCAAAGGCACGCGGCATCCAGCGGGCCTGACGCATGCCGACCCAGAAGGCGCCCGCGCCTTCGAGCGCCCACACCGCCGAGGTCCATTGCGCGTCCAGCGCGAGCGGCACGGCCAGCGTGGCAAAACCCACGCCGATGGCGATGAAGCATTCGGTGAGCAGGCGCCAGCTGGCTTGCGCGCGGCGCACCAGCACGGTCGCGGTCAGCAGGTAGACCGCCGCAAAGGCCAGCGCAGAGAAGGCCGCACCCAGCTCAAACGGCTGCACCAGCCCGGCCTGCAGCCCAAAGCCCACCAGCGGCGTGCCGAAGACCAGCATGCTGTCCACCGTCTTGCCCAGCTTGGTCGGCGTGTTGCGGGCATAGAGGATGGCAGTGGCGAGGTAGATCAGCACAAAGCCCGCGAGGAAGGGCTGCGTGCTGGCGTAGTGATCGGGCACATATTTGAGCGCCCCCCAGGCCGTGGCCACGCCGAAGGTGGCGACAAAACCCACCACGTTGAGCACGCGCCAGGAGCGCTTGTGGGCGATGAAGAGAATCGCCAGGTTGAGCAGGGTGTAGTAGCTGAACAGGCCCACGTGGCTGCCCTGGCCTGTGGACAGCAGGATGGGCGCAGCGAAGCCGCCGGCGAACGCCGCCACCGCGAGCGCCCGCGAATCCTGCAGCAGCGCCAGCGCACAACTGGCGGCGCAGACCGCGATCATCAGCCCGAAGGCCCAGAGCGGCGGCAGCAGCCCATAGAGCCGGAAAGCCGCAAACACGGTGAGGTACATCACCGCCACGCCGCCGCCCTGCAGGGCCAGCGCAAAGCCGGGCTTGTCGGTGCGCTTGCGGAAACCCACCCCCAGCAGCGCAATGCCCACAGCTGCAACCGCCGCCAGGCGGAATTCAACCGGCAGCAGCCCCGCCGACGCCGCGTAGCGCGCAAGGAAGGACAGGCCGATGAACAGGATCACCAGGCCCACACGCACGATGGTGTTGCCGCCCAGGAGCCAGTTCTTGGCTGCGAGCACGGCCAGCTCGACGGGGTTGGGCTGCGCGGGCTGGGCTGTTGTCTTGCGGGGCGCGGCAGGCGCGTCCGTGCGGTTGGCCACCGGGGCCGACGAAGGGACGCGCGGCAGGCCTTGGGGCGTGAGTTCGCCGGCCCAAAAAGCGTCGTCCGCATCCCGAGGATCGTCGCTGGGGGTGGGCGGTGGAGGGGGTGCGTGTGGCGCAGGCCGTTGCGCCACTTGCGCTGCCGCCACAGGCCGGTCTTCGGCAACCGGCGCTGCCTGCGGTGCCCGCGTGGGCTGGGCAGTGGCCTTGGTGGCGTGCGCTTGCAGCTCGGTGCGGATGGCAGAGCGGATCGCCCAGCGCAGCGACAGCCCTGCGAAAAAGCCCAGAATGCCGCCCACAAACGGCCCGAAGTCGCCGTAACCGCCGAACCACGAGCCCAGCACCGCGCCCCAGAAAATGCCCCAGATGATCATGCCGCCCTCGCCCTCTTTTTTGGGCTCCGGTCGGCAGGCCGTGGGGCTGTGCGCGAGAGGAGCCATCGTATTGGTAGACCCACCGGCAACCGCTCGCGCAGCAACCTTGCGAACCAACACCCCGGTCAGGGACACGAGGTGCAGGGCCTTGCAGGCGCGTGGCGGAGAGGGTGCGTGCGGCAGCTTGGCAGCCCCGCTGTGGTTCCGCAGGCTTATACAGCACACCCTGCGCAGGAACCACGCCCTAACGCCTTGTTACCTTGCAGGACGCCCGGCCACATCGAGCCCCTCGCCCCGGGGCGAGGGCTTGCACTGCACGGATTTGAAGCCAAAACAGGCCTTTCCGCGCGTCCATCAGCCCTAACAGCTATTGATTTAATAGCAATTACCCTTTGACCCGCGCCAGGTGCGTGAGCGGCAGCGCCCCGCTGGCCTTCACCTCGCCCAGCGAGAAGCTGGTGTGCATGTCTTTCACATTGGGCAGGTTCAGCAGCACGTCGCGCGCGAACTGCGAAAAGCTGTCCAGGTCGCGCGCCACCACCTGCAGTTCGAAGGTGCCGGTGCCGCTGATGTAGTGACACGACACGACCTCGGGGATCTGGCGGATGGCCTCTTCCATCTTGCGCGTGAGGTTGCCCGTGCTGCGGTCGGCATCGAGCCGCACAAAGGCCAGCACCCCCAGGCCAATCTTGTGCCGGTCGATCTCGGCGCGGTAGCCCTTGATGAAGCCTTGCTCTTCCAGCGCCCGCACGCGGCGCCAGCAGGGCGCGGCCGACAGGCCCACGCGCTGGGCCAGCTCGGCGTTCGTCAGGCGGGCGTCAGCCTGCAGTTCGTTGAGGATGGCGATATCGAATTTGTCGAGAGTGTTCACAAAATGACTGCAATGAGAAAGATCCTTTCTCAGAATAGCCTAAACACGGCACAGAACGCAAAGACATATCAGCGGCGCAGACATACACTTCTCTCCACACTGGAGTCGCGGCCCTAAACGGGCGGATGGACTCTGCCCCCCACCGGCCCACAAGGCGCGGACCCCACAAAAAAGCCATTGGAGACATAGCCATGAATGCCCCACTCCCAGAATCCGTCCGCAAGGCGCTGGAAACCGTCACGCTTGACGACAAGTATTCCCTGGACCACGGCCGGGCCTTCATGAGCGGGGTGCAGGCCCTGGTGCGCCTGCCCATGCTGCAGCGCCAGCGCGATGCCGTGGCGGGCCTGAACACGGCGGGTTTCATCAGCGGCTACCGGGGCTCGCCACTGGGCACCTACGACCAGGCGCTGTGGGCTGCCAAGAAGCACCTGGCGGCCAACAACATCGTCTTCCAGCCCGGCGTGAACGAAGAGCTGGGCGCCACGGCCGTCTGGGGCACGCAGCAGCTGGACCTGTACCCGCAGAGCAAGAAGTTCGACGGCGTCTTCGGCATCTGGTACGGCAAGGGCCCGGGCGTGGACCGCTGCTCGGACGTGTTCAAGCACGCCAACATGGCGGGTACCGCCAAGCATGGCGGCGTGATCGCCATTGCGGGCGACGACCACATCAGCAAGAGCAGCACGGCCGCGCACCAGAGCGACCACATCTTCAAGGCCTGCGGCACGCCGGTGTTCTTCCCGAGCAGCGTGCAAGAGATCCTGGACATGGGCCTGCACGCCTTTGCCATGAGCCGCTTCTCGGGCGTGTGGTCGGGCATGAAGACCATCCAGGAGGTGGTGGAGTCTTCCAGCAGCATCAACATCGACCCGGACCGCGTGAAGATCGTGATGCCCGAGGACTTCGTGATGCCGCCGGGCGGCCTGCACATCCGCTGGCCCGATGCGCCGCTGGAGCAGGAAGCGCGTCTCATGGACTACAAGTGGTACGCGGCCCTGGCGTACATCCGCGCCAACAAGCTCAACTACAACGTCATCGAAGGCAAGAACGACCGCTTCGGCATCATTGCCAGCGGCAAGGCCTACAACGACACCCGCCAGGCGCTGGTGGACCTGGGCCTCGATGACGACACCTGCCGCCAGCTGGGCATCCGCGTGCACAAGGTCAACGTGGTGTGGCCGCTCGAAGCCACCATCACGCGCGACTTTGCACAAGGCCTGCAAGAGATCCTGGTGGTGGAAGAAAAACGCCAGGTCATCGAATACCAGCTGAAAGAAGAGCTGTACAACTGGCGCGCCGACGTGCGCCCCAATGTGCTGGGCAAGTTCGACGAGCCCGAAGGCGATGCGACGGGCGGCGAATGGAGCATGCCCAACCCCAGCCAGAACTGGCTGCTGCGTGCCAAGGCCGACCTGACCCCCGCCATCATCGCCAAGGCGATTGCCAAGCGCCTGAAGAAGCTGGGCGTATCGAGCGACATCATCGCGCGCATGGATTCGCGCATTGCCGTCATCGAAGCCAGCGAGCGCGCGATGACCGAGCTGAAGGTGGACACGGGCGAACGCGCCCCGTGGTTCTGCAGCGGCTGCCCGCACAACACCAGCACCCGCGTGCCCGAGGGGTCGCGCGCCGTCGCCGGCATTGGCTGCCACTACATGGCCAACTGGATGCCCGATCGCAACACCTCCACCTTCACGCAGATGGGCGGCGAGGGCGTGACCTGGGTGGGCCAGGCGCCGTTCACCACCGACCAGCATGTGTTCGCCAACCTGGGCGACGGCACCTACTTCCACAGCGGGCTGCTGGCCATCCGCCAGTCGATCGCGGCAGGCACCAGCATCACCTACAAGGTGCTCTACAACGACGCCGTGGCCATGACCGGCGGCCAGCAGGTGGGCGAGCGGCCTGAAGGTCACTCGGTGCTGCAGATCATGAACAGCCTGAAGTCCGAGGGCGTGGTCAAGCTCATCATCGTGACCGACGAGCCGCAGAAGTACGACGGCGTACCGCTGGCCGAGGGCGTGACGGTGCACCACCGCGACGAGCTCGACACGCTGCAGCGCCAGTTCCGCGAGATCAAGGGCTGCACGGTCATCATCTACGACCAGACTTGCGCCACCGAAAAGCGCCGCCGCAGGAAGCGCGGCACGCTGGCCACGCCCGACAAGACCGTGGTCATCAACGAGCTGGTGTGCGAGGGCTGTGGCGACTGCTCGACCAAGTCCAACTGCCTCTCCGTCGAGCCGGTGGAGACGGAATTTGGCCGCAAGCGCCGCATCAACCAGAGCACCTGCAACAAGGACTATTCCTGCGTCAACGGCTTCTGCCCCAGTTTCGTCACGGTGGAGGGCGGCAAGCTCAAGAAGCCCAAGAAGGAAAAGAAGGGCGACCTGTCGGCGCTGCCCTCCATTCCTGAACCCGTGCTACCCGTGGCTGAAAGCGCCTGGGGCATCGTGGTCGGCGGCGTGGGCGGCACGGGCGTGATCACCATCGGCTCGCTGCTGGGCATGGCGGCGCACCTGGATGGCAAGGGCGTCATCACGCAGGACGCTGGCGGCCTGGCCCAGAAGGGTGGCGCCACCTGGAGCCACATCCAGATCGCCAACCGCCCCGAAGCCATCTACACCACCAAGGTCGATACGGCCAAGGCGGACCTGGTAATCGGTTGCGATTCCATCGTGGCGGCCCACAAGTACACGCTGGCAGTGATGCAGCCGGGCCGTACCTTTGTAGCGCTCAACACGCACGGGACGCCCACGGCGGCCTTCGTGACCAACCCGGACTGGCAGTTCCCCGGCGCCAATTGCGACAGCGCCATTGCCGCGGCGGTCGGCGCAGGCGGTGTGGGCAGCTTTGACGCTGAGCAGGTGGCCACCCAGCTGCTGGGCGACAGCATCTACACCAACCCGCTGATGCTGGGCTACGCCTGGCAAAAGGGCCGCGTGCCGCTGACGTTGGCATCGCTGATGCGCGCCATGGAACTCAACGGCGTGCAGGTGGACAACAACAAGGCGGCGTTTGAATGGGGCCGCCGCTGCGCGCACGATCTGGCGTCGGTGCAGGCGCTGTTCCAGGCTGCGCAGGTGATCCAGTTTGTGAAGAAGCCCTCGCTGACCGAGATGATCGCCAAGCGTGTCGAATTCCTCACTGGCTACCAGAACGCGGCCTACGCGGCCGAGTACCACGCGTTTGTCGAGAAGGTGAAGGCGACCGAATCGCGGCTGGACGTCGGCACCCGCCTGAGCGAAGCCGTGGCCCGCTACCTGTTCAAGCTCATGGCGTACAAGGACGAGTACGAAGTGGCGCGCCTGCACACCGACCAGGCTTTCACGGACAAGATCGCCAACATGTTCGAAGGCGACTACAAGCTGGTGCACCACCTGGCACCACCCATGACGGCCAAGAAGAACGACAAGGGCGAACTCGTCAAGCAGCCCTTCGGCCCCTGGATGCGCAGCGCTTTTGGCCTGCTGGCCAAGATGAAGGGTCTGCGCGGCACGGCGCTGGACGTGTTCGGCAAGACCGAGGAGCGCCGCATGGAGCGCGCGCTGATCGTGGAATACCGCGCCTGCATCGACGAACTGCTGGCCACGCTGAATGCGGGCAACCTGGCCCTGGCCGTGGAGATCGCCCGCATCCCCGAAGAGATCCGGGGCTATGGCCACGTGAAGGAGCGCCACCTGAAAGCGGCACGCCCCAAATGGGACGGCCTGATGGCCCAGTGGCGCAGCGGCAAGGTGACCGAGCCCCGGCGCCAGGCGGCCTGACACACGGCCCGCAGCGGCCGTTTGGGGCGGAGAGCCCGCGCCTGGCGCGGGCTTTTTGCTATTAATTGATGAGCTATAAATGCATAACCATCAAGCGCTAGCAGCCATTTTTACCTAAATAACTGTCAATCCATCCCCTGCGCCGCCTGGCGCGGCAAACACCCGCTGCCGCCTTGGGTCTTCCTCCTGGGGACACAGGCGGGGCGCCGCATACAATGCCCTGTTCTGCCCTGACAGGCGCTATGGCGCTTGCCTCTGGCGGGTTGTGTGAATTTTGAACATCCGTTGTGGAGTCCAGTCCGTGTTTATTTCTTCCGCTTTTGCCCAAACCGCACCCGCAGCAGCCGCTGGCGGCGGCGACATGATGTCCACGCTCACGGGCATGCTGCCCCTGGTGCTGATGTTTGTGGTGCTGTACTTCGTCATGATCCGCCCCCAGATGAAGCGCCAGAAGGAACACCGCGCCATGATCGAAGCCATTGCCAAGGGCGATGAAGTGGCCACCGCAGGCGGCATCGTCGGCAAGGTCACGCGCCTGTCCGAAGGTTTCCTGCACATCGAGATCGCCAGCGGCGTGGAAGTGCAGCTGCAGCGCAGCGCCGTGGTTCAGGTGCTTCCCAAGGGTTCGGTGAAGTGAGGATCAACCCCCTGAGCGGCTGCGCCGCTTCCCCTTTCTCTCGCGCTGCGCGCGGGAAGGGGGACGACGCCCGTGGCCTGGCAACGCCAGTTCCACGGTGTCCGCTGGCATGAGGGGATCGGCGCACACAGCGCCTGAAATACTGAGATAAGAGCGCGATCATGAACCGTTATCCGGTCTGGAAGTACGCGATCCTGGTGATCGTGCTGCTGGTGGGGGTGTTGTACACCCTGCCCAATTTCTTCGGCGAGGCACCTGCCGTGCAGGTTTCGTCGGCCAAAGCCACCGTCAAGGTGGACACCGCCGTGCAGCAGCGGGTGGAAGAGGCGCTCAAGGCGGCTGGCGTCACGCCAGACTTCGTGGAACTGGAAGGCAACTCGGTGCGCGCGCGTTTCGATGCGCCCGACACGCAGCTCAAGGCCAAGGACGCGATCCAGAAGGCCCTGGTGCCCGACGCCAGCGATCCCTCGTACATCGTGGCGCTGAACCTGGTGTCCCGCTCGCCCGTCTGGCTCAAATCCCTGCACGCCAACCCCATGTACCTGGGCCTGGACCTGCGCGGCGGCGTGCACTTCATGCTGCAGGTGGACATGCAGGCGGCCTTGACCAAAAAAGCCGAGTCGTACGCAGGCGACATCCGCACCGCACTGCGCGACAAGAGCATTCGCCACGGTGGCATCAGCCGCGAAGGGCAGAACATCGACATCAAGGTGCGCGACGAAGCCACGATGACTGCAGCCCGCAACCTGATTGCGGACCAGTTCCCCGACCTCCAGGTCGCCAGCACGCCCGAGGGCACTGAATTCAAGCTGCGCGTTGCCATCAAGCCCGAAGCCACGCGCAAGGTGCAGGAGCAGGCGCTCAAGCAGAACATGGTCACGCTGCACAACCGGATCAACGAACTGGGCGTGGCCGAACCAGTGATCCAGCAGCAGGGCCTGGACCGCATCGTGGTGCAGCTGCCCGGTGTGCAGGACACGGCCAAGGCCAAAGACATCCTGGGCCGCACCGCCACGCTGGAAGTTCGCCTGGTGGACGAGGGCACCGAAGCCCGCGCCGCCGAGACTGGCCGTGGCCCCGTGCCGTTCGGCTCGGAACGCTATCTGGAACGCAGCGGCCAGCCAGTCATCGTCAAGAAACAGGTGATCTTGACCGGCGAGAACCTGACCGATGCCCAGCCGGGCTTTGACGGCCAGACGCAGGAACCCACTGTGAACCTCACGCTGGACGCCAAGGGTGCGCGCATCTTCAAGGACATCACGCGCGAGAACGTAGGCAAGCGCATGGCCATCGTGCTGTTTGAAAAGGGCAAGGGCGAAGTGGTGACCGCGCCAGTGATCCGCACCGAAATCGGCGGTGGGCGCGTGCAGATTTCGGGCCGCATGACCACGGCCGAAGCCAACGACACCGCGCTGCTGCTGCGCGCCGGTTCGCTGGCGGCGCCCATGGAAATCATCGAAGAATTCACCATCGGCCCCAGCCTGGGCGCCGACAACATCGAGCGCGGCATCAACAGCGTGGTCTGGGGTCTGATCGCGATTGCCATCTTCATGTGCGCCTACTACATGCTGTTTGGCGTGTTCTCCAGCATTGCGCTGGGCGTGAACGTGCTGCTGCTGGTGGCGGTTCTGTCGATGCTGCAAGCCACACTCACATTGCCGGGTATTGCCGCCATGGCCCTCGCGATTGGGGTGGCCATTGACTCGAACGTGCTGATCAATGAACGCATCCGCGAGGAGCTGCGCTCGGGTGTCTCGCCACAGGCGGCCATCCATACGGGCTACGAGCGTGCCTGGGCGACGATTCTCGACTCCAACGTGACGACCCTGATTGCAGGCCTGGCCCTGCTGGCCTTTGGCTCCGGCCCGGTGCGCGGGTTTGCCGTGGTGCATTGCATCGGCATCCTGACCAGCATGTTCTCGGCCGTGTTCTTCTCGCGGGGCCTGGTGAACCTGTGGTACGGCCGCCAGAAGAAGCTCAAGAGCGTGTCGATCGGTACGGTCTGGAAGCCAGATACCGACACCGCCGTGGCCAAGACGAACTAAAGGACAACGGCCATGGAATTCTTCCGCATCAAAAAAGATATCCCCTTCATGAAGCACGCGTTGATCTTCAACGCGATCTCCTTCATCACCTTTGCCCTCGCAGTGTTCTTCCTGCTGACCCGCGGCCTGCACCTGTCGGTGGAGTTCACCGGCGGTACGGTCATGGAAGTGGCCTACAGCCAGCCCGCCGAACTGGCCAAGGTCCGCGAGACGGTTTCCGGCCTGGGCTATCCGGACGTGCAAGTGCAGAACTTCGGCACCGCCCGCGACGTGATGATCCGGCTGCCCGTGCAAAAGGGCGTCACATCCGCGCAGCAAAGCGAGCAGGTACTGGGCGCGCTCAAGGCCGCTGACCCCGAGGTCACGCTGCGCCGCACCGAGTTCGTCGGCCCGCAGGTGGGTGAGGAACTGGTGCACGGCGGCCTTATGGCGCTGGCCATGGTGGTCGTGGGCATCGTGATCTACCTGGCCTTCCGCTTCGAGTGGAAGTTCGGGGTCGCCGCCATCATCGCCAACCTGCATGACGTGGTGATCATCCTGGGCTTCTTCGCGTTCTTTCAGTGGGAGTTCTCACTGTCGGTGCTGGCTGCTGTGCTGGCCGTGCTGGGATACTCGGTCAACGAGTCGGTCGTGATCTTCGACCGGATCCGCGAGGCCTTCCGCAAGTACCGCAAGATGAGCACGCACGAGGTGATCGACCACGCCATCACGAGCACGATGAGCCGCACCATCATCACCCACGCTTCGACCGAGGCCATGGTGCTGTCGATGTTCTTCTTTGGCGGCCCCAGCCTGCACTACTTTGCGCTGGCGCTGACGATCGGCATCCTGTTCGGCATCTACTCGTCCGTGTTCGTGGCAGCCGCCATCGCCATGTGGCTGGGCGTAAAACGCGAGGACCTTGTCAAGCCCGTCAGAAAAGATGGGGATCCGAATGATCCCCATGCCGGAGCCACCGTCTGACCCGCTAATATCTGCCCATGCAGCCCACGCCCTCTTCCGTTCCGCAGCGCCGCCTGGCCCGCCAGGCGCGCCAGCGGTTCGTAGAGGGCATCTGTGCAGGGCTCCCGGACCTGGACAAGACGGTCCTGGACCTCCTGACAACGCTGATGACCCAGACGGGCACGGCGCGCGAAATGCAGTCGCACCGCGATGCCTGGATGCGGTATCAACAGCACCACGCAGCCTGGACAGATCGCACTGGCAAGGCCTGGCGCGATGCGTTGGCCCCCCATAGCAGCACCACCCGGGGTGCCCTGGCAGCCAATGGCGCAAACCCCCAGTTCGAACTGTTGAGCGACGACGTGGTGGAAAACAAGATCCTGGCTTCACGCATGGCCCTGACGGTCAGCGAACAGGTGAGCCAGCAGTTCGACACACTGCGCCAGCGCACCCAGTCGCTGGAAGGCCAGGAACTCGACAGCAGCGATATCCTCCGTCCGGAAGCCGTGTGCCTGCTGCTGGTCGAGCAGTGGGTGGAGGCCGGACTGCCCCGCACCGACCTGCAGACCGTGGTGGACCCGCTGCAGCGGGAACTGGCCAACTTGCTCCAGAAACAGTACCAGGCCGTCAACGTGTTCTATGTGGAACAGGGTGTGACGCCACAGGCGGACCTGAAGTCCCGCGTGCGGCGCACGGCAGGGGGGGCGATCACCGGCAGCGGTGGGAGCAACGACTCCGGGGCCGGAGGCCTGGCCTCCCAGGCCCTGGCCCAGACTCGGGATGCCATGGCGGCAGCGCGCGGGGGCATGATGCCCCCCCAAGGCGGTCGGCCCATGCCCCAGCATCCGTCCCGCATGCCCCCGCCGGGCTACCCGCAGCACGGAATGCCCACTGCGTTTGCCACCGGCATGACTCCGCTGGCACGCGCCCGCCAGCGCGCCCACGGTGTGATGGGGCAACTGCGCAGGCTGCTCACACAGCCCGCCACCGGCTTCGACATGGTCAATGCCCCACCAGCGTCTGCGGCGCTGGCCCATGCACTGACCGCCCACCGTGTGCACGCCGACACGTACTACAGCGGTGTCGCCACCCTGATGGAAGACTACAGCCCTGCGGCCGTGGTCCAGTTGGCAGGGGCCGTGCGCGAACGCTCGACCGAACTCAAGAAAAAGGCCTCGACGGCCGGTGAAAAAGCCATCATCGAGGTGGTGGCCCTGATGTTCCAGAGCATCCTGGCCGAAGACCGCATCCCGCCAGCCGTGCGCGTGTGGTTTGCGCGACTTCAGGTGCCTGTGCTGCGCGTGGCACTGGCCGAGCCAGAGTTTTTCAGCAACCTCAACCACCCAGCGCGCCAGCTGATCGACCGCATGGGCGCCTGCGTAATGGGCTTTGATGCGACCAGCATCAATGGCAGCGCACTGGAGGCGGAAATCCGTCGCGTGGTACAGGTGATTGAGCAGTACCCTGAAACCGGCCGCCGGGTGTTCCAGCTCGTCTACGACGAGTTCGAGAAATTCCTGTCCAAGTTCCTCACCGAAAAACAGGCTACGTCGCGCTTGGTGACGGTGGCTCAACAGGTCGAGCAAAGGGAGACGCTGGCGATCCAGTACACCATCGAGCTGCGTACCATGCTGCGCGACATGCCGGTGCGCGACGAGATCCGCGAGTTTCTGTTCAAGACCTGGGCCGAAGTCCTAGCCCTCTCGGCCGTGCGCGACGGCCCCCAGCACGCAGACACCATCTCGCTCAAGCGCACAGCCGCCGACCTCGTCTGGGCCGCCAGTGCCAAGCCCAACCGCAGCGACCGCGCGCAGGTCATCCAGAATCTTCCTGGCTTGCTGCAGCGACTGCGCCAGGGGCTGGCCCTCATGGGCGTGAACGGCGCGCCGCAGGACGCCCAGATCAAGATCCTCACCGACACCCTGGCCGATGCCTTCCTGTCCAAGACGGCCTCCATCCCGCAGGCCCACATTGACGCCATGGCCAAGCGCCTGGCCAATCTGGAGGACTTTATTAGCGACGCCACGCTGGGCGACATGCCGCTCAATGCCGACAACATCGAGATGATGCTGGGTATCGATGCTTCGTCCATTCACGTGGTCGCCGACAACGGTGCCCCGGTGGAAGACGCCATGGTGGCCTGGGCCCAGGAACTGCAGCCTGGCACCTGGTACACGCTGGACCACAACGGCGCATCGGCCCAGGTGCAGTACGCATGGCAAAGCCAGCGCAAACAGCTGCACCTGTTCGCAGCCGTGGATGGCAGCAGCTACCTGATCCAGCTGCGCAGGCTGGCTGCGTACTTGCAAGCGGGCTTGCTCGTGGCCCAGGACGAAGAAGGCCTGACCTTGCGCGCCACGCGCGATGCACTGGCCAAGCTGGACGCGAACCCCGAGCGGCTGCTGGACTGATGCGGCTTCAGGGGGCATCAAGACGATGCCTGTGCCACCCGGCAACGAGAGGCCACCGCCAGCGTCAGGCGCTGCCCAGCCGCTGGTACAGGCCGCCTGGCAGACGCGCCACCTGGCCATCCAACTCCAGCTCCAGCAATTCCACCTGCAGCGACGCCGCATCCATGCCCGTGCGGGCCACCAGGGCATCCACCCCCATGGGGTCAAAACCCAGCGCCTGCAACAGGGGGCTTTCAGTCTCGCGAGTGTCGATATCCCTGCTGCCTTCTTCGTCAAGCAAGGCAGCGCCAGAAGAGGCGCTCTGCTTGCCTGCCGCAGGGGGCATGCGCAGTTCTTCCAGTACATCCTGCGCGGACTCCACCAGCTTGGCGCCCTGGCGTATGAGCGCATGGCAACCCCGCGACTGCGGTGCGTGAATGGAGCCGGGGATGGCAAAAACCTCACGGCCCTGTTCCGCCGCCATTCGGGCGGTGATCAGCGAACCAGACGCCAACGCCGCCTCGACCACGAGAGTGCCTTGAGAGAGGCCGGAGATGATGCGGTTGCGCTTGGGGAAATTGGCGGCCAGCGGTGGCGTGCCCAGGGGGTATTCGCTGACCAACACCCCGTGGGCTGCGATGCGGTGGGCCAGGTCAAGGTTCTTGCGGGGGTAGACGCGATCCAACCCGGTGCCCACGACCGCAATGGTGGCGGGTGTTGCCTCCGCAAAGGGGTCGGAGGACACATCCAGCGCACCTTCATGGGCTGCCGCATCCACACCCAGCGCGAGCCCCGAGACGATGGTGAAGCCCGCCCCCCGCAGTGCGCGCGAAAAAAGCCGCGCGTTGTCCGCGCCCTGTGCCGTGGGGTTGCGGCTTCCGACCACGGCCAGGCACCGGCCGGTCGGAAACGGGTTTTGCGCCACCAGCCGGGCCGCCCCCATCAGGTACATGAGCAGCGGGGGATCTTCGGTGTCCAGCAGCGACTGGGGATACCGGGCATCCCCCAATGTGATCACCGCACGGGCAGGTCCTTGTGGATCTGCTCCCTCCAGCCAATGCCAGGTGGTCTCCAGCAACGCCTCCCATCCGCTGGGTACGGTACACAGCGCCTTGGCCTGGGCCAAGGTCACACAGTGCTGCAAGGCAGATTCGGGTTGGCGGAAGATGTCCTGCGGCAGCCCAAAACGGGCCAGCAGACGCCGCGCTGCGCCATTGCCCACGCCCTGGGAAAGCGTGAGGCGCAACCAAGCGCCCAGCTCGTCGCGGTCCATGGAGGTAGTTGATAGAAGAACCACGGCAACGCCAGCCCCGCCACCCACAGGCAGCCGTGCGGCTTCAGCCAGTCCGCCGTTATTCCTGAGGATTGATCAGGCGGTCGCCCACGCGCACGCCGCTGCGGATTTCCAGCAGCAGCGCGTACGAGACGCGGTCGAAGGTCCGGAACACCATGGCCGTCCCGTTGCTCTCGCTGGGTAGCTTGATCATGGTCTTCCCCTCGCCAGTCACATCCTTGATGCGGTCGCCCTGGGTCAGCAGCGACAGGACATGACCTGGCTCAATGCCGTCTTGCGAACCCATGTTGATCGCAACCACCTGGTTCTGGGCGGCATAGGCTGCCGAGAAGCTGCCGTAGATGGAGACGATGCGCGCGTCCACATCGATGTGGGGCGCTCGTGGGGTGTAGCTGGTGAAGACCCGGGCAGGCGCTGGCAGGATGCGGTCTCCTGCGCGTATCTCTTCCTTGGTGCCGGACAGATCCACAGTGGCAGGCACATATTCAGAGACATAGCCGCCCTTGCCGTTGGGAATCTCTTCAAAAGACTCGCCACGCACCAGCTCGGCCTTGCCCAGGTACTGTGCTTCGTACCCCAAGATTTCACCCGTCACCGGATCCTTCATGGCCACGGCATCGCGGAAAACACGGAAAAAACGGGGCTCGCCAGGTTCTGCACGAACGGGGGCGGATGCATCGCCGCGCACATAGGCGCGGTCGCCACTGGCCATGAGCACGCGATCTTCGGTGGTGGCCACAATACGGGGAGCCCGTTGCAACACGTCGGCATCCACCACCAGAGGCTCCACGAGGAAGGGCTCAATCAGGTGAGATTTGAGAGTGGGGAGCGCCGTGCTGGCCAGACTGTCGCTGCGGGTGCGGGGCGACACGCGCACCGTCTGAGGCTCTGAATCCGACACGCCAGGGGGTGTCGTCCGCAGGCGGGCGTAGCTGCCATCCTTGTCCAGGTAAAGCGTCTGGCCCGGATAAATCAGGTGCGGGTTTGCAATGGCCTTGAGGTTCATGCCCCACAGTTCGGGCCAGCGCCAGGGCCGCTTGAGGTACAGACCCGAAATACCCCACAACGTGTCGCCGCGCTGCACCGTGTAGGTGTCCGGGGCGTTGGGCGCCAGCTCGGACAAGGGGATGCCACGCTCCGACACTTGCTGTGCCGTGGCGCGCTGACCGCTGGAGATGGGAGGGGTCTGGGCCTGAGCCGGTGCGACCAGCAAAGCGCCAGCGATGATGGTGAGCGCGCCCAGGGCGGTCCGCCGCACGCTGGTGAATGCTGTCATGTTGTTCCTTTTCTCATGCATTGGGAAACGCCCCCTCGCTGGCACCTCGACGCACGGAGCAACCGCGCAGCCGGGCAAATACGTTACAAAGCTTCTTAGATTCTCTGCTCAAGCCCTTGATTCGGCAACGATTATTGGCTGGCGGCGCTGCAGCAGGCCTTAAAAGTGGCGAAAATAGCGACATCTCTTGGCAGCTTTCATGGCAATCCTTCCCATTCTCTGTTACCCGGACCCCCGGCTTCACAAGGTTGCACGCCCCATTGCGGCGGTGGACGACCGCATCCGGACGCTGGTCTCCGACATGCTGGCCACCATGTACGACGCCCATGGCATTGGCCTGGCCGCCACCCAGGTGGACATGCACGAGCGCCTGGTGGTCATCGACGTTTCTGAGGAACGCAACCAGCCGCTGGTGCTCATCAACCCTGAATTGGTCTGGACCAGTGCCGAAAAGCACCTCAACGAAGAAGGTTGCCTCTCGGTGCCCGGCATCTACGACGGCGTTGAACGCTTCGATGCCGTGCATGTGCGGGCACTGGACGCCCAGGGCCAGTCACGCGTCATTGAGGCCGATGGCCTTCTGGCGGTGTGCATCCAGCACGAGATGGACCATCTCATGGGCAAGGTGTTTGTGGAATACCTCTCCCCACTAAAGCGCAACCGCATCAAGACCAAGATGGTCAAGCAGCAGCGGGGGGCGCGCGAGTGACCGGTCCGGCGCTCTGCACCCGCAGGGGTGGCGGAGTGCTGGCGCGCCTGGCGCTTCTTGTGCTGGCGGTGCAAATTTCGGGCTGTGCGCTGCCAGCCCGCGAAAAAACCGGCGCGCTACGCGCAGAGGTGGTTGCCCGTCTGGGGCAACCTACGGCGGTGTTTGCGCTTCCGGCCGGCGAGCGGCTCCTGTACTCCGAACTGCCCGCAGGGTTTGCGGCCTACAACCTGGATTTCGACGCCAGCGGCAGGCTGGTGCGCAACGAGCAGGTGCTGACGCAGGCGCGCTTTGAGAACCTTCCCGTGGGCGTATGGACCACCGCCGATGTGCAGCGCACCTTTGGCCCGCCTTTGCGCGTGGAGCGTGTGGCACGGTTCGAGGGCGACATCTGGACCTACCGCTTCCGCCAGAACTCCGACCCGCGCCTTGCCCACGTCCACCTGGACCGCCAGGGCGTGGTTCGGCTGGTCATGTTCACGGACGAGCTTCCCCATTTTGATAACGCGCGCGACTGAGTGCGTACTTACCTCCTGACAACGGTTTCCCATGAGAGTCATTTTTGCAGGCACGCCCGAATTTGCCCGCGTGGCGCTGGAGCGGCTGCTGGCCGCAGGGTTCACGGTGCCCCTGGTCCTGACCCAGCCCGACCGCCCCGCGGGGCGCGGCATGAAGCTGCAGGCCTCCCCCGTCAAGCAATGCGCGCTGGAGCATGGCATCGCCGTCGCGCAGCCACGCAGCCTGCGCCTGGACGGCAAGTACCCCGATGACGCAGCCGCTGCCCGCGATGCCTTGTTGGCTGCGCAGGCCGACGTGATGGTGGTGGCCGCCTATGGCCTCATCCTGCCGCAGTGGGTGCTGGATTCCATGAGCGCCGCACGGCCGCCCGAAGGCACGAAGGCCCCCTCGGGGGGCAGCGAACCACGCGCAGCGGGAAGCGGGGGGGCGCGTTTGGGATGCCTCAACATCCACGCCAGCCTGCTGCCGCGCTGGCGCGGCGCCGCGCCCATTCACCGAGCCATTGAAGCGGGAGATGCAGAAACCGGCGTCACCATCATGCAGATGGATGCCGGCCTGGATACCGGCGACATGCTGCTGATGGAGCGGCTGGCCATTGCGCCCACAGACACCACCGCCACCCTGCACGACCGGCTGGCCGCGCTCGGGGGCCGCATGATCGTGGAGGCTCTGGAACTGGCCGCCTGTGGAGGGCTGAAGGCTGTGCCCCAGCCCGCCGAGGGCATCACCTACGCCCACAAGATCGAGAAGGCCGAGAGCACCATCGACTGGTCGCTGCCCGCCACGGTGATCGGCCAGCGTATTCGGGCGTTTGACCCGTTCCCCGGGGCCAGCACCGAATGCGCCGGGGAAACGATCAAGGTGTGGGGTTATGAAATTGATAGCGATAAATCGAATACAGATAAGCGCCAGGGGCAAATTTTGTCGGTAAATGGCGACGGAGTGATGGTCGCCTGCGGCGAAGGCACGCTGCGCCTGACCACCTTGCAGCGCGCGGGGGGCAAGCGGCTCGCAGCGGCCGATTTCTTGCGGGGCTTTGACCTGCAGCCCGGCATGGTGCTGGGCGCTGCGCCCACCACCGCCGCGACACCGGCATGAGCCGCCGGGCCGCCATCGGCAACACACTGCGCCACCCCTCCTTTCGCGTGGCCGCCGTCGACATGGCGGGCACGGCCGTGGGCATCGGGGCCTGGGGCCTGGTCACCGGAGTGGTCATGGTCAAGAGCGGGCTGCCCGTTGGGATGGCCATCTTCATGTCGCTGGTGGTGTATGCCGGTAGCGCGCAGCTAGCGGTCATCCCTTTGATGGCGGTGGGCGCGCCGCTGTGGGTGGTCTGGCTCACGGCGAGCTGTGTGAACCTGCGTTTTGTGATCTTCAGCAGCATGTGGCGCAGCTACTTCGCGCACCTGCCGCTGCGCCAGCGCCTAGCGGTGGGCTATTTCAGCGGCGATGTGATCTACGTGGCCTTCATGAAGCGCTTTCCGGAGCCGCGCCCCCAACCCGAGCAGGTGCCGTATTTCTGGGGTGCTGCCAGCACCAACTGGCTGGCCTGGCAGGTGCCGTCCATCGCCGGCATCCTGCTGGCCAATGCCGTGCCGCTGTCCTGGGGCCTGGGGTTTGCGGGCGTGCTGGCGCTACTGGGTGTGCTGCTGTCGCTGCTGTTCGACCGGGCCACCTGGCTGGCCACCGGTGTCGCCGCCACGGCTGCGATTGCCGCGTTTGCACTGCCGCTCAAGCTCAACATCCTGGTGGCCATTGCGGCAGCGGTGGCTGCGGGCCTCTTGATGGAAGCAGTGGACCGCCGCCGCCACAAGCCCGAACTGGTCCTGCTGCCCGCCGACAGCGTGCTGCCCCCTGAAGAACGCGAGCAGGTCGAGGCGGGCGACGTGGTGCCACTGCGCGAGGAGCGCCATCCATGATGAACGACTGGTCCTGGATTGAGCCCGCCATCGCCATCTTCGGCCTGGCCGTGATCACGGTGGTGTCGCGCTCGTTCTTCATGATCCCCGAGCGCGAGCTGCCGCTGCCCGACTGGCTAAAGCGCGGGCTCAAGTACGCACCGCTGGCCGCCCTCACCGCCGTGATCGCGCCCGAGATCCTGATGACCCAGGGTGAACTCATCGGCACGTTCATGGACGCGCGCATCCCTGCCGTCCTGTGCGCCACCGCCTACTACTTCTGGCGGCGCGGCATCCTGGGCACCATCGTGGTTGGCATGGTGGTGTACCTGCCGCTGCACATCGGCTGGAATTGGTAGAGAAGCACCTCCTGAGCCGTGTGCGTCAGTGCCGCCGCCAGAGGCGGTGGCTCTTCGGTGCAGTCCAAGCCTGCGCAGGCAGGCTTGGAGCCGCTGCCCCTCAGCCCCCAGGGGGACGACGCCAGGGGCCTGGCAGAGCCAGTTCCGCGGTTGCACTGGCAAGGGCGCGGGAGCCGCATGGGCTTCGCTCACTAAAATGGCAGCCCTCAAGAGCCCGATTCAATCCACCCCTCCCGCCATGAACATCCTCCGCTTTTCCGATCTGTGCGCCCAAGGCAAGGCCCAAGGCCAGCGCGTTTTCATCCGTGCCGACCTGAACGTTCCCCAGGACGATGCTGGCCGCATCACCGAAGACACCCGCATCCGCGCATCGATCCCCTGCATCCGCATGGCGCTGGACGCCGGAGCGGCCGTCATGGTGACCAGCCACCTGGGCCGGCCGACCGAAGGCGAATTCAAGCCCGAGGACTCGCTGGCCCCCGTGGCCGCACGCCTGGCCGAGCTGCTGGGCCGCGATGTTCCGCTGGTCTCGAACTGGGTGGACGGCGTCACCGTTGCCCCTGGCCAGGTCGTGCTGCTGGAAAACTGCCGCCTGAACGTGGGCGAGAAAAAGAACAAGGAAGACCTGGCCCGCAAGATGGCTGCGCTGTGTGACATCTTCGTGAACGACGCCTTTGGCACCGCCCACCGCGCCGAAGGCACGACCTACGGCATCGCACAATTCGCCCCCATTGCCTGCGCCGGCCCGCTGCTGTCGGCCGAGATCGACGCCCTGACCAAGGCCCTGGCCCATCCCCAGCGCCCGCTGGCCGCCATCGTGGCGGGCTCCAAGGTCTCGACCAAGCTCACCATCTTGAAGAGCCTGGCCGACAAGGTGGACCAACTCATCGTGGGCGGCGGCATTGCCAACACCTTCATGCTGGCGGCGGGCCTGCCCATCGGCAAAAGCCTGGCCGAACCCGACCTGCTGGACGAAGCGCGCGCCGTGATCGCCGCCATGAAAGCGCGCGGCGCCGAAGTGCCGATCCCCGCCGATGTGGTTACCGCCAAGGCCTTTGCCGCCGATGCCCCAGCGACCGTCAAGGCAGCCAAGGACGTGGCCGAGGACGATCTGATCCTGGACATCGGCCCCGAAACCGCCGCCCGCCTGGCCACCCAGCTCAAGTCCGCAGGCACCATCGTCTGGAACGGCCCGGTGGGCGTGTTTGAATTCGCGGCCTTTGAAAACGGCACCCGCGAGATTGCCAAGGCCATCGCCGAATCCCCCGCGTTCAGCATTGCTGGCGGTGGCGACACCCTGGCGGCCATCGCCAAATACGGCATCGAAAAACAGGTGGGTTATATCTCCACCGGCGGCGGCGCCTTTCTGGAAGTGCTGGAAGGCAAGACGCTGCCCGCGTTCGAAATCCTTGAAAAACGCTTCGTTACCATCGTTTGAAATTTGTTACACGCGCCGGTACAAGCAAATGCAGCCGCGCGTAAGCAAGCACGCCAATCTGTGACCAAAAACAACGAATTGCGTGTGTCTGGGCGCAGTTACCTCAATTTTTTCTTGTTTTTGTTGAGTATCGCGCCCAGAATTATTTTTCAATCGCGTGGGATGTATCTGTTCATGTCCCCGCCTCTCAAAGTCCGTAGGAGGGAATCATGAAATTTTCAAAGGCAGTCAGCTTGGCGGTATTGGCCGGCGCTGTGGCTACTTTGGCGGGATGTGCTTATCGTTCGCCCATTCCCCTGGCGGAGAACTTTGAGCTGACGGTACAACCCAAGGTCCGCTCGGCGGGCCACTGGGAACTGGTCTCGAACGACGTGGTGGCGCAAACCCTCAGCACGCTCGACAAGACCGGCATGGCCCCTGGCACGCAATTGCATGTCGCACTGCCCCCCAACCCGAGCGCATTCGATCTGGCATTCCGTGATTTCCTGATCACCAAGCTCGTGCAAAGCGGTGCGCCTGTCTTGCAGGATCCTGGCCAGGCACTCAACGTGACGTACAACACGCAGGTGGTTCGTCACAACAGCCCCCGCCCCCACTTCATTCCTGGCCAGTTCACGATGATCGCTGCGGGCCTGATGGCAGCCTACGGCCTGCGTCACGAGCACCTGGATCTGCAACTGCTGGCCGCGCTGGGTGCCACCTCGCTGGCTGACTACGGCGCCAGCATCAACTCGGGCGGCCCCACCAACACCGAGCTGATCCTGACCACCACGGTCACACGCGGTGGCCAGTATGTGGCCCGCAAGACCGATGTGTACTACCTCGAGAACGCGGACACGCCGCTGTTCATGCGTCCGTCGTACTACAAGAACGTCAATATGAAGGTAGTTTCGCAATGAAAACCGCAGCACTTCTGACCGCGCTGGCCGCAGCAGCTTTGCTGGCCGGCTGTGCCAACAATGGCGCGCCCACGCGCACCGATCCGACCTACCAGGAAGCCGCCAACAACCAGTTCTTGACCAGCAGCCGCGATGCTGTGGCCAAGCTGACCGCCGGTTTCGACCTGAGCGCTGCAGGCAGCGGCCCCGTCCTGGTGGCCACCGTGGTCAACGTGAACGACCTGAGCCGCTCGGCCCCTCTGGGCCGCACGCTGTCCGAGCAATACGCCTCGCACATGGCGGCCAGCGGTTTCAACGTGAAGGAAATCAAGCTGCGCGGCGACGTGTTCGTGCGCGAAGGTGCTGGCGAGTTGCTGCTGTCCCGCGAAATCAAGGATATCGCCCGCAGCCACAATGCCTCGCTGGTGCTGGTGGGCACCTACTCGGCCGCTGCCAATTTCACCTACGTGAGCCTCAAGCTCGTGCGCACGGAAGACAGCCGCATCATCCGCGGCCACGACTACGCACTGCCCAACGACCGTGATGTGCAGCGCCTGCTGGCGGTACCGCGCTGAGGGAATGCGAATTCGGTAGAGGGGCTCCTCCTGCGTACGGGGACTCCCGAACCACCCCAAAAAAGGCCGTCTCGACGGCCTTTTTTGTTGCCCACTGCGGGCTCGTGACCACACCCCGGAGTCCTCTGCGCCGCAGCGGTGGGCAGAAAACCGTGCGGCGGTGCTTGTCACCCCACCTAAAATCACGCCCCATGACCTTCACCGACATGCTGCGCGACGCCACGGCGCAAAACAACTCCCTGCTGTGCGTGGGCCTGGACCCGGAGCCCACGCGGTTTCCTGCGGGAATGCAGGGCGATGCGCACAAGATCTATGACTTCTGCGCCGCCATCGTGGACGCCACGGCCGATCTGGTGTGTGCCTTCAAGCCACAGATCGCCTACTTTGCCGCCCACAGCGCCGAAGACCAGCTCGAACGCCTGATGCAGCACATGCGCGCCAACGCGCCGCATGTGCCGGTGATCCTGGATGCCAAGCGCGGCGACATTGGCTCCACGGCCGAGCAGTACGCCAAGGAGGCCTTCGAGCGCTACGGTGCCGATGCGGTCACGCTGTCGCCCTTCATGGGCTTCGACTCCATCGAGCCCTACCTGGCCTACCACGGCAAGGGCGCGTTTCTGCTCTGCCGCACCTCCAACCCGGGCGGCGACGACCTGCAGACCCAGCGCCTGGCCAGCGTCGAAGGCCAGCCGCTCATGTATGAGCATGTGGCACGGCTGGCGCAAGGCCCCTGGAACAAGAACGGCCAGCTGGGCTTGGTGGTGGGTGCCACCTACCCACAGGAGATCGAGCGCGTGCGTGCCATTGCGCCCACACTGCCGCTGCTGATCCCTGGCGTGGGCGCCCAGGGTGGCGACGCCGCTGCCACCGTGCGCGCCGGGCTGCGCGATGGCGGGCCGATCATCGTGAACTCGTCGCGGTCCATCCTGTACGCATCCAAGGGCGACGACTTTGCAGCGGCGGCGCGCACCGAGGCCCAGCGCACCCGCGCGGTGCTCGAAGCAGCCCGCGCGCGCTGACACCCCACTTTCAGCTCCGACAACCTTCGCGCCGCAGCTGCACCCGGATCACACCCATGCAGCTCAAGTGGCTCGAAGACTTCATCGTGCTGGCGCAGGAGCGCAGCTACACGCGGGCAGCCGAGCTGCGGCATGTCACGCACCCCGCCTTTGGCCGCCGCATCCGCGCGCTGGAGGCCTGGGCGGGTACGCCGCTGGTGGAGCGCGGTGGCGGCCCCGTCACCCTGACGCCTGCCGGGCAGAGCTTTCTGGAAACTGCGGGCCACATGGCGCGCAGCCTGGCACAGTCGCACGAGGAGCTGCAGAGCCTGGCCGGGCGGCAGGCCCGCACCGTGACGCTGGCCACAGGCCGCACGCTGGCACGCACGGTGGTGGCCGACTGGCTGGTGCGGCTGCAGCCCATTTTGCAAAACGCCGAGCTGTGCATACGCACCCGCGCTCTGGCAGACACCGTGGCGCTGCTGGAAAGGGGTGAAGCCGACTTCTCGCTCGTGTACCACCACCCGGCGCTGGCGATACGGCTGGATGCGCGCCAGTTCATGCATGTCACCGTGGCGTCCGACCGGCTGGTGCCCATTTCGCGGGCGACGGCACAAGGGCAGGCGCTGCACCGCTTCGGGCAGGACCACCTGCCCGTGCCCTACCTGGCCTATGCCCCCCAGCTCGCGCTGGGGCGGCTGGTGGAAGACCATCTGTCCCAGAACCCGCATGCGCCCCGGCTGCAGCGGGTGGTGGAGTGCGACTCGGCCGACGCGCACTACGAATACGTGCAAAAAGGCCTGGGCGTGGCGTGGCTGCCCTGGTCCATGGTGCACGCCGATTGCCAGGCCAAACGGCTCGCGCCTGCGGGCGATGCGCGCATGGAAGTGCGTTTCGACGTGCGCCTGTACCGACCCAAACGCCGACTCGGTCCCGTGGCCGAAGCGCTCTGGAAAGCCCTGGCGCAGCGTTGACCACCCCAGGGTTTGCCCGAAGGGGGAGAACCCATTTGGCACACCTTGGTGCCATTTCAGCACCACAGGCGGCTGCCCGCCTTTTCACAATGGCTCCACCCACAAGAACTTCACTGGAGCTCCGCATGCAAAACACTCCCTCCCTGCGCCGCACCGCCTTGCTGTGTGGCATGGCCCTCTTGGCGGCCCCAGCGTTCGCACAGGATGTGTATCCCTCCAAACCCATCACCATTGTGGTGGGCTACCCACCCGGCGGCAGCACCGACCTGACCGGCCGCAACGTGGCCCTGGAGCTGAGTGCCAAGCTGGGCGTACCGGTGGTGATTGAAAACATTGGTGGCGCGGGCGGCGCGATTGGTGCACAGAAGGTGGCGAGCAGCACACCCGACGGCTACACCTTTTTGGTGGGCGCCAGCAACGAGATCGCCATCAACAAGCTGGTGACCAAGAAGGTGAAGTACGACGTGAAGGACTTCACCGCCATCGGCCTCATCGCCTCGCAACCGCTGGTGCTGGTGGCATCCACCGGCGCGGGCGTGAAGAACCTGGCCGAGTTCACGCAGAAGGTGTCCAAGAACCCGGGCAAGTTCAGCTACGGCAGTTCGGGCGTGGGCACTTCGCTGCACCTGGCGGGCGAGATGGTCAAGGAGCAGGGCAAGCTCTTCATGACGCACATCCCTTACCGGGGCGTCGCGCCGCTCACCAACGACCTCATGGGCAACAACCTGGAATACGGCGTGTTCGTGCTCTCCAGCGGCCTGCCACACATCAAGAGCGGCAAGGTGATCGCCCTGGGCACCACCGAAGCCAAACGCTCCGCCGCCACACCGGACATCCCGGCCCTGGCCGAAACCCCGCAGTACAAGAACGTGGACATTGGCGTGTGGTTTGCGCTGATGGGCCCGGCCAACCTGCCCAAGCCGGTGTTCGACAAGGTGAAGAAGGCGCTGAACGACACCCTGCAGTCGCCCGATTTCAAGAAGAAGATGGAAGCCAGCGGCTCCACCGTGGCTGCGACCACGGTCAACATCGACCAGTTCCTGGCGGCCGAAGTCGCCAAGTACAAGAAGATTGTGGAATTCGCCAAGATCGAAGAATGAGCAGCAGCACCGCCCCCCAAAACACGGCCGTTCCACCGCTGGCCTTCGAGCTGCCCGCGCCCGACATCACCGCCTGGCGCGTTGGCAACACCGGCACCGAAGGCGTCTGGCATTTCGACTCGGGCGAGCCCGGCCGCCACGTGATGGTCAGCGCGCTGGTGCATGGCAACGAGCTGTGCGGCGCCTGGGCCTTGAAGGGCCTGCTCGAAGCGGGCGTGCGGCCGCAGCAGGGCACGCTCACGCTGGCGTTCTGCAACCTCGATGCGTTCGACCGGTTTGACGCGAGCAACCACGACGCCTCGCGCTTCACCGACGAAGACCTCAACCGCCAGTGGCTGGACGAGCGCATCGACGCAGCCGACACCAACGAGCGCCGCCGCGCCGCCGCGCTGCGCCCGTTTGTGGCGCAGGCCGACTGGCTGCTCGACATCCACTCGATGCACGAGCCCTCGGCCCCACTGCTGCTCACCGGCATCCAGCCGCGCAACCTGGAACTGGCGCGCGCCATGCGCTCGCCCGAGCACATCGTGGTGGATGCGGGCCACAAGGACGGCGTGCGCATGCGCGACTACGGCCGGTTTGGCGCGCTGGAGGACGACCACGGCAACAGCACCCGTTCGCTGCTCATTGAATGTGGCTTCCATGGCGACCCGGCCAGCCGCGCCGTGGCACAGGACCAGTGCGTGCGCTTCATCGAACAGTCCGGCGCCCTGAGCGCCGACGCCCTGGCGCAGCAACTGCCCGGCTGGCGCCTGCCCGATGCGCCCCGCCAGTGGGCGCTGGAGGTGACCGGCCCCGTGGTGGCCACCAGCAGCGCCTTCCGCTTTGTGGCGCCCTACACGGGGCTGGAGCTGTTTGAAAAGGCTGGCACCGTGATTGGCGACAACGACGGTGTGCCGGTGACCACGCCGTATGACAACTGCGTGCTGGTGATGCCGTCGGTGCGCCAGGCGCGCGCGGGCGTGACGGTGGTGCGGTTCGCGCAGCGCAGGGCGCTGTAAGCGCGCAGTAACAGTTTAGTAGCGGCGCAACAGGCGCACTGCAGAGGCGGTGGGTGGCAGGAGCCCCCGCCTCTTCCTATTCAAATACTATAAATTTAATAGCTGTTAGCGCTTATCCATCAAGCGCTAGAGGCCATTTTTGCTTGTATTTTTGGCCCCAACACCACACAGGCCAGAGCTGCCACCACCAGCACAATCCCCGCCCACTGCCAGGGCGCCACACCCTCGTCCAGCAGCAGCCAGCCTGCGGTAAGCCCCACCACCGGCACCGCCAGGCTGAAGGGCGCCACGCGGTTGGCAGGGTAGCGCTGCAGCAGGTTGGTCCACAGCGCATAGCCAACAATGGTGGCCGCCCAGCCCAGGTAGGCCACAGCCGCCCACGACAGCAAGGGCACGTCCGCCAGCGTTTGCCACTGCAGCCAGCGTGCGGCGTCAGGGTCGAACACGGCAGACAGCGCCACAAAAGGCAGCACCGGCACCAAGCTGCTCCAGATCACAAACGCCAGCGGGTCAAACCCCGGGCTTTGCTGCTGCGCCAGGCGCGCCACGATGTTGGACGAGGCCCACATGGCAGCGCCGCACAGCGTCAGCAGCAAACCGGCCAGCGTGGTGGCCGCCGCTACACCCACGCCAGAGCCTGGGCCCACGTAGTTCATCGCAAAACACACCAGCCCCAGCGCGGCCAGCACCAAGCCCCACCGCAAGGGCAACCCCGGCCGCTCGCGCAGCAGCGCAAAGCCGAACAGCGCGGTGAAGAACACCTGCGTCTGCAGCAGCACACTGGCCAGCCCGGCCGTCATGCCCACCTTGAGCCCGACAAACAGAAAACCGAACTGCCCCACGCCCTGGAACAACCCGAACAACAGCACCCAGCGCCAGTGCATGCGCGGCGGGCGCACCAGCAGCACCAGCGGCAAGGCGGCACACAGGTAGCGCGCGGCGCCCAGCTGGAAGGGGCTGAAGCTGCGCAGCCCCCATTTCATCGCAACGAAGTTGACGCCCCACAGGACCACCACCACCAGGGCGGCCAGCAGGTCGCGCGCACGCAGCGGGCCACCTACCGGGCCTGGAGGGCCGGATACAGGCGCCGTCACTGCGCAGCCCGCGCAGCGTCGATGTGTGCCTTCACCCGCTGGGCCAGGGCCATGTCGCCGGGGGTTTCGGGGCTCCATTTGTCGATGGCACGGGGCTGCTCGTCGGCATCCACGGCGGTGTAAACCGCCACGCAGTGCAGCACCTCTTGCAGCGGCTCGCCATGGATGCCACCGCTGCGCACCTCCACGGCCAGGTGCATGGCGGTGTCGGTGGTGGACGCCAGGCGCGCATGCACCTCCACCAGATCCCCCGGGCGAATGGGGTGCACAAAATGCGCGCCGCCCACAAACTCGGTGATGCACGGCCCCTTGGCCCAGGCGCTGGCGCAGGCAAAGCCGGCATCGTCCACCCAGCGCAGCACGGTGCCACCGGGCACACGGCCGGCCTGGGGCAGGGTGCTGTGAGACGCCAGGAAACGCAGGGTGATCGATTGCATGCCAGGTGCTCCAAGGGGCGGGTGTTGGGGCCATTATTCTCCAGCACGCCCTCTGCTGGCGCCCCGCCTGCAGACCTCGAAAAGCTGCCGCAGGTCGGCCGAAATTGACCAGAGTCAAAACCCTACTCAAAACAGCCCCCTACATTGCGTTACATCCCGCGCGGCCTGATGGAGGGCCGCATCCCAGTCGGCGGGTGCCGACACCCCGCCCCCTGAGGTCTACCCTTTTGCGCACACTCCTACCGTGCGCCTACTGCCATGTCCCTTCTTCACCGCTTGAACCTGCTCGAAAAATTCCTCATCCTGGGAACCCTCGGGCTCATGATGAGCGCACTGCCCACCTACCTGACGGTGCGCGATGCGCTGCACGCCATTGGCCATGCGCGCCACGAGGCGCAGGGCATGGTCCCTGCGCAGGCACTCACCCGCCTCGTGCAGCAGATGCAGGTGCACCGGGGCCTGTCGGTGGGCATGCTGGGCGGCGACGAAACCCTGGCAGCACGCCGCCCCGCTGCGCGCGATGCCGTCAACGCGGCGCTGGACGATGCCACCACCCGCTTTGCGGCCGCCAAGGTGCCCGCCGCCCAGATGGCCGCCTGGACCCAGGCCCAGCAGACCTGGCGCACGCTGGAGCAGGCCGTGGCCGCACGCAGCATCGAGCAGGCCCAGAGCACGGCACAGCACACGCAGCTCATCGCGTCGCTGCTGCAGCTCAACGAATCCTTGCTGCATGCCTATGGCCTGCAGATCGACCCCGACGCCGACACGCACGCGCTGATCCAGGCCTCGCTGGTGCAGGCGCCCATGCTGGGCGAAAAGCTGGGCATGCTGCGCGCGCAAGGCGCCAGCGCCCTGGGCAAACGCGAGCTGACGCCCCAGGGCAAGGGCCAATTGCTGGTGCTGCAGCAGCGTGTGGCCGAGCTGCAGGCCGACACCTTCCGGGGACTGGACCGCGCCCTGCAAGGCAATCCCGATCTCCAACGCGCCCTGGGCAGCAGCGCGCAGGCCGTGCAGGGCCAGATCCAGCAATCGCTGCAGATGGCCGAACGCGACGTGATCAACGCTACCGAACTGCAGCTTGCGTCCAAGGACTATTTCGACGCCTTCACCCGCACCATCGAAGCGCTGAACGCGCTCAACAACCTGTCCATGGCCAGCCTGGACCAGGCGCTGCAGGCCCGGGTGTCTGACCTGCAACGGGGGCTGCTGTGGGTGGCTTTGGCGCTGGTCGTCACGCTCTCGGCCACCAGCGGCATGGCGCTGGTGTTTGTGCGCTCGATGACGGTGCCGCTGTCGCAGGCCGTGGCGCTGTCACGCGCCGTGGCGCAGGGTGACCTGAGCGGCGCCCCGCTGGCCCACGGCACCAACGAAGTCGGCCAGCTGCTGCAAGCGCTGCAGCAGATGCGCAGCCAGCTCACGCAGGTGGTCCGCCAGGTGCGCAACGGTTCTGAAAACGTGGCCACGGCCAGCGTGCAGATTGCCCAGGGCAATACCGACCTCTCGGCCCGCACCGAAAGCCAGGCCAGTGCGCTCGAAGAAACCGCCGCCTCGATGGAGCAGCTCAACGCCACCGTGCGCCAGAACGCCGACAGCGCCCAGCAGGCCAGCCAGCTGGCCGCGAGCGCGAGCACCGTGGCCACCCAGGGCGGCGAGGTCGTGGCCCAGGTGGTCAACACCATGCAGGGCATCAACGCCGCGTCGCAGAAGATCTCGGACATCATCGGCGTGATCGATTCCATCGCCTTCCAGACCAACATCCTCGCGCTCAACGCGGCCGTGGAAGCCGCCCGCGCGGGCGAGCAGGGCCGGGGCTTTGCGGTGGTGGCCAGCGAAGTGCGCAGCCTGGCCGGACGCAGTGCCGAGGCCGCGCGCGAGATCAAGGCCCTCATCAGCGCCAGCGTGGAGCGCGTGGAACAAGGCACGGCCCTGGTGGACCGCGCGGGCAGCACCATGACCGAGGTGGTGGCGTCCATCCGCCGCGTGACCGACATCGTGGGCGAGATCAGCGCGGCCAGCCACGAACAATCGCTGGGCGTGGCCCAGGTGGGCGAGGCCGTGACGCAGATGGACCAGGTCACGCAGCAAAACGCCGCCCTGGTCGAGGAAATGGCCGCCGCCGCCAGCAGCCTGCAGAACCAGGCCGAAGACCTGGTGCAGGTGGTGTCGGTGTTCCGTCTGGGGGACGAAGGCCAGGGCCAGCACAGGGCACCACGCCCCACAAATTCGCTACAAATTCAATAGCTATCAGCGCTTATCCAACAAGCGCTAGCGGCCATTTTTATTCAAATTCTGCGCCCCCGTAGCTCCGCGGCGCTGCGCGGAGCGGTGGATGGACCGGGCAGCCCGCTCGCTCCACCGTTGCGCATCCGTTCACGCCGTCGCAGGCTCACCACCCGGCCCCGTCTGCGGTAGCACCAGCCGCGCGCGCAGCCCCTGGCCGGGGGCGCTGTGCAACTCCAGCGCACCCCCCTGGGCGCGCGCCACGCGCTCGGCAATCGCCAGCCCGAGCCCGGCCCCCGGTGCGCCCGCACGCGCCGTGCCGCCGCCACGTGCAAAAGGCTGGCGCATGCGGTGGATCTCTTCGGCGGTGATGCCGGGACCCTGGTCCTGCACCTCCAGCCATACCTGGGTGGCGTCTGCCCCTGTGCGCAACACCACCGGCGGCGCACCGTGGCGCCAGGCGTTTTCCACCAGGTTGTCCAGCGCGCGGCGCAGGGCCTGGGGGCGCACGGGCACGTGGGGCAGGGCCCCCAGTTCCAGCACCAGCGCGCGGCCATGGTCGGCCTGCGCCTCGGCCACGGCCTGGGCCAGGTCGTTGAGCGATGCGGTGGTGGGCGCCTCGGCATCACCGCTGCGTGCGAACTGAAGGAATTGGCCCACGATGCCATCCATCTCGTCGATGCTGCGCGCCATGCTGGCCGCCAGCGGCGCATCGACCTGCGGACCCGCAATCTCGACCCCCAGGCGCAGCTTGGTCAGCGGCGTGCGCAGGTCGTGCGACACACCGGCCAGCATCAGGGCGCGCTCGTGGTCGGCGGTGGCCAGGCTCTGTGCCATCTGGTTGAAGCTGCGCGCCACGGTGGCGATTTCTTCGGGCCCATCATCCGGCAGGGTTGCGGGCGACTGGCCTTGCGCCAGTTGCTGCGCCGCGCCCACCACCTGCACCAGCGGGCGGTTGATGTGGCGCTGCAGCCACCACGCGCCCAGCAGCGCCAGCAGCATGCTGGCCAGCGTGGCGGCCAGCCAGGCGCCGGTGAACTCACGGGTGGGGAACACGCTGGGGAGGTTGAGCCAGTAGCTCTCGGCCCCCTCCGCGCCCTCGTGTACCACACGCAGGGACAGCACGCCGGTGCTGTCGCGGCGCCACAGCGGTTGCGTCGGTTGCGGCGGCTGTGTCGCAGCATCGTTCGCACCCAGACGGCGCGACACGGCCTGCACAAACTGCCGCTCCAGGGGCGACAGCAGCGTGCGCCGCGCTGCGCTCTCCGGCGCAACGGGCGGGGCGGACAACACGGCCTGCCGGTTGAACGCCTCGACAAATGCCACACGCTGCGCCGGGGGCAGTGCCTGCAGCCCCGCACGCAGCGCGGCCACATTGCGCGCCACGCCATCGGCCACCTGCGCGACACGGGGCTTGAAGATCATCTGCCGCACCAGCACCGCCGCCACCAGCTGCCCCAGCACGATGAGCACGGCCATCAGCAGCAGGTTTCGCCCGAGCAGGCTGCGCGGCCAGAGCCCCCAGCGGCGGGTGGTTGCAAAGGCCATCATGGCTGGCGCCCCCCGCCCGGCGCAGCGCCATCGGGCACAAACACATAGCCCACGCCCCACACCGTGCGGATGTGGCGCGGCTGGGCCGGGTCGGCCTCGATGAGCTTGCGCAGGCGCATCACCTGCACGTCGATGCTGCGGTCGGTGGCGGTGTGGTCGGGCCCATAGGCCAGCGCGATAAGCCGGTCGCGCCCGAGCGGTCGGTGTGGCTGCTGGGCCAGCGCCTGCAGCAGTGCGAATTCGCCGGTGGTCAGGGGCACGTCCTGCGCACCCTGACTGTGGTCGTCGTCGCTACCGTCGTTGCGCTCCAGCCGGCGCTCATCCAGCCACAGCGTGAAGGCGCCAAACACAATGCGCCCGCCCGCCTGGCGCGGCCCGGTGTGGGCACCCAGCACACGCTGGCGCCGCACCATGGCCTGGATACGGGCCAGCAGCTCGCGCGGGTTGAAGGGCTTGGGCAGGTAGTCGTCGGCGCCCATCTCCAGACCCACGATGCGGTCCACCGGGTCGCCGCGTGCGGTGAGCATGAGGATGGGAATGGTCTCGCCCTGCGCACGCAGGCGGCGGCAGATGGCCAGGCCGTCCTCGCCGGGCATCATCACGTCGAGCACCAGCACATCGAAGCGCTCGCGCTGCAGCAGCACGTCGAGCGGGCCCGCGCCTTCGACCGTGCGCACGGTGTAGCCCTGGTCGCTGAGGTAGCGCTGCAGCAGGGCACGCAGATCGGGCTCGTCATCAGCGACCAGGATTTTGGCCAGGGGGTCGGTCATGGGGCAGGGAGCAACGTGGCAAGTGAAGGCGGCGTGGTGGCAATGGTAGGCGCTACTTGGACGGTACGGCGGGCCATGCACCCCCAGCCATGACAAGGCATGACGGAGTCGCAGTCGTTTGTCATGGTTTGTCATACATCGGCGGATTTCTGCCATCAATGGCTCACACCCGGGACCCACAGTACAGCCATGCCACACCCCAAGGCAAACCCCAAGGAGTTGACCACCATGCCTTTGCTGCCCCACCCCGCTGACAACGACCTGCTGCACCGCCCCGCGCTGGCAGCGGGTGTGCTTGTGTTACCCGCCCTCGCCACCCTGGGGCTGAGCGCCGTGCTGGCGCTGGCCGCCCCCACCGAAGCGCAGGCCCGCACCCGCCGGAGCGTGGAACACAACGCCGATGGCAGTACCACCGCCCACACCGGCGTGGCGCGCAGCGGCCCGAACGGCGCGATGCTGCGCGGCCGCACCGCCACCACCGATGGGCAGGGCAATGGCAGCGTGACCCGCCGCGGCGCCACCGTGGGCGCGCAGGGCGGGGTAGCCGCACGCCAGGGCAGCACCACCCGCAGTGTTGACGGCAGCGCCAGCCACAGCGGCACGGTGTCCGCCCAGAATGCCCAGGGCAGCCTGCACAGCAGCGGCGGGGCGAGCCGCAATGCCGACGGCAGCGTGGAGCAGGCCCGCAGCACCACCGCCACCAGTGCGGCCACCGGCAACAGCGTGCAGACACAAAGCAGCTACAGCAAGGACAGCGGCTTGAGCCGCAGCGCAACCTGCTACGACGCGAGCGGCACGGCCATGGCTTGTCCGACGCGGCCTTAACACCGTCTGGACCCAGCCATCGATTGCCCCCTCTGACCTCAGGAGCCTTGCCATGTCCCTGCGCCGCACCCTCACCTTGACCACCCTCGCCGCGCTCACGCTGGCCACCGCCAGCGTGCAGGCCCAGACCACCGCGCACAACGGTGGCCGCCTGCGCGCCCTCATCGCACAAAAGCAGGCCGCCGCCGCACCGGCCGTCCTGGCCGCCGGCGTGCAGCGCATCGCCGATGTGCCCTACGGCACCGACCCGGCACAGCGCATGGATGTGTATGTACCCACCAGCCCCACCACAGGCACCAACAGCCTGGTAGCCAGCGCGGTGCGCGCGCCGGTCATCTTCATGGTGCACGGCGGCGGCTGGCGCATTGGCGACAAAGCCATGGGCCGCGTGGTGCAGGAGAAGGTGAACCGCTGGGTGCCCAAGAGCTTCATCCTCATCTCCATCAATTACCGCATGCTGCCCGACGCGCCCGTGGCCGTGCAGGAGCGCGATGTGCAGGCCGCCCTCATGGCCGCGCAGCAGCGCGCGGGCACCTGGGGCGGGGACCCGAGCCGCTTCATCCTCATGGGGCACTCGGCCGGGGCCCACCTGGTGGCCCTGCTCAATGCCCGCGCCCCGCAGGCACTGCGCGAAGGCGCCTGGCCGTGGCTGGGCACGGTCTCGCTGGACAGCGCCATGATGAACGTGCCCGCCCGCATGCGCGCCCCGCACCTTCCGCTGTACGACGACGCCTTTGGCACTGACCCTGCATATTGGGTAGCGATGTCGCCCTTCCACCAGTGGACGGCGGGCGCTCCGCCGATGCAGATGGTGTGCTCCACCCAGCGGGCGGACGACCCCTGCCAGCAATCAGATGCCATGGCCCGCCACGTGCGCAACCAGGGCGGCCGCGCCGAGGTGTTGCCGCAGGACCTGGACCATGGCGAAATCAACGCCCAACTGGGCCTGGACAGCGATTACACCCGCGCGGTGGAGGCCTTCATGGGATCGCTGGACGCTGAGGTGGCCCGTCGCTTGCAGTGATGCAGCGGCAGATTGCTACTGAATTAATAGCTGCTAGCGCTTTATAGATAAGCGCTAGCAGCCATTTTCATTCAAATTTCGCCTGCAGGTAGGGCGCCAGATACCGCCCCGTATGGCTGGCCGGGTTGGCTGCCAGCTCCTCCGGTGTGCCCACGCCCACCACGGTGCCACCGCCCGCACCACCCTCCGGCCCCATGTCGATGAGCCAATCGGCGGTTTTGATCACGTCGAGGTTGTGCTCGATGATGACGATGGTGTTGCCCGCGTCGCGCAGCTGGTGCAGCACCTTGAGCAGCAGATCAATGTCGGCAAAGTGCAGGCCCGTGGTGGGCTCGTCCAGGATGTAGAGCGTGCGGCCGGTGTCGCGCTTGGAAAGCTCCTGCGCCAGCTTCACGCGCTGCGCCTCGCCACCGGAGAGCGTGGTGGCGGCCTGGCCCAGGCGGATGTACGACAGGCCCACGTCCAGCAGCGTCTGCAGCTTGCGCGCGATGGTCGGCACGTCCTTGAAGAAGGCGGCAGCGTCTTCCACCGTCAGCTCCAGGATCTGCGCGATGTTCTTGCCCTTCCACAGCACTTCCAGCGTCTCGCGGTTGTAGCGCTGGCCGTGGCAGATGTCGCAGGGCACGTACACGTCGGGCAGAAAGTGCATCTCCACCTTCACCACGCCATCGCCCTGGCAGGCCTCGCAGCGGCCACCGGCCACGTTGAAGCTGAAACGCCCGGGGCCATAGCCACGCTCCTTGGCGGTGTTCACCTCGGCCATCAGCTCGCGGATGGGGGTGAACAGGCCGGTGTAGGTGGCCGGGTTGCTGCGCGGCGTGCGGCCAATGGGGCTCTGGTCGACGTTGATGACCTTGTCAAAGTACTCGATGCCCACGATCTCGTCGTGCGCGGCTGGCTCTTCGTGCGCGCGGTACAGCTGGCGGGCCACGGCGGCGTACAGCGTGTCGTTGACCAGCGTGCTCTTGCCCGAGCCCGACACGCCCGTCACGCAGGTGAGCAGCCCCACGGGGAAGTCCACCGTCACACCCTTCAGGTTGTTGCCCGTCGCGCCTGCCACCCGCAGCGCCTGCAGGGCGCCCTGGCGTGCGTGGTGCTCGGCCATGCGTTCGGCGCGGCGTTTGCTGGCTTCGGTCTGCGGAAAGCGCGACTTGGCCTTGGCCTCCACCACGGGTGCAGCCTGCTCGAGCACCGGCAGCCAGGGCGTGCGGCGCGGGGGCACGGCGATCGAGCGCACGCCCGACAGGTACTGGCCCGTGAGCGACTGGGTGTTGCCACGCACTTCGTCGTAGGTGCCCTGCGCCATCACGCGCCCGCCGTGCACGCCCGCGCCGGGGCCCATGTCGATCACGTGGTCGGCGGCGCGCATCATGTCTTCGTCGTGCTCGACCACGATCACGCTGTTGCCAATGTCGCGCAGGTGTTTGAGCGTGGCGATCAGCCGGTCATTGTCGCGCTGGTGCAGGCCGATGCTGGGCTCGTCCAGCACGTACATCACGCCCGTCAGGCCCGATCCGATTTGCGAGGCCAGGCGGATGCGCTGCGCCTCGCCGCCGGAGAGGGTCTCGGCGCTGCGGTCCAGGCTCAGGTAGCTCAGGCCCACGTCGTTCAGGAACTGCAGGCGCGTGGCGATCTCGCGCACCACCTTGTCGGCGATCTCGGCCTTGGCGCCGGTGAGCTTCAGGTCGTTGAACCAGGTGTGGGCGGTGTTCAGTGTGGCGTGGCTCACTTCAAAGATGGCGCGGGCCTGCTCGCCCTCGCCCAGCCGCACGTGGCGGGCTTCACGGCGCAGGCGCGTGCCGTGGCATTCGGGGCAGGGCTGGGTGCTGCGAAAGCGCGCCAGGTCCTCGCGCACCACCACCGAATCGGTCTCGCGGTAGCGCCGCGACATGTTGGGGATGATGCCCTCGAACGGGTGCTTCTTGGCATACACCTTGCCCTTGGAGGCACCGCTGTCCATGATGTAGCTGAAGGCGATTTCTTCCTCGCCCGAGCCGTGCAGGATGGCGTGCTGCACCGGTGCGGGCAGCGATTCAAACGGCGCCTCGATGTCAAACGCGTAGTGCTTGGCCAGGCTCTCGAGCATCGCAAAGTAGTAGCCGTTGCGCCGGTCCCAGCCCTTGATGGCGCCGCTGGCCAGGCTCAGCGTGGGGAAGGCCACCACACGCGCCGGGTCGAACACATCGCGCTGGCCAATGCCGTCACACGCGGGGCACGCGCCCATGGGCGAATTGAACGAGAACAGGCGCGGCTCCAGCTCCGGCAGCGAATAGCTGCAGACGGGGCAGGCGAACTTGCTGCTGAACAGGTGCTCTTGCCCCGTGTCCATCTCCAGCGCCAGCACGCGGCCATTGCCCTCATGCCCGCCCACGCGCAGCACCGCCTCGATGCTCTCGGCCAGGCGCTGCTGCAGGTCGGCGCGCACCTTGATGCGGTCGATCACCACGTCGATGTTGTGCTTCTCGGTTTTCTTGAGCGCGGGCAGGTTCTCGTGCTCGTAGATCTGGCCATCCACCCGAAAGCGGACGTAGCCCAGCGCCTGCATCTGTGCGAACAGCTCGGTGAACTCGCCCTTCTTCTCGCGCGCCACGGGCGCCAGCAGCATGAGCTTGGTGTCTTCGGGCAGGGCCAGCACGGCATCCACCATCTGGCTCACCGTTTGCGCGGCCAGCGGCAGGTTGTGGTCGGGGCAATACGGCGTGCCAGCGCGGGCGTACAGCAGACGCAGGTAGTCGTGGATCTCGGTCACCGTGCCCACTGTGGAGCGCGGGTTGTGGCTGGTGGCCTTCTGCTCGATGCTGATGGCGGGCGACAGGCCTTCGATCAGGTCGACATCGGGCTTGTCCAGCCGCCCCAGAAACTGCCGCGCATAGGCCGACAGGCTCTCCACATAGCGCCGCTGGCCCTCGGCATACAGCGTGTCGAACGCCAGGCTCGACTTGCCCGAGCCCGACAGCCCGGTGATCACCACGAGCTGGTTGCGCGGGATGTCGAGGTCGATGTTCTTGAGGTTGTGCGTGCGCGCCCCCCGGATGCTGATGCGCTGCTCGCGCAGGGCGCGGGCGAGGTAAAGACCGCTGCTGTCGGCAGCTTGGGCATCGGTGGGGGAATGGGAGTCGGTCACGGAGTGGGGAAACAGCAGGGAAACCGACCATGATAGGTCAAGCCCCATGCCCTGTGTTGCAGCTGCTGCCATGCCAGTACCATTGCACGCCATATTCATTTGCCTACACCAAAGTGACCGATCCCACACCACCCCACGTCCCCCATGTCCATGCCCAGGCGCTGACCGTGACCCGTGCGGAGCGCGAGCAGTTGGGAGGCCACCCCGGCCGGGTGGTCTGGCTCACCGGCCTGTCGGGTGCGGGCAAATCGACCATTGCCAATGCGCTGGAGCGGGAACTGAATCGCCAGGGCAAACGCACCTACATCCTGGACGGCGACAACATCCGCCAGGGGCTGAACCGTGATCTGGGGTTTTCGGACGCGGACCGGGCAGAGAACATCCGGCGTGTCGCACAAGTGGCCCGCCTGTTTGTGGACGCGGGCGTGATCGTGGTGGTGGCTTTCATTTCGCCCTTTCGTGCGGAACGTCAGGCGGCCCGGGAACTGTTTGCCCCGGGCGACTTCCTGGAAGTGTTTGTCGATGTGCCGCTGGCACTCGCCGAAGAGCGCGACCCCAAAGGCCTGTACCGCAAGGCCCGCACGGGCGAGTTGCGCCAGTTCACCGGTATTGATTCGCCCTACGAACCACCGCTGGCCGCCGAGCTGGTGCTGCCCACAGCCCAGCTCACGCCCCAGGAATGCGTGCAGCGGATCTGCGCTTTGCTGTGAGCCTTTGGGCCGGTCAGCCATGCATTGGGAGCCGTGCCACGCCTCGCACATGCCCACGCGAATCACAACTCCTGCCCAATGGGCGAAAATCCCTGCTTTACCTGCCCCATAGGGCACCACCGTGCCGGATTCTCCTTCTTCACTTGCGGGCGCTGCCCCGCCGCCCCTGTCGCCATCGCCTTCCGGCAACGCCATGACCCCGCAGGAGCGCCGCTCCAGCCTCAGCCTGGCGCTGATCTTTGCGCTGCGCATGCTGGGCCTGTTCCTGGTTCTGCCCGTGTTTGCGCTGGAGGCCCGCAAGTACCCCGGTGGGGATGACCCCGCGCTGGTGGGGCTTGCCATGGGCATCTACGGCCTGACGCAAGCCGTGCTGCAGTTGCCGCTGGGCATGGCGTCCGACCGGTTTGGGCGCAAGCGCGTGATCGTGCTGGGCCTGCTGGTGTTTGCGGCGGGCAGCCTGCTGGCCGCGCTGGCCGATTCGCTCACGGGACTGCTGGTGGGCCGCGCGCTGCAGGGCGCCGGGGCCGTATCGGCCGCCGTGACCGCCCTGCTGGCCGACCAGACCCGCGACGCCGTGCGCACCAAGGCCATGGCGCTGGTGGGCGGCAGCATCGGACTGATGTTTGCCGTCGCGCTGGTGGCCGCACCGGTGCTGGCGGCCCACATCGGGCTCGCGGGCTTGTTCGGGCTGACCTGCGCCCTGGCGCTGGCAGGCGTGGCGGTGGTGATTTGGTGGGTGCCCGCAGAAACCGCGCAGCACCAGAATGCGCCCCGGGGCCGCCTGGCCGATGTGTGGGCCCACCCCGACCTGCTGCGCCTGAACCTGGGGGTTTTCGTTCTGCACACCGTGCAGTTGTCCATGTGGGTGGCCGTGCCGGCCATGCTGGTGCAGGCGGGCCTTAGCAAAGACCACCACTGGCAGGTCTACCTGCCTGCGGTGGTGCTCTCGTTTGCGGCCATGGGCGGGCTGTTTGCGCTGGAGCGTGCGGGCAGGCTGCGCGCCGCGCTGCTGGGTGCCATTGCACTGGTGCTGCTGGTGCAGGCAGGCCTGGGCCTGCTGGCGGGCAGCGGCAGCACACCCACACTGTGGGTGCTGGGGCCGTTGCTGTTTGTGTTTTTCTGTGGATTCAACGCGCTGGAGGCCAGCCAGCCCAGCCTGGTGTCGCGCATGGCGCCGCCGCAGCTGCGCGGTGCGGCGCTGGGCAGCTACAACACGCTGCAATCGCTGGGCCTGTTTGCGGGCGGCGCGCTGGGCGGCGCCCTGGTGAAATGGGCCGGCGCGCCGGGCCTGTTTGCCGCCACCACCGTGCTCACGGTCCTGTGGCTGGTACTGACCTGGCCCCTGCGGCCCGTGGGGCGCGGCGGCCACTGAGTGGTGGATCGCGCCATGCCGCCAGAGCTTCCATTGCGAGCCGGTTGCGGCACAATGGCGCGTTTGGCGCCCGGAATCCTTCTCCAAATCCGGCGCTTCTTTCATCCCTTTAAGGCAAAAACAGCACCATGGCATCCGTAAACAAAGTCATCATCGTCGGCAACCTGGGCCGCGACCCTGAAATGCGCACTTTCCCCAGTGGCGATCAGGTGGCCAACGTGACGATTGCCACCACCGACAAGTGGAAAGACAAGCAGTCTGGCGAAATGAAGGAAGCCACCGAGTGGCACCGCGTGGTCTTCAACGGCCGCCTCGCCGAGATCGCTGGCCAGTACCTGCGCAAGGGCTCGCAGGTGTACGTGGAAGGCAGCCTGCGCACCCGCAAGTGGACTGACCAGAGCGGCGTGGAAAAGTACAGCACCGAGATCCGTGCTGACCAGATGCAGATGCTGGGCAGCCGCCAGGGCATGGGCGGCGGCCAGGGGGGTGGTGGCCAGCAAGGCGGCGGTTACGACGATGGCGGCTACGGCGGTGGCGACCAGGGCGGCGGCTACGACCAGGCCCCCCGCCGCGCCGCGCCCCCACCACGCCCCATGGCGGCCCCTGCCCAGCGCCCTGCACCTGCGCCCGTGGCACAGCCACCCCGCGCAGCCTCGGGGTTTGACGACATGGATGACGACATCCCCTTCTAAAAGCCGCGCTTTCCAGTTTTGTAAAAAGGCCCGCAGCACAGACGCTGCGGGCCTTTTTTTTCGCCCGCACGATGGTCAAGAAGCGCTGAATCAACAGCACGCAGCGCTTCTTCTACAACGGCCTGCGCCATTCCCACCCCCTCAGTTTGTCCAGTGCGGCACGGGGACAACGGCGCCAACACTTTCTTACACCGGTTGCGCCCAACTCGAAGATCATCGGGCGCTTGTTGGCGGCTGGCCTGCGGTGCCGCCAGCAAATTCTGGTTAGTCACAACAACATTCAACAGCACAAGAGAGGGATAGCCATGCCAGGCTTTGTTCGCAAGATTTTGATTTTCATCACCGGTTACGCGTGGCTGCTGCTACTGGCCGGGCCCGGCCTGATCGGCCTGTCGCTGTACAGCGGCTGGAAGGCCGATGGCGACCATGCCTACGCAGCGCGGGAAAGCCTGCAGAGCGTGGCAGGCACGGTGACGCAGGCTTCGGAGGTCACCGTCAAGCGCAAGCGCCGCGCTACCAAGCAGTTCTACGAAATCAGCGTCCAGCCCGAAGGAGCAGGCGCCGAGGCCCGCAAACTGCGCATCGACTACAGCACACCCCAGGAACTGGTGGGCAACCTGATCGACGAAAAGATCACCGCTTTGGTGGACAAGAGCGACAACGACCTGGTGTACGAAGTGGCGGTCGATGGCAAGCCCGTGATCAGCTATGAGACCACCAGGCAGCGCCTGCAGGCCGAGGCAGCGTCCTCAGCCAGGTCCTTCAGCGGCGCTGGCACCTGGATTTTCGCGATCCTGCTGACGCTGATCGGCGCCGCCGGTGTGTGGTCCAACCGCAGGCTGCGTGCAGCGGACTCCAGCCAGCAGCTCAGCGCGGCCTGAGAATTTTTCACAGAGAGGGAGGGAGGAGGCGCCTGGTGCGCCCCTCCCGTGATTTCACAACTAGCACAGAGCGAGGAATACGCCATGAATCCCAATGTCCTGACCCCTTCGACGCCGGAAGGCGCACCGTTTGAACGGCGCGATTTCATCGTTGCTACCTACAAGCACCTCGGCGTGGCCATGCTGGCCTTCGTGGTGCTTTCCGCCGTCCTGATGGCGACCGGATTTTCCGGCACAGCGGCCAAGATGCTGCTGGCCAGCGGCAACAAGTTCCTGTGGCTGGGCGTCATGGGCGCGTTCATGCTGGTGGGCTGGCTGGCCTCGTACATGGCCGACAACGCAGAGAGCCCGCAAACACAGCTGATGGGCCTGGGCCTGTATGTACTGGCCGAAGGCCTGATCTTCGCGCCGATGTTCGGCATCGCCCAGATCGTGGCCCCCGGTGCCATTGGCGCTGCGGCCTTCATCACGCTGCTGCTGGTGGGCGCGCTCACCTGGACGGCGTTCACCACCAAGACCAACTTCTCGTTCCTGGGGGGCATCCTGAAGGTGGGCGGCCTGGTGGCCCTGGGCACCATCATTGCCGGCGCCATCTTTGGCTTCAAGCTGGGCATCTGGTTCTCAGGGATCATGGTGCTGTTTGCCGGCGCCTGCGTGCTGTACGACACCTCGCGCATCATCCACGACTACCCCGCCGACCGCCCTGCGGGCGCTGCGCTGCACCTGTTTGCATCGATCGCGCTGATGCTCTGGTACGTGCTGCGCATCCTGATCAGCCTGGCGACCAACGACGACTGAGCCGCCATTCTCGAAGCCCCGCGCGGTGGCAAGGGCCGGCTCCTGCAAAGGGGTCGGCCCTTTTCTTTGCAGCAGGCTGAAATCCAAGAAAAATCAGGCTCTGGCGCTTGATGGACAAGCGGCAATAGCTATATTATTGATAGCAATTCATCGTAAGTGCATTCAGGTGCACCTGACACGCGTGGCCCAGCCGACATCCGAGGTCGCATTCCCCGTGGGCGCACCGCAGCTCCACAGCCTGCCGCCCAACTCCGGCATGCCATTTTCCTGTCGTCCCTTGCGCCCGCTGCTGGCACAATTAGAAACAGCAAGACAGCCAGCATGCACCAGTGCGCGCTCGCTGGCCCGTCGATAACGCCTCGCGCGCCACGGCGGCATCTCGACGACTCCCCAATTACCCACTGATCCTCTTTCTGTCCATCATGCGCAAATACCTCTGGCTATCCTTGACCTGTGCGGCCCTGCTCGCCAGTTGCGGCGGCGGCTCGTCCGACGGCGAAGACGTGGGCCCCGCCCCTGGCGTACAGCAATACCCCGGCGGCATATGGGAGGGCACGGTGGGCACCGGCGCTGCGCAGCGGCAGGTGGTGGGCTACATCGATCCCGGCCCGCTGGGCACCGGGGGCGAGTTCTACATGGCACGCGAGGCCCCGGGCGCAGCGGGCTTTGATGCGATTTACGGGCGTTTGAATGTCAACGTCACGGCAGTGCTGGCCACTGGCGTCACGTACTACTCGGTCCAGGACGGCAAATTTGCCACGGGCCTGACGCTGCGTGGCACGGCATCGAACAGCGGCAAGATCGGCCGCACCGACGGCATCAGCGGCAATTACTCTGACCCCGTGCAGACGGCGGCTGCGTCCGGCGCGGTGGTGCCGATCAAGCTCTCGTACAGCAGCCTGAACTTCCACCCCGCACGCGCGAGCCTGGTCGAGGGCACCTACCGGGGCACCGGCCTGTTTGGCGGCGGATGGGTGCTCACCGTCACCCCACAGGGCCAGCTCTCGGGCCGCATCGGCGGCTGCCTGGTCACGGGCACGGCCACGCCACGCGCCGCAGACTCCCCGCTGTATTCGATGACGCTCAATCTCTCGGGCGACACCACCTCCTGCGAGGCCAGCGGCACGCAGCAATCCGGCATCGCCGTGCTGCGGTTTGATGCGGCAGGGGTGCCCAACGGCATCTGGGTGTTCACGCGCAATGCGACGGGCCCGAACAACACCTTCACCCTCAACGGCATTGCCGACCCCCGCACCACAGTGCCGCCTTCCACTACGCCGTTGTCGGTGGCAGGCAACTGGCAGGGCTCCTTCACGCTGCCTGCAGGCGTGATTGGCGATACGACCGTCTGGGGCAGCGTGCTGCCGGACGGTGGCCTGTTCTTCTACACCAACAGCAGCCTGGACCACAACGCGCTGTATGGCCGCCTTATCCGCTACGAGAACAACGTCACGAACAACCGTTTTGTGACGGCCAACGATGGCGTGTTCTTCAACCGCCTGCTGGCCAACACAGGCGCCTACAACGAGTCCGTGCTGATCGACGGCACGCTCCAAAGTGGCGATGGCACCAGCACCGCCGGCCTGTTCAGCGGCAGCTTCAGCTACCCAACGCAGCCAGGTGGTTTCCCCACCCGCTTCAGCGTGACGCCCGACCCGCTGTACGCCCTGCCCTCCGGCAAGGTGCCCAACGCGGCCCTGATCGTTGGTACCTACAAGATGGCTGGCACGGGTTTTGGTGGCGACACCACAACACTGACGGTGTTTGCCGATGGCGCCATCACGGGCCTGACCACCAGCGGCTGTGAAGTGGCGGGCAAGCTCCTGGGCGAACTGGGCAGTGGTCTGAATCTGTACCGCGTCGAGGCATTCGGCTACCTCAACAGCCCCAACGCACCCATCACCTGCGGCCTGTCCTCGGGCCCGCCGCAGTCCGGCTCGGCATCGGCACAGTTCGATGCGAATGGCAAGGTCATTGGCCTGCGCATCCTGACTGCCGGGTTGTCCGCGGCTGGCACACGTGCCCACACCGTGTTTGTGGGCGCCAAGCAGACCACGCCGTAACGGCAGGGAGCACCCCTCGCGCTAGGCGGGGGGTGCTGCAACCGGGCAATCACTGCGGTGCCCCTGTGATCGGCCCATGGGCCTGGGCTTACAGCGCCTTCACCCCGCGCAAGCGCCATGTGGCACGCAGACAGTGCTCCCGCCACAAGCGGGTTGCCCATAAAAAAGGCCCGTCGCACGCGAAGTGCGACGGGCCTTTTTTGTGGCTTGCGGAGAGCGGGTGAGCGCCCTGGAAAAGTTCAGTAGCTATACGGTGACCGCAGCGGGTTGACCGGGAACGCCTGCAGGCCGTTGTAGGGCTGGAAGGCGTAGCGCACATACAGGCCGCCCGCGAACTCACGGTAGTTGCGTGCGTTGTTGAGCGACAGGTGTCCCCCCACGAACACCTGCGGATGCATCTGGTATTCCATGGCCGCACCCAGGTTGTAGCCCAGGCCCGTGCGGGACTGGCCGGGGTAGATGGCCGTGGCGCCCGTTTCGCCAAAGGCCAGCGCGTCGGCGGCTGCCTGGACTGCCGAGACTTGCCGCGATGGGCTGTTGGGGAAATACGGCGCCGCATCTTCCTTGAAATACTGCACGCCCACCGAGCCCTTGAGCTGGTAGGACAGGCGGCCATTGCGCTGCGCCCATTCGACCGGAATGCCAAAGGACACGAACTGCTGGGGACTGAAATAGCCACCGTGGCCCACCGTGAAGTAGCGCAGGTTGCGCTGGTACGACAGCCCCGTAAAGCTCAGGCCCGCCGTCAGGTCGGCGTTCGATGTGCGATGCACATGCCAGTACATCCCGCCACCCAGCTCGGCCCGCGCATTGCTGCGCACGCGGGTACCGGTCAGGCCATGCAGCGAACCGTACCCATAAATCCCCAGTTCACCATCGTCCCAGGTCAGATCAACGCGGCCCCCCGAAGCGGACACGCCGCCCCAGCGGTCGCCGGTCCGGGCATCACGGACACCGGCAAACGACAGCAGGCTGTCGGTCACCGGGCGGCGCGAGAGGTCCACGGCCACGGTCAGGTCGTCGGTGAGGGCTGTGCGGTATCTCGCGCCTGCCGTCACATCGGACTGGCCGAAGCCCAGCGGCGTGCTGCCGATGTCTGCCCGGAAGCCTCCGCTTTCATAGCCTACGCTCAGGCCGACGCCGCTGTCGCTTTGCGAGCCAGCACCGCGTTCGGGCATGGCCAGGGCCGTGACCGGGCCACCACCAAAGCGGCTGATGGTGCCGTAGGGAGAGCCGGGCGAACCTGCGCTGGCGCCCGTGGGCGTTACGCCCAGCAGCAGGTGACCGTCACCCACGCTCATCTTGAGCTGCACGGGCGCTTCGATCTCGGATAGCTGGCTCATGCCCGCCTCGCCCTGCCGTGCGCGCGCAACTGCGCCCACGGAGAACGAAGAAATCTGGCTTTGCTGCACTTCGCGCAGCTCATCGCGGGCCGTGCGGGGCCGCGTGGGGTCGGGCACGTTGCCCAGGCCCGCCGTGGACCAGGCAGAAGGTGCGGCAGGAGCAGGCATTGCGCGTTGCGCAGGCAAGGACTGGGCGCCGCCCGCATACCCACCACCGTAGGCCTGTGCAGGCGTGTAGTAGCCCGCCGCAGCCGGGGCCGGAGCGCCCATCGGCTGCATGGGTTGTGCAGGCGGCACGTACACAGGTGCCATGGCCGGCGCCGCCGCAGAGGCACCCACCGACCGTGGGGTCGAAGAAGGCAGTGCCGCAGCGTTGCGCCGCGCAGCGCTGGTCGAAGCCGCCGTGTCAGCCGCCGCCACCGGGCTGGACGCCTCGGGGTAGTAACTGGCGGGCGTCATGGGAGCGGCCTGCGCATAGGCCTGCGGTACCGTGCCAAAGCGGCTTGCACCGGCCGGGTCGGGAATGTAGAGGCCTGCAGGTGCGTTGTTGCTGCGCGCTACTGGCTGGGGCGCGTACTGCTGGGGGGTGTAGCCCACCGGCGACCGTGCGACGGCTGCGGCACCAGGCACTGACAGGCCGCCCCCGGCACGCTGCTGCAACGCCGCGCGCTGGGCAAATGGATTGCCCGAACGTGCAGGCCCCGCCGCCACGCCACTGGCGGCCAGCACGGCATCGCGCTGCGCGTTTTCGGCAGCAACGGCAGCCGTGAAGAACTCGGTGGCCTTGGAATTCTTGCCCTGCGCCCGGTACAACCGACCGGCGGCCGTCAGCACTTCGGGATCACGCGGAGCGCGCGCCAGCGCCACGGACAGCAGCGACTCCGCATAGCCGTAGTCCTTGGCGCCCGTGGCCATGGCTGCGGTCTGCAGGATGAGGGGCACGTCATTGGGAGACTTTTCCAGCAACCGCGCATACAGCGCCTGCGCCTGGGCATAGTCGTTGTTGGCCGCGTACATGCGGGCCAGTGCCGCCATGGCCAGGGGCTCGTCGGGCTGCTCGGCCAGCAAGGGAACGAGCGTGTCGTAGGCCGCGACCAGGTCGCCCGCCTCGCGCAGGCCATCGGCCTGGCGCACGATGTAGGCGCGGCGGATGTCGCTGAAACTCTTGCGCTCGCGGTCATTCATCGGGGCCGTCTGCAGCTGCCGCAGGATGCCCGCCAGTTCCACATCCTGCTGGGTCTTGAGCAAGGTGGCTGCGTACTGCAGGCGCAGGCCGACATCGGGCCGGGGGGTGCGCGCCAGCACCTGGCGCACCATGCCGAGTGCGCGCTGCGGATCGCCAGCGTCCGCGTAGGCCAAGGCCATGGCGCCCAGCAATTCGGGGTCTTGGGTGGCAAAGGACTCGGCCTGGGCCAGGGTGGCCAGGGCTTCCGTCTGGCGACCTTCGGCCGCCAACGCCGACGCAGCCGATGCCTGCACATGCACCCACACCCGCTTTTGCAGCGCGGCGATGTCACGGGTGCGGTGCTTTTCTGGAACGCGGTCCAGCAGGGCCAGGGCGTTGGGCCAGTCGCCGGCTTCCGAGGCGAGCAGGGCGCTGGCATACAGGGCCTCGGGCATGTTGGGGTTGGACAGCAGCAGTCCGTCCATCACGCCCCGCGCCTCGGCCACCGCGCCCATGCGCAGGTACAGGCGGGCCAGGTCCAGCCGCACCCAGGGGCTAGCCGGATCGTTCAGCAGGGCATCTTCCAGCGCTGCGCGGGCGGCGGCGGTATCGCCACGCTCCGTCGCTGCGCGGGCCTGGCCCAATGCCTGCGCAGCACGCAGGCGCCCCAGGGCTCCCACCTTTTCTTGCTGCGAGGGTGACAGCTTCTCCACCAGCGCCAGGGCTTCGGCCGCCTTGTTGTTCTGCGCCAGCACGCCCACGAGGCCCCGCACCGCGTCGGGGTTGTCGGCCTGGCGCGCGAGCACACGGCGGTAGGCCGCCTCGGCCGCGTCGTACTGGCCATCTTCGACCAACAGGTCTGCCAGGTCGGTTTCGGCCGTGACTTCGGCCGGATTCAGCCGCACAGCCTGCTCCAGCGAACGCCGCGCTACCGCTGTCTCGCCGCGTTCGCGTTCGGAGGTGGCCTGCTCGACCAGGCTCCAGTAGGTGGCGCTGTCGAGCGCCTGTTTCCAGCGGCTGGCCGAGCCCGCACGCGAGGCCCGCTCCAGCAGCCCGCGCGCGTCGGCAAACCGTTCCTGGCGCAAACGCAGGATGCCCAGGCCACCCAGCGCATCGCCGTCGGTGGGACGGGATTCGAGCACGTTCAGAAATGCGGCCTCTGCAGCATCCAGCTCGCCATCGTCCAGGGCCTGGAACCCTGCTGTCGTCCGCTGGCGCAGCGGGTCGGCCGTCCGGACGGAAGCTGCCTGGGACTGTTTTTGCAGGTTCTGGGCTTGCACCAGTCGCGTCTGCACGGCCGTGTCTCCGGGATTGGCGCGCAGGAATTCCTGGTACAGCGGGATGTCGGCCGAGCGATTGCCCGTCCATGCCAGCGCCTTGCGCCAGCTTTCCGTCGCCGCCTTGCCCACATCGGGGCGCCCGGCCAGCCGCGCCAGCTGGGCGATGCCTTCGCGGCGTGTGGATTCGCGGTAGGTCAGGTGTTGCGCCAGGGCCAGCGCAATCTGCGGGTCTTCGGGCGATTCCTGCGCCAGGCGGTTCAAACCCCGACGGGCCTCGTCCCAGCCGCCTGCTGTGGCGCCCAGCGTCTGGTAGTACTCCAGCGCCAGGGGGCCGGTGGGAGCGCGGTCTCCCAGTGCCGCCTGGTAGGTGCTCAAGGCCTGGCTGGCCTGCCCGCTGCGGGCCTGCTGGCGCGCAGTTTCGATCTGGGGTGCGCTGCGGCCCGTGCGGATGGATTCCTGCAACCGGCTGACCAGCGGGCTGCGCGGATGGGCTGCCTGCAACTGGTTCAGGTAGCGCTGGGCGCCCTCGGGGCGGCGGGCGTTGAGCTCCACCAACGCCATCCCATAGAGGGCCTGGGCGTTCTGGGGGTTGATGCGCAGCAGCTTCTGCCATGCCTCACCCGCGCGCTCCGTGTCGCCGCGCTCCTGCCAGTACTGCCCCTGGTCCAGCAGGGTCTGCTCGGCCCCAGTCTGCGCCCAGGCAACGGGGGCCATCAGCGAGGCCAGCAGCCCCATGGCAAGTGTTTGATGACGACGACGTTTGGAGGACATGCCTTCCTTCTCCCTGCGAGGCTCCCGGCCACCGAGGTGCCGGGAATGTGTTGCGTGATTCAGAAACAGCCGGGCGTGCTTTGCACCGCCTCAGCCTTTTTGCTTCAGCCGGGCCCGTGCGCGCGCTCTCAGCGACAGGTACATGATGATCGCTATCAGCACCGCCGCCGACACGCCCAGGACAATCAGCAACAGCGGGTTGCGCGAAAGAAACCACTGGGTATACAGCAAGGGGCCCAACTGACCCACATGGTAGTTTTTCTCGGCCACCAGGCTGTCCACCTGCTTGCCCCGGATGACCGTGGTGCTGCCCTGCACGTGTTTGAGCATTTCGGCATCCAGCAGTGCATCCATCACTTGCGACAGACCTGCAGGCTGGTTGCTGGCAACCAGCACCACACTGCGGCCACCGCGCAAAGGCGATTCAAAACCTGCCACCAGAGCATCGGTGCTGTCGCTGGAAAACGCAACCTGGCTGCGCCGTGCGTGCACGCTGGAGTCCTCGCCAAAGCCCCACCAGCGCAGCAGGCGGTTGGCGAAGTCCGACATCTGGAAACTCTTGGTTTCGCCCTGCAGGAGGGCCGGAATGGAACTGGCCCATTGCTTGAGCAAGGGCTGGTTGCCGCCGGAGGCAATGACCAGCAGGTCCTTGTCGGCAAGCCGCTCCACCTGCTGGGCCTGCGCCACGGTCACGCCCAGGGCAGGGTATCCCGTGACGCGCCCCATGACACCCATCAGGCCCAGATAGGCCTCGTATTCCTGCGCACCCGGCTTGTCGGGCATCACCACCGCAGATTCAGAAAGGTCTGCCATGCGTGTGAACGGGAACCCTGCATTGCCAAAGGCCGCCAGATCCGGCATGGCGATGAAATGCGGAAAACCGGAGATGTCGATGGTCGAGTCGGCCTCGACAGAGCCCCGGACGTTGTCGAGTGGTACGTCCTTGCAGGCGCCCTGCTTGACCACGTCGTAGTAGTAATGCATCTGCAGCTGCGACTGGGCCGGCAGCTTGAACAGCGGGATGTGGAACGTCTCGCGCTCCGGCGCCATCTCGCCCTTGGGCACCACCTTGGTCAGCAGGCGGTCCAGAGCGCCGGGTTCTTCATGATTCACTGCGTGCAGGGGCAACGAACGCAGGAACTGCTGGTTCACATTGATGTTGAGGGTGGACTTGTCGGGGTTCGGGCGCGGGGTATAGCGATACCGCAGGTCCACCGGGATGCCCTTCTGGCGCCATGCGAACAGGTCGGGCGGCAGGAAGAAGTTCAGGCGGATCAGGTCTGGCGAGTAGCCGGACACGTTGAGCGCATCGGCCTCGACCAGTTCACCAAATTTCACGGGCCGGTCATTGGAAAGCCAGTTGGGCGCGTCGTACGGCTTGCGGGGCTTGAGTTCCGTGACCTCGGTGATCCGTGCCAGCGGGCCGGACAGGGCCGAGGAACCGATGGCCAGTGCCTTGGCGGCAACGCCAAGCTCGGCTTCGTCCCGCCCCATGACCAGCAGCAGCTTGCCATGGCGGTCTGCCGGGTGGCTCACCACGGCCACGGTGGGGCCCTGGATGTCTGGCAGGCTCAGCCCGGCGGGCGCTTGCGCCTTGCCCGCGATCATCACCACCGCGTTGCCGCGCGCGGGGAGTTCGCCCACCAGTGACGGGAACCTCGCTCCCCGGAAACCCGCCAGCGCGCCAAACCAGGACGACATCGTACCTGCGGCCTGCAAGGTGCCCGTGTTGGGCACTGCGCCGAACACCATCGGCAGCTCCAGCGGGCGCACATCCCGGCGATCAAAGAAAGGCTGCGGCAGCAGCGCCAGATCGTTCGTCTGGGCCACGGGCGCCACCGTCAGTTCCAGCACGCTGTCGTTGCCGACGTTGGCCCACAGGCTGGAGTGCAGCGGGTCTTCGCACTCCATCGTGTAGTGGCCGATCAGCTGCAGGTTGAGCCGGTTGAACTCGGTGATGAGGCGCGGCGGGATGACGATCTCGCGCTGCAGGTTTTCGCCCGCCTGCTGCGTGGTCACCGGAATGGTGGCGGCCACCTGCTCGTTCACCAGCACCTTGATATGGGACAGGTTGGGGAGCAGGGCGGGCGAGTAGGAGTAGTTCAGCTTCAGTCGCGCGCCTGTGACCACTTCGTCGTTGCGCACGCTGAACGCCACACCGCTCGTGCCGTCCACACCCCGCAATTGCAGCGGAAACAGGGCCCCCAGGTCCTTGAAACTGGTGCGGTGTACACGCACTCCACTCTCGGTCGGTTGCGCCGCAGCCAGCATTTCCGCCCCAGCCAAGCCCGCTGGTGCAGGGGCCGCAGCAAGTTGGGATACGGGCACGGCCGTCCCTGTCAGTACCAAGGCCAGCATGGCAGGCAGCATGCGCTTGCGCGGCAGCCGCGCTGTCGGATGTCTTTTGGGAATCATGGTGTCGAGTCTTTGGAAACAGGGAAAGGCTTAACGGGGCTTGAGGGACTTGACGGCGGAGACGGTCAGTTGTCCCATGCCGCGCACTCCGATCGCAATCACGCTCCAGAGCGAGCGCAGCGGCTTGTCGCGCTGGCCCGTGCCCCAAGTGGCAATCCAGGCATCCGCCCGTGCAAAGGTCAGCGATGCCAGTTCGGCCTGCTGGCGCAGACTGAGGTTGTCGAACTTCACGCCCAGACGCCCCTTGCCACTGAACGTGACAACGGCCGGAAAAACACCTTCTTCGTCGGACCGGAACAGCGACACGGAAAGGCGGCTGCCCATGGGAATGTCGCTGTCCGCCGGAACGGACAGGCCCAGCCCGTGCTGCGAGAAATCTTCGGTCTTGCAAACCAGCGTGCGGCCGTTATCGAAGCGGATGACAGCGGGCAGGGCAGCCGCCACGCGCGGTGTGCCACGGATCTGGCGCGTCTCGCTGGCCACCGCCACACTGGCGCCCAGCAGGATGACGTTGTAGGTGGTCCAGACCATGTTGATGACCAGCGTGGTGGTTTCGTCGCCTGCGGAGGAGAACAGCTTCCAGATCCCCACCGCAAAACCCACCAGATTGATCACCAACAGCACCACATAAGGCCGTGCAATGGTCCAGTCGAAATAGGCTTTCTCGATCACGCCCCCCTTGGCCGTCACGTTGAACTTGCCCAGCTTGGGGTTGATGAAGGCAACGATCACCGGGCGCATGATGTACCAGGCCAGCACTGACTCGTACACCTCATTCCAGAACGAGTGGCGAAAGCGCCCCTGGATACGGGAGTTGGTCACGCTGGCGTGGGCCAGGTGGGGCAGCGCATAGGCGGTGATCATCAGCGCCGTGGCCTGGAACACGTGGGCCCCGAAGAACAGGTAGGCCAGCGGTGCAGTCAGAAACACCAGGCGCGGCAGTCCGTAGAAGAAATGCAGCATCGCATTCAGGTAGCACAGCCGCTGGCCGAACTTGAGACCCTTGCCAAAGAGCGGGTTGTCGGTGCGCGCGATCTGCGCCATGCCCCGCGCCCAGCGAATGCGCTGGCCTACGTGGCCGGAAAGGCTCTCGGTGGCCAGGCCCGCAGCCTGAGGCACTTCGAGGTAAGCCGTGTTGTAGCCCAGGCGGCTGAGCTTGAGCGCCGTGTGGGCGTCCTCGGTCACGGTTTCTACCGCAATGCCACCCACTTCCAGCAACTCCTTGCGGCGGATGATGGCGCAAGAACCGCAGAAGAACGACGCGTTCCAGAGGTCGTTGCCGTCCTGGACGATGCCGTAGAACAACTCGCCCTCGTTGGGCATCCGGTGGAACGTGTCCAGGTTGCGCTCAAACGGATCGGGTGAGAAGAACACGTGCGGCGTCTGCAGCATGACCAGGTTGGTGTCCTTGAAGAACCAGCCCATGCAGACCTGCAGGAAGGAACGCGTGGGGATGTGGTCGCAGTCAAAGATGGCGATGTATTCGGAACTCGTGACTTTGAGCGCCGCGTTGATGTTGCCCGCCTTGGCGTGGTGGTTGTTGTCGCGGATCAGGTAGCCCACGCCCAGCTCTTCGCAGAACTCACGGAACTCGGGACGGCGGCCGTCGTCGAGCACATACACGTGCAGGCGATCGGCGGGCCAGTCCAGGCTCATGGCCGAGAACACCGTCTGGCGCACCACTTCAAGCGGCTCGTTGTACGTCGGAATGAACACATCCACGCTGGGCCAGGTGCTGATGTCCTGGGGCATGGGAACCGGGCGGCGCTGCAGGGGCCACGCCGTCTGGAAGTAGCCAATGAGCAGCACCGCAAAGGCATACAGCTCTGCCAGCACCAGGCCATAGCCGAATGCCGCATCCAGCCAGTTGGTAAAGCCGATGGTGTCGGTAAAACGCCAGTAGATGTAACGCGACGAGGCCGAGATCGACAGCACGATCATTGCCAGCGTGGACAGGCGGCCGGGGGTCCTGCTCAGCAGCAAGGCCGCACCAAACGAACCCACCGAAAAGAGAATCTGCCCCTGGAGATCCAGCGGTACGCTGATGACCAACCCCATCAGCAAGGCACTGAACACCACAGCCGCGACACGCGCTACGGGGTGCTGCCACAGATCCCACCCGGTGATGGCATGCACCACGGTGCGCCAGTGTGCCTGGGGACTGTGGGAATCGGCGTCAGCTACCTCGTCGGCCTGCGGGCGTTGGTCGATACTCATTGCGCGGCTCCAGCCAGTGGCAGTCGCAGGCGCTGCGCAAGGACGCGCGCGCACTTGCGCAGGTCATCGGCCGCCTGGCCTTGGGGGTCATACTCCAGCACGCTCTGGTCGTAGGCGAGCGCCTCGCGCACCGCCTGGTCTTCATGGACCACGCCCACCAGACGCTCACCCAGGTTGTCCTGCATCACACGCGTGATGTCTTTGGACAACTGGCGCGCGCCGTCCACCTGATTGAGCACGTACAGCGTTTCGGAAAAATCAGGGCGCGGTGTGCAATAGGTGTGCACCAGCCGCTGCATCAGGGCCAGCGCCGCATACGATGCCGCATCGGGCAGGCTGACCACCACCACCACCTGGGCGGCCGACAGCGCCTGCTGCATATAAACAGAAGGACCGGGCGGCGTGTCGATCAGCACCACGGCATCCTCCGGCAGTTCCAGGCCCTGCAATTGCTGCTCCAGCCAGTTCGGGTGTGCGTCCAGGTGCCGCTCGAAAGCCACGCGGTCAGACTCGTTCACCACGCCATAGGGCAGCACATGCACACCCGATGGGCTTTGCACGCAGACCGAGCCCCAGTCTTCGCCTGCCAGGCTGGCGCGGGATACGCCGGCCAGAGAACGGGGATCGGCGCCGAAATGCAAGCCCAGCGCATTCTGGGGGTCCATGTCCACCACCAGCAACGTCGCAACACCTTCGCGCTGCAATGCGGTGGCCAGGTTGGCAGTCAGGGTCGTCTTGCCCACGCCACCTTTGGCAGAAACGATGGCAATCACTTTCATAGGTGGCCCTTGCGAGGCTGCCAGGCGGGCGCTGGCGCAGCGCTGGCGGCCACGGGAGCACCCGCCAGACGCGCAAAAACCGATGGGAGGTCCACCGGCAAGGACTCCTGGTGCACGGCCTGCTCTTCAGCAACAGTCGGCGCAGCCTGTCCACGCAGGCCCGCAAGACCCGCCAGGGGGGAACGCGAGGCCAGCGCAGCCGCTGGCGGCAGACGGTCTGCCGCTACTGCTGCGGGCGCGGCCACCGGGCGGGGCAACTCGGCGGCGACCGGTGCAGTGCGCTGCACTGCCACAACGGGCTCTGGTCGCGCCGAAACGGAGGCCTGAGCCTGCTGGGGAAGCGGCGCCGCAGCGGTACCGGCGCTTCGGTCTACCGAGGGCACATCATCGGCCACGGCATTGCGCACGGCAGAGACAAGGGGCCAGCGCTCGTTGGAGAGTTGGTGCTCCTGCTTGCGGGCCAGCTCATGGTAGGGGTCTGCCTTGGCCCCAAACTGCTGAAAGAGGTTCACGATGTCGTCTGAGTGTTTCATGGGTCACCGCCAATGCCGCAACATATAAATCCGAAACCCGGTGCTCAGCGCGACAGCTGAAGGTGTACACACCCCCAGGTATCTGCAGGTGCGCACTGCACCACCTTGAGTTGCCCGGCACCCGCTTGGTCGAACCAGCTTTGGTAGACCCCTTCGAGGAAACCACCCGACCAATGCACGTGGTCCGGCCCGAATGCAGCAGATACGGGCGAGAGGCTGTGGTGGATGTTCAACTGCTCAACTTCCTGCCTCAAATCGACCCAGCCCCAGTCGATGCTCGTCCAGACCGCCGTCATGCTGCGCTGCAGGTCTTCCACAGTGGCACACGCTGGCAAAGGATGGTCTGCCGCAAACCGCGCGCCCACCCGGAACATCAGCGCGCGAAGGTCTTCCGGTGGCAGGGCCGCGACAAATTCCGCTGCAAGAGCCTGGAAAAACCCTCGCCATTGCACCGAACACTGCTGCCGGACCAGGTGCGCGGCGATGTCGGGGCTCGAAGGCATGGAAACAATTTGAGACATGGTGCAAGCACGAGCAAGCTTCGGGCCCGTTTTTGACGGCCGTCAGCAAGATGAACTAAGGGTTTACCACGTGCATTTTTTGATACATGTGGTTTCAAACAGCGTTTTCGGGAATTCTAGAAGCCACGCCGTGACAAATGACGCTTGTGGCGACGAACCAAAGGTCAACTTAGTTCAACTGGCGGTAACTACGTAGAAGTTTGTGGGTGTCACGCCACAAGAATTAATTATTTACTATTTGGATTATTCAATCCATAGTCTTAATTAATTAGAAAACCCCATTTGTGGGGGTGCACCACAATCGGCTAGAGGGCTAATGTGTCCCAGATGTTTCAGTCTGTCGCACCAAAAATGACCCCGCCCCCGAGGCAGACCTCCCCGTCGTACAAGACCGCACTTTGCCCCGGCGTCACCGCCCACTGCGCCTGTGGGAAACGCAGCTGAAAACCCGCGCCGTCCGCGCTGACGACGGTGCACGCGGCGTCCTGCTGCCGGTAGCGGGTCTTGGCGGCATAGTTCCCCGGCACAGGGGGGTGGCCGGACGTCCAGCTGGCATCTTGCGCCTCCAGGGCGGAGGACAGCAGCCAGGGGTGGTCGTGCCCCTGCACCACGCGCAGCGTGTTCCTGGCCAGGTCCTTGCGGGCCACAAACCAGGGCGCATGCTCGCCGCCGCCACGCTGTGCGCCCTTCTCCTTGATTCCGCCGATGCCCAGGCCCTGGCGCTGGCCCAAGGTGTAGAACGACAAGCCCACATGCTGGCCCAGCTTGCGGCCCCGGTCGTCCAGGATGGGGCCGGGCTCATGGCTGATGTATCGGTTCAGGAACTCGCGGAACGGCCGCTCGCCAATGAAGCAGATGCCCGTGGAATCCTTCTTCTTGGCATTGGGCAGGCCAATCTCCTCGGCGATCCGGCGCACCTCGGTCTTGTGCAACTCGCCCACCGGGAACAGCGTCTTGGACAGCTGCGCCTGGTTCAGGCGGTGCAGAAAGTAGCTCTGGTCCTTGGAGGGATCCAGCCCCTTGAGCAGCTCGAACAGGCCGGAGGATGGGTTCTGACGCACGCGGGCGTAGTGCCCCGTGGCGATCTTCTCCGCTCCCAGGCGCATGGCATGATCCAGAAAAGCCTTGAACTTGATCTCGGCGTTGCACAACACGTCTGGGTTGGGCGTGCGGCCCGCCTGGTACTCACGCAAGAACTCGGCAAACACACGGTCCTTGTAGTCGGCTGCGAAGTTGACGTGTTCGATCTCGATGCCGATCACGTCGGCCACGGCGGCGGCGTCCACGAAGTCGATGTTGGACGAGCAGTATTCGCTGTCGTCGTCATCTTCCCAGTTCTTCATGAAGATGCCGACGACTTCGTGGCCCTGTTGCTTGAGCAGGTGGGCGGTCACGGCAGAGTCCACTCCGCCCGAAAGGCCCACGACAACACGTTGTTTGGGCGGTTTGGTATTGGCAGTCATTGCCCCGATTGTATTTTTTGCGCCGTGGCAGCACTGCGTGGGCGCACAGAACGCGTAGCCACCAGCAGGTCATAGAGCTGCTGCGCAGCGGGCGACAGCGATTTGCCCCTGCGTTTTATCAGCCCCATCTGGCGCGTCACCACGGGCTCGATCAGCGGAATGCTCACCAGCGTGGGATGGTCCTTGCCCGGCATGGCCAGGCTGGGCACGGCAGCCACGCCCAGGCCCGCCTCCACCAGGCCGAGCAGCGTGGTCACGTGCTTGGCCTCGTACAGGCACTGGGGGCGGTCGGGCACGTTGGCCAGCGCCAGGTCCATCAACAGACGGTTTCCCGAGGTCTTGCCCACCGACATGAAGTCGTGCTGGCCCAGCTCTGCCCAGGTGACCTTCTTGCGCCGCGCCAGCACATGGTCGCGCCGGCAGGCGGCTACGAAGCGCTCGGCCAGCACGGGCTTGAACTCGATCTCGGCCTCCTGGCTGCCGATGAAATTGAGGCCAAAGTCGGCATCGCCCTGCGCCACGGCCACCAGCACCTCGTTGGCGCTGGCGTCGTGCACCTTGACGCGGATTTTCGGAAACCGCTCGTGGTAGCGCTTGACCACCTGCGGCAAAAAGTAATACACGGCCGACGGCACGCAGGCAATCGTCACCTCGCCCATGCGGCGCGCGGCCACGTCGCCCAGGCCCATGAGCATGCCGTCCAGGTCATCCAGCCACACGCGGGTCTTGCGCGCGAAGTCACGGCCCACGGCCGTGAGCGTGACACGGCGGGTGGTGCGGTCAAGCAGGCGCACGCCCAGGGCTTCTTCGAGCTTGTCGATGCGACGGCTGAAGGCAGGCTGCGACAAGTGGATCGCCTCGGCCGCAGCACGAAAGCTCTGCAGCTCAGCCACCGCGGCAAAGGCCTGGATGTCAGCAAGATCGAATTTGTTGTTCATGGGCATGGGCTTTCAAGACGTTTCGCTGTTGCGCAGCACGCATCAAACGATCAGAACATTGCAATTCACGAACGTGATTTCACCATGTACAAGGGCTCATAGCCTATTGCGCTGCATGCATCAATCATTGTCAACAATGCAATTCACAGAACAGATGAAGCGTCGCACCATGCCGACCCATGAGCTACAACCTTCCTTGCGTTCTGATGCGTGGCGGCACTTCCCGGGGGCCGTTCTTCCTGGCCGACTGGCTGCCGCAAGACCCTGCGGCGCGCGACCGCACCCTGATCGCCGCGCTGGGCTCGCCGCATGAATTGCAGATTGACGGCCTGGGTGGAGGAAACTCGCTGACCAGCAAGGTGGCGATCGTTTCCAGGTCGGTACATGCCGACTGCGATGTGGACTACCTCTTCGCCCAAGTCAGTGTGGAAGAGGCCCGCGTGGACACGCGGCCCAACTGCGGCAACATGCTGGCGGGCGTGGGGCCCTTTGCCATCGAGCAGGGGCTGGTGCCCGCTTCCGGCCATGGAAACACCACCACGGTACGGGTCTACAACGTCAACACCCGTTCACGCATTGATGTGCAGGTGTGTACCGCTGGCGGACGGGTGCGCTACGACGGCGATGTGCATATTGACGGCGTGCAGGGCACTGCGGCACCGGTGCTGATGAACTTCCTGGACGCCTGGGGCGCCGTCACGGGCCAGATTTTCCCGACCGGCCAGCGCATCGACACCATCCACGGCCTGCAGGTCACCTGTATCGATGCCGCCCAGGTGATGGTGCTCGTGCGGGCAGCGGACCTCGGCCTGTGCGGCAACGAGAGCCCTGCAGAGCTGGATACCAATGCCGAACTGCTTTCCAGGCTGGAAGCCCTGCGATGCGAAGCCGGCCTGCGGATGGGCATGGGCGATGTGTCGAACAGCGTGCTGCCCAAGCCCGTGATCGTGTCTGCGGGCGATCAACCGGGCAGCGTCGTCTCGCGCTATTTCACACCCCACCGCTGCCACCGCTCACACGCCGTGACCGGTGCGATTGGCGTGGCTGCTGCCCACGTGCTGCCAGGCACGGTGATCACCGACTCCCTGCAGCACGCCATTGCAGGCACACGCCGTGTGGAAGTGCTGCACCCCGCCGGCCGCATTCATGTGGACGTGGAACTCACCGAAGTGGACGGCCAATTCAAGCTGGTGCAGGCCGCGCTGGTCCGCACCGCGCGAAAGATTCTGGAGGGCACGCTGTTCGTTTCAGAAAACGCATTCACCCACTGATTTCACACCCCAACCCTTTGGATGACAGGAGACAAAAAAATGATTCGCCAACACTTTGCGCCATCGCGCGCACGCCGCACCCTGATCACCGTGGCGGCCCTCGCTGCCGCTGTGCAAATGATCCCCTCCCTGGCACATGCGGCCTATCCCGACAAGCCCATCACGCTCGTGGTGCCGACCGCCGCTGGCGGTGGCAACGACGGCATGGCGCGCGTGGTGGCGCTCAAGCTGTCCACCCTGCTGGGGCAACAGGTCATTGTGGAGAACAAGGCGGGCGCCAACGGTGCCATTGCGGCGGAGTTTGTGGCCCGCGCGGCGCCCGATGGTCACACGATTCTTTTTGGCTACATCGGCACCCACGGCATGAGCCCTGCGCTGCAAAAGCTGCGCTACGACCCCATCACGCAGTTCGAGCCCATTGGCATGGTGAGCTACTCGCCCACGCTCATGGTGGTTCACCCCAAGGTGCCAGCCAAGTCGGTGGGCGAGCTGGTGGCGTTGACCAAAGCCAAGCCCCAGGACTTCAACTACGCCTCGGCCGGCAACGGCACAGCCCCGCACTTCTCCGCCGAAATTTTCAAGCTGGAAAGCGGTGCGCAAATGGCCCACGTGCCCTACCGGGGTGCCGCGCCCGCGATGAATGACACCATGGCCGGGCAGACCCAGGTCATGTTCCCCAGTCTGTTCTCAGCCTACCCCCACGTCAAGAACGGCAAGCTGCGCGCCCTGGCGCTGGCAGGCCCCAAGCGTTCATCGCTGTTGCCCGATGTGCCCACGCTCGAAGAGGCGGGCGTGAAAGGCGTCGAGATCACGCAGTGGTATGCCCTGTTTGCCCCTGGAAAAACGCCCCGGCCCGTCATCGACCAGCTCAACAAGGCCCTGAACACCGCCCTGGCCGACAAGGACGTGGCACGGCGCATTGAAGAACAAGGCGCCGTGGTGGACCCCAGCACGCCCGAGCAATTGGCCCTGACCGTACGCCAGGAGATCGCCAAGTGGAAGGGCGTCGTGCACAAAGCCCAGCTCACCCCCGATTGAGCCCCCAGAAATACCCTCGCACCCGTTTCAGATTTCAATCAGGCAGGAGACATCTATGAAAAAAAGAACAGGCAACATCGGTGCGCTTTGTGCCGCGCTGGCCAGCAGCTGCGTCGCGGCACAAACCAACGGCGTCACGCTGTATGGAACCGTGGACCTGGGGCTGCGCCACGGCAGCGGCCTCACGGCGGCCAATGCGGCAGCCCCCGGTTCGTCGCACAGCCTGGGTAGCGGCATACACACCACCAGCCGCTGGGGGCTTCGCGGCAGCGAAGACCTGGGGGGCGGTGCCAAGGCGCTGTTCCAGTTCGAGAGCGGACTGAACGCCGACACCGGCGCTTCTGCCAACGCCAGCAAGACCTTTGATCGCGCATCCTGGGTCGGTCTGGAGGGCGGATGGGGCACGCTGGCCCTGGGCCGCCAGACCACCACACTGGCGGATGCCATCTCGCCCGTGGACCCGCTGGGCATGCGCTTTGCCAGCTTCAACCCCAGCATCGGCGTGGCCGCGCTCAGCCAGCATGGCCTGGGCATCGAGTTCGGCAGTGCGGGGTCCACGTCAGGCTCGTACCGGCTGGACAACGCGATCAAGTACACAGCGCGATTTGGCGGCCTCACCGCACGGGCGATGTTGGGCACGGGTGAAGTGGCTGGAAAGACATCGGCCCTGTCGTCGCGCGGGGTTGGCATGGCCTATGCGGCCAGCGGCGTCACACTGTCAGGCGCATTCCAGACCTTCAAGGACACGAACCAGCGCACCCTGGACGGAGCCACCCTGGGCGCGGCCTACCAATGGAACACCGTGCGCCTGGCGGCCAACGCGGCACGCAGCGAGGCCGAGACAGCGGTCGGCAAGCACACGGTGCAGCGCGTGTTCTCGGCAGGCGCGACCTGGTCCGTCACGCCCCTGTTCGATCTGACGGCTGCCTACTACAAGGTGGACCGCACCCGCACGGGCGCCGCCGACGACGGCTACGGCCGCCTGGTGGCGTTTGCCGAATACAAGCTCTCGCGCCGCACGAAGGTGTATGCCGAGCTGGACAACACCCGCTGGCGCAACGGCTTCCAGGGTGCGGCGAACAAGGCCACGGCCACCGGCATCTCCGCCGGTGTGGTGCATACGTTCTGAGCCTGCCTTACACGAACTTGCCGGTGATGCCCCCGTCCACCACCAGCTCGGTGCCGGTCACGTAGGCGGCGGCATCGCTGGCGAGGAAGGCGCAGGCATGGGCCACGTCCCAGGCCGTGCCCATGCGGCCCATGGGCACCTGGCGGGCGCGCGCGGCGCGGGCTTCGTCGAGGCTGGTGTCCGAGAACATCTTCGCCACCGTGGTGGCAATGCGCGGCGTGTCGATGAGCCCCGGCACCACGGTGTTGGCGCGCACGCCCTGGCCCGCGTACTGCTGCGCCAGCATGCGGGTAAAGTGCGTGACGGCCGCCTTGGTCACACCGTAGGCCAGGTGCGGATAGCCGAGGTAGCGCATGCCCGCGATGGACGAGATGGCGATGATGGAACCCCGCCCCCGTTCCACCATGCCCGGCAGCACCTGCTGACAGGCCAGCAACAGGCTGTTCACGTTGACGGAATGGATGCGGTCGAAGTCTTCGGTGCTCGTCTCCAGCGGGCCGCCGGTCTTGCCGATGCCCACGTTGTGGTGCAGCACGTCGATGGCGCCGCCAAAGCGCTCGCGCGCCTCGGCAAACAGGCGCTGCACATCGGCCGCGTCCGCCACGTCACCCACCAGCGTGGCGGCCGTGCCACCCTCGGCGTGAATGAGCGCCGTGGTCTCTTCGGCCGAAGCTGCGTCGCGGTCCGCCACACACACGCTGGCGCCCAGGCGCGCGTAGGTCACGCAGGCCGCGCGGCCAATGCTCCAGCCCGGTCCGGCAGACCCGCCTCCGGCCACAAAGACGACGCGGCCTGACAAATCGAGCGGCAGGGCAGGTGAATGGGCTGGCGGTGCGCTCATGCGTCCGTGCCCTGGCCGGCACTGCCGCCAACGAAGGGAATGGCGTGCTCCACCGTGTCCCAGATGAAGCGGCCCGAGGGGCTTTGCTGCTCTTCCACGATGTGCGCCACCAGCCCGGCCGCGCGCGAGATCACGGCAAAGCCTCGCATCACGGCCGTGGGCACGCCGATCTCGCCCAGCAGCGCGGCCACCGCGCCGGTGGCGTTGATGGTGATGGGGCGGCCAGCCACCTCATCCACGGCCTTGGACAGCGTCTCCAGCGCACGGATCTTGTCGCCCCGCAAATCGGGCTCGGCGCAGCCCATTTCGAGCAGCTTGTAGGCGCGTGGGTCCACGGGCTTGTGCAGGTGGTGGCCAAAGCCGGGCACGGGGGATTTGAGGCCCTTGTAGTGGCGCGCAATGGTGAGCGCCTCCGCTTCAGGGTCTTGCGCCGCTGCGATGCGGTCGAGCAGGCCCGAGCAGTTCTCCATGGTGCCCACGAAGGAGCTGCCCACGGCCAGCAGGCCCGCGCTCACGGCGCCCTGCAGGTTCTCGGGCGCGCTCATGTAGATGAGCCGCGTGGCGATGGCGCTGGGCGTGAGGCCATGCTCCATGAGCACGATGAGCACCACGTCGGTGATGCGCAGGTCCACGCCGCGCGGGTTGCGGCCCAGGATCTGCATCAGCATCACCTCCGTGAAGGTCTTCTTCCCCATCAGGTCCTCCACCAGGTCCGCATCGCGGTAATGCAGGCTGGTGAGGGTGTGGGTGCACAGGCGGGTGACGGGGGTCTTGGAAGCAGGGTGGGTCATGAAATGGGTTCCTTCATTCAGGCAGTGGCCGTACCGGCCAGGGCAGCCAGGGCCGCATCGCGCACGGCAGACTTGAGCACCTTGCCCACGGGCGAGCGCGGCAGGCTCTCGTGAAAATGGATGCGCTTGGGCGTTTGCACTGGGCCCAGGCGTTCGCGCACAAACGCGATCAGCTCGGCCTCGCTCGCCGCTTCGCCGGTGCGCAGCTGCACGGCGGCCTGCACGGTCTCGCCCCACTTGTCGTCGGGCAGGCCGAACACGGTGCATTCGTGCACCGCAGGGTGCTGGCCGAGCGCGTTCTCTACGTCCACGGGGTAGACGTTGAAGCCGCCGGTGATCACCATGTCCTTGAGCCGGTCCTTGAGGTAGAGAAACCCCCGCTCGTCGATCAGGCCCCGGTCGCCGGTGTGCAGCCAGCCGTTCACCAGGGTCTCGGCGGTCTTCTCGGGCAGGCGCCAGTAGCCGGTCATCAGCAGGTCGCCGCGCGCCACCACCTCGCCCACTTCGCCCGGGGGCAGCAGGCGGCCATCGGGCGCCATGATGGCCACGTCGCTGAACCAGGTGGTGCGGCCCACCGAGGCCAGGTTGCGCTCGTCCTCGAAGTCCTCGGGGCACAGCACGGTGAGGATCTGCGGCGCCTCGGTCTGGCCGTAGGTCGTGCCCAGCACCGGGCCGAAAAAGTCGCGCACCTGGCGGATCTTGTCGGGCGGCATGGGCGCGCCGCCGTAGATCAATCGGCGCAGGCGCGGAAAGTCCGTGCGCGACGCGCCGGGCAGCGCCATCAGCATATAGACCAGCGTGGGCGGCATGAAGCACACGGTGCCACCGCGCTCGCGGAACGCCATGCGCACCGCCTCGGCGCCCGCGCCGGCCAGCACCACGTGGCAGCCGCCCTGCGCCAGGATGGGCAGGATGTATGTGGAGGTGCCGTGTGTGATGGGTGCGGCCACGATGTAGCGCTCGTGCTCGTCAAAGCCCCAGGCGTGGATCTGGTTGGCGATGTTGGCCATCCACGCGCGGTAGGGCTGCATCACGCCCTTGGGTGCACCCGTGGTGCCGCCGGTGAACTTGATGGCCTGGGTGGCGTCGTCCGGCAGATCCAGCTGCGGGCGGGGGGCGCCAGCGTGCGCAGCGGCCCAGCTGGCCAGGGTGGCGGTGCCATCGGCGGCCTGCGCGCCGGTCAGCACGCGGGTGCCGGGCGCGCCTTCGAGCAGGTCGGCGCACGCGGCGTCCAGCACCAGCAGGGTGGGCTCGGTGGCGTCGATGATGCGGCGGATCTCGGGCCGCGTGCTCTTGGGGTTAAGCGGCACCCACACCTTGCCGCAGGCCAGCACGGCCAGCAGCGCGGCGATGTGGTCGGCGCTGTTGCCCGCGCAAATGCCCACGCGGCTTTGGGGTGTGGGGTCGATGGCTGTGAAGCCCGCCGCGAGCGCTGCCACGCGGGCGGCCAGCGCGTCGTAGCGGATGGCGCCCTCGGGCGCGTCGATGGCAATGCGGTCGGGCCAGCGCTGGGCGGCCCGCCAGAAGAAGTCGATGGGGAACATGAAAGAGGTGAGGTTGTGTGGGTGATCTGTCACTCGGCGGATGCGCCCGACTCTTTCACCACTTCGCGCCACCGCTTGATCTCGGCGGCGGCAAACTGGCGCATCTTGTCGGGGGTGCCACCGTCGGGCGTGGCGGCCAGCTCCTGCAGGCGCGTGCGCACCTCGGGCTGGGCCAGCACCTTGTTCAGGGCCGCGTTGACCTGCTCGATCACGGCGCGCGGCGTGCCCGCCGGTGCGGCCAGGCCAAACCACGACTGCACATCAAAGCCCGTGTAGCCCGACTCGGCCAGCGTGGGCACGTCCGGCAGCAGGGACGAGCGCTGGGCGCTGGTGATGGCAATGGCGCGCAGCTTGCCCGCCTGCACATGCGGCAGGGCCGACGGCGTGTTGTCGAACATCGAATCCACCTGGCCGCCCAGCAGGTCGGTGACGGCGGGTGCGCTGCCCCGGTAGGGCACATGCAGCATCTTGAGCTTGGACTGCATCTTGAACATCTCGCCCGAGAGGTGGATGGACGAGCCGCTGCCCGACGACGCAAACGTGATGCCGTCCTTGGAATCCTTGGCGTAGCGCACGTAGTCGGCCAGGTTCTTGATGGGCAGCTTGGGGTTGACCACCAGGATGTTCGGAATCTTGGCGATCATGCCGATGGGCTCGAAGTCCTTGACCGGGTCGTAGCCCAGCTTGGGGTACAGCGTGGCGTTGATGGTGTTGGCGATGGTGTAGACGTAGAGCGTGTAGCCATCGGCCGGCGCGCGCGCCACGGCCTCTGCGCCCACGTTGCTGTTGGCGCCTGCGCGGTTGTCCACCACCACGGGTTGGCCCAGCTGGTCGCCGAGCTTGACGGCCACCATGCGCGCAATCACGTCCGTGGCGCCGCCCGCCGCATAACCCACCACCAGCTTGACCGGTTTGGTGGGCCAGCCCGAGGCATTGGGCTGGGCCTGCAATGGCATGGCGGCGCCGCAGGCCAGGGTGGCGACCAGCGCCAGCAGGGCGCGGCGCGGCAGGGATGGCGAAGCTTTGCGCTGACCCAGCGCGGCGGGGGTGTGTGGGCTCATGGTGTCTGTCTCCGGTGGTTCTTGGAAAAATGCCGTCGTGGCGCCCTGCTGCGTGCTCTGCGGCACACTGCGCACTGGTTGCGTTGACGAACAAATTCTTTCCCATGCCCTCCCGACCTGCGAATTCAAACGTCCGGCTGCCGGACGAACGTGTGAGTGCGCACACGGCAGACGAACCGGCCGACGACCACGGCAGCCGCACGCTGCGGCGCGGCCTGCAGGTGCTGGACGCCGTTCTGGCCCATGGCCGCGACGGCGCGCGCGTGGTGGACCTGTGCCGCGCCGCCGCGCTGGAGCGGGCCCCCGTGTACCGGCTGCTCGCCACGCTGATGGAGAGCGGCTACGTGGCGCAGCGCGGGCGCTTTCGCTACGTGGCGGGCCCGCGCCTGGCCGCCCTGGCCGAGCCCCCGGGCCAGCCCAACCTGGCCGTGCGCCTGGCGCCTGTGCTGGAGCGAGTAAGCCGCGCCTGTGGTGACGCAGCCTTTGCCATCGTGCGCGAAGGCCCCACCTCGCACTGCATTGCACGCCATGTGGGCACGCACCCGGTGCAGATCCTGGTGATCCAGGTGGGCACGCGCCAGCCGCTGGGCGTGGGCGCCGCGGGCCTGGCGTTGCTGGCGGCACTGCCCGATGCCGAGATGCAGGCCTGCATCGACGCCAACGCGCAAGATCTGCCGCGCTACGGCGGCATGACGCCCGAGCGCCTGCAGATCCTGGTGCGCGCCACGCGCGAGCGCGGCTGGTCGGTGGTGGGCAACCACGCCACGCAGGGCGTGCTGGCGGCTGGCATGGCCGTGCGCAACGCGGCGGGCGAACCCGTGGCGGCGATCAGCGTGGCATCGACCGTGGACCGCATGCCGCGCGACCGCCAGCAGCTCATCGCGCGCTGGATGCGCGAGGCGCTGGCGGCGCACCTGCCCAATGGCATCTGAGCGGGTCTGCGGCACACTCTGGCAAGCCGCAGACGGACGATGCCAGCCAGCCGACGCCGCGAACGCCACCGAAGCAATTACTATAAAAATGATAGCTCTCAGCGATGAATGGACCAGCGCCAGATGGCAATTTGGCTTCAAACCAATGCTTCCCCTGCATTTCCTCCACCCTGTTGACCGCCCTGCATCCGAGTCACGCCACGCACCCTGAGGCACGCCCATGGAACTGAGACAACTGCGCTATTTCGTGCGTGTGGTGGAGCAAGGCTCCATGAGCCGCGCTGCGCTGGACCTGGACGTGGTGCAGTCCGCGCTGAGCCAGCAAATCACCCGGCTGGAGAGCGAGCTGGCCACCCGCCTGCTGCAGCGCACGCCGCGCGGCGTCACGCCCACAGAGGCAGGGCTGGCGTTCTTTCGCGAGGCGCAGCTCACCCTGCGCCATGCCGACCAGGCCGTGCGCGCGGCGCAGCAGGCGCGGCTGTCGGGCACCGTCACCGTGGGGCTGGCGCCCACCACTTCGGGCGTACTCGGCCTGCCACTGATGCAGGCCATGCGCACACGCTACCCCGACGTGCGGCTGCACATGGTGGAGAGCATGTCGGGCCACCTCACGGCCATGCTGCATGCGCGCGAGCTGGACCTGGCCGTGCTGTTCGACACGCGCCTGCACCAGGCGCAGCAGGCTACCGGCGCGCGCCGCTGGGACATGGCGCCGCTGCTGGAGGAAGACCTGTTCCTCATCTGCGCCCGTGACCGACGGGAGGGCCCCTGCAACCCCCGTGGCCGGCAGCTGCCGGAAACCATCACCGTCGCCGAGCTGGTGCAAGAGCCGCTGATCCTGCCCACTGGCCCACACGGCCTGCGCAGCACGCTGGACACCGCCTTTGCCCGCGACCGCGTGGCGCCGCACGTGGTGCTGGAGGTGGACTCGCTCGCCATGGTGATGGCCGCCGTGGACGCGGGCCTGGGCTCCACCGTGCAGCCCTGGGCTGCCATGGGCCGCTACCCCGATGCGGCCGAGCGCTTTCAGTGCGCACGCCTCACCGACGCGCCCGCGCGCCGCGTCAACCTGCTGTGCAGCCTGCCCGACGAAGAGCTCTCGCCCGCTGCGCTGGCCGCGCGGGTGGTGCTGACGGACTGCGTGCGTGAATTGGTGACGAGCGGCCAGTGGTTTGGCACGACATGGATAGGCACATCCCCCTGAGCGGCTGCGCCGCTTCCCCCTTCTCTCATCGCTGCGCGATGGGAAGGGGGACACCGCCCTCGGTGCGGTGGAAGAGCCCGGCGTAACACCCGCCGTGCCTCATCGCAGCCATCACGATCCGTGATACCCCCATGACCTGAACCCGCTGCACGGCGGGCCTGTGTCTCCCTACAGTCGCCATCACCCCGATGAACGACACGGCAACCACGCCAGGAGACACCCCATGGGTCCCACACCCCCCTCTTCATTCCCCCGCGCGCAGCGCACCGCCGGGAGCCACCGGCCATGAGCGGCGATGCTGTGGTCGATGTGCTGGTCATCGGTGGCGGCAATGCCGCCCTGTGCGCCGCCCTGATGGCACGCGAGGCGGGCGCCAGCGTGCTGCTGCTCGAATCCGCCCCGCGCGCCTGGCGCGGCGGCAACTCGGCCCACACGCGCAACCTGCGCTGCATGCACGATGCGCCGCAGGACGTGCTGGTCGATGCCTACCCCGAGGAAGAGTTCTGGCAAGACCTGCTCAAGGTGACGGGCGGGCTGACCAACGAACACCTGGCGCGCCTGGTGATCCGCGAGTCGAGCACCTGCCGCCCCTGGATGCGCCGCCACGGCGTGCACTTTCAGCCCGCGCTGGCAGGCACGCTGCATGTGGCACGCACCAACGCGTTCTTCATGGGTGGCGGCAAGGCGCTGGTCAATGCCTACTACCGCAGCGCGGAGCAGCTGGGCGTGCAGATCCGCTACGAGGCGCTCGTGGACCGCATCGAGATGGACGGCCGCCGCTTCGTCGCCGCCCACCTGGCCAACGGCGAGCGCATTGCCGCCAAAAGCTGCGTGCTGGCCGCTGGCGGCTTCGAATCGAACCGCGAATGGCTGCGCGAAGCCTGGGGCCAGAACGAGCGCGGCGAGTGGCCGGCCGACAACTTCCTGATCCGCGGCACGGCCTACAACAAGGGGGTGCTGCTCAAGCACCTGCTTGAAGACCATGGCGCGGACCGCATTGGCGACCCCACGCAGGCACACATGGTGGCCATCGACGCGCGCGCGCCGCTGTACGACGGCGGCATCTGCACGCGCATCGACTGCGTGTCGCTGGGCGTGGTGGTCAACCGCAATGGCGAGCGCTTCTACGACGAGGGCGAGGACTTCTGGCCTAAGCGCTATGCCATCTGGGGCCGCCTGGTGGCGCAGCAGCCGGGGCAGATCGGCTACTCCATCATCGACAGCAAGGCCATTGGCCGCTTCATGCCGCCCGTGTTCCCGGGCGTGAAGGCCGACACCCTGCCCGAGCTGGCGCAAAAGCTCGACCTGCCCGTGGACACCTTCATGCGCACGCTCAACGACTACAACGCCGCCTGCCGCGTGGGCCAGTTTGACCACACCACGCTGGACGACTGCCACACCGAAGGCGTGGCGCCCGCCAAGACACACTGGGCCCGGCCCATCGACATCGGGCCGTTCTACGGCTACGCGCTCAAGCCCGGCGTCACCTTCACGTACCTCGGCCTGCACACCGACGACACCGCCGCCGTGCGCTTTGGCAACGTGCCCAGCCCCAACCTGTTTGTGGCGGGCGAAATGATGGCGGGCAACGTGCTGGGCAAGGGGTACACCGCCGGGGTGGGCATGAGCATTGGCACTGCGTTTGGCCGCATTGCGGGCACGCAGGCAGCTTTGGCCTCCAAACGGCCGGTAGCGCCAGTCGCACATGCCTCAAACGCTACAAAACAAGGAGCAAACCATGCAAACGCTTGAGGCCCTGACGCGCGACGCCCGGGCGCTGGCAAATGGCGACATCGTGCTGTCTGCGCCCGAAACCGAGGTGGCGCGCCAGCTGCAGATCTGCAACGCCTGCCGCTACTGCGAAGGCTTTTGCGCCGTGTTCCCGGCCATGACGCGGCGGCTGAAGTTTGGCAAGGCCGACATCCACTTCATCGCCAACCTGTGCCACAACTGCGGTGCCTGCCTGCACGCCTGCCAGTACGCGCCGCCGCATGAGTTTGCGGTGAACATTCCGCAGGCCATGGCCCAGGTGCGTGGCCAGACCTACGCCGACTACGCCTGGCCACCCGCGCTGGGCCAGCTGTACCAGCGCAACGGCTTGACCCTGGCCCTGGCACTGGTGGCCGGGCTCACGCTGTTCCTGTTGCTGGCCGTGGCACTGCATGGGCGAGGAATCGCCGCGCTGTGGCAGGCCCCTGTGGGCGGCTTCTACGGCATCTTCCCGCACAACCTGCTGGTGGGACTGTTCGCGCCCGTCTTTCTGTTCGCCGTGCTGGCGCTGGGCCTGGGCGTGCGCCGTTTCTGGCGCGATATCACACCCGCCACCAGCGGCGCACCGCTGAGCGCGCCCGCCACGGCCGAGGCCACCGATGCCGTGCTGCGCCTGAAGTACCTGGACGGCGGCCACGGCGACGGCTGCCACAACGAGGACGACGCCTACACCTTGTCGCGCAGGCGCATGCACCACCTCACGTTCTACGGATTCATGCTGTGTTTTGCGGCCACCAGCGTGGCCACGCTGTACCACTACCTGCTTGGCGCGCCTGCACCGTACGACCTGCCCAGCCTGCCCAAGCTGCTGGGCGGCGTGGGCGGCATCAGCCTGGCGATTGGCACGGCCGGCCTGTGGCGGCTGAATCTGCGCCGCCACCCGCAACACGGCGATGCCGCACAAAAGCCCATGGACCGCGCCTTCATCGCCCTGCTGTTCCTCACCGCCACCAGCGGCCTGGCCTTGTGGGCCGCGCGTGGCACCGCAGGCCTGCCGCTGCTGCTGTGCCTGCACCTGGGCGCGGTGATGGCGCTGTTCGCCACCATGCCCTACGGCAAGTTTGCGCACGGCATTTTCCGCACCGCTGCGCTGCTGCGCCACGCGGTGGAAAAGCGCCAGCCCCACCCCATCGGTTTGAGCGCCGACTGAGCCAACGATCCATACACCACCCACGATGAAGGAGACACCCATGAAAAAACGCACCCTGCTGCACTGCGCCCTGGCGCTGGCGACCGCCCCCCTGGCGTTCGGCGCTGCTGCGCAAGACTTTCCGCCCAAGAAGCCCGTCACGCTCGTCGTGGGCTTTGCCGCGGGCGGTGCAGCCGACGCGGCGGCGCGACTGATTGCCAAGAAGCTGGGTGAGAACATCGGCCAGTCGGTGGTGGTGGACAACAAGGGTGGCGCCGGCGGCAATATCGCGCACCAGTTCGTGGCCAATGCGGCACCCGACGGCACGGTGCTGCTGTTCGGCTCGGTGGGCCCGCTCACCATTGCGCCGCACTTGATGAAACTCACCTACGACCCGTTCAAGGACCTGGCGGCGATCTCAGGCGGCGTGAACTTCCCCAACGTGCTGGTCGTGCACAAGGCTGCAGGCGCAAAGACGCTGGCAGAGTTTGTGCAGCTGTCCAAGAAGAAGCCTGGCAGCGTTGACTTTGCCTCCACGGGCGCGGGCTCGGCATCGCACCTGGCGGGCGAGCTTTTCAACCAGCGGGCGGGCATCGACATGACCCACGTGCCCTACAAAGGTGGGGCACCCGCCTTGCAGGATTTGCTGGGCGAGCGCATCACCTCCTACTTTGCAGCCCCACCCACGGCCCTGCCGCACATCGAAACGGGCAGGCTGATCCCGCTGGCCACCACGGGTCTCACGCGGCCGGCCTATCTGCCCAATATCCCCACCGTGGCGGAATCGGGCTTTCCGGGCTTTGAGGCGCTCAACTGGTATGCGTTTGTGGCGCCGGGCAAAACGCCGGTGCCGCTGCTGGAGCGCTGGAACCAGGAGATCGTCAAGGTGCTCAACGACCCGGCCGTGAAGGACGCACTGAACAAGCACGGCCTGACGCCCCAGCCCACCTCACGCGCCGAACTCACCACCTTCATGAAGAAGGAGTCGACCCAGTGGGCTGCCATCATCAAGGAGCGCAAGCTCACGGCGGACTGAGCTGGCCTCTGCGGGAAAGCGGTGCCCCCGCCGCACCATGCAGTTCAGGCCATCTTCTTGCGCGCCGCGCTGCCGCGTGCAGAAAAGCCGGCCCGTTCGCTGCTGGCCTGGGCCTCACCCAGCAGCCAGCGTGTGAACTGCGCGACCGCTTCGTTCTCGGCCAGTGCTGCACGGCTGCACAGGTAATAGCCCCGGTCCGTGTTCACGGCCGGGCTGAAGGTCAACACCAGCTGGCCCGACGCCAGTTCGGCTTCGATCAGCATGGGCTGGATCACCGTGACCCCCATGCCCGCACAGGCTGCAACGATCAGGTTGTTGCCCAGATCAAACCCCGGGCCCAGTACGGGGGCTAGGTCTATCCCTGCGGCCTTTTGCAGCCACAGCGCCCAATTGCCGGGAAAGTTGATGTGCTGCAGCAGCGTTGCCTTGAGCAGATCACGCGGTTGGCGCAGCTTGGCCGCCAGCGCCGGGGTGCAAGCGGGCACGATCTCCCGCCCCGCCAAGTAGCGTGCACGGATGCCGCGCGGCCAAGCGCGCCCGGGGCGCTTCACATTGACCCACAGGTCCACGTCGTCGCGCGTGAAGCTCTCATCGTGGTGGAACGGCCGCAGCTCGATCTCGATGTCCGGGTGCAGCGTGTGGAACTGGCCCAGCCGTGGGACCAGCCAGCGGGTGGCCAGGGTCGGTACTACGCTGACCCGCAGCCGACGCTTTGAAGCACGCACCCCGAACCGGCTCACGGCGGTCTCCAGGCCTGCCACATGGGCCTCCACCAATTGCTGGAATTCGCGGCCCCGCGCCGTGGGTAGCACCCGGGGGCCGGAGCGGTCCAGCAGCGTGCATTCCAGTCGCTGCTCCAGCCGCTGCACTGCCCGGCTGACAGCCGCCTGGGTCACGAACAGCACACCCGCCGCCTGTCGAAAACTGCCCAGCTGGCAGACCGCAAGAAAGGCGTGCAACTCGGGCAGCGAGGGGGACTTGAACTGCATGGTGGTGATTACATCCGGTTATCAGCGCAGATCAAATTGTCGTTTGCCCGCAGGCACCTGACTCCCTACGCTTCGCCCATCTGACCCCCTTTGATTCCCGAGAACCATGCAGCTACCCGAAGCCCTTCTCCCCGCCGCGCCCGTCCAGGTGCTCCTGCCCGCCACCGATGCCGCCATCCCTTTGGTCTGCGACTCTCCGCACAGCGGCACCGACTATCCGCCCGACTTTGGCTATGCCGTCTCCACCGCCGATCTGCGCAAGTGCGAAGACACCCATGTGCACTGGCTGTGGGACGCCGTGCCGCGTGTGGGCGGCACGCTGGTGCACGCCACTTTTGCGCGCAGCTACATCGACCCGAACCGCCATGAGCACGACATCGACCCCGCCATGCTGGCCGATGCCTGGCCCGGCAATACCGCCCCTACCGCCCGCACTTTGGAGCTGGGCATGGGGCTGGTTCCCAGCCACACCCCCACGCACCAGCCCATCTACGCGCGCCGCCTGTCGGCCCAGGAGGTTGCGCACCGCATCACCCACTACTGGCGCCCATACCAACATGCGCTGGCGCACGCACTGGAGGCCGCCGCCCAGCGTGGCCCGCGTTGGCACCTGAACTTGCATTCCATGCCCAGCAACGCCTACGAGCGGCTGGGCCGCGTGGCGCCCGGCCCGCTGGCCGACGTGGTGCTGGGCGACCTGAACGGTCGCAGCTGCAGCAGCGCATTCACCCAGCGCGTGGCCGAAGCTTTCCGCCGCCGCGGCTACTGCGTGGCCATCAACGACCCCTATGCAGGCCAGGAGCTGCTGCGCCGGTTCGGGGCGCCTTCGCGGGGTCATGAAAGCCTGCAGATCGAGATCAACCGGGCCATCTACCTGAACGAGCAGACGCGGGAGCCGCTGCCACACGCCAACCGCGTGCGCGCGGACATCACCGACCTGCTGCACGAGATGGCCGCCCATATCCGCAGCGCTTGCCTGGACAACGCCTGATTTCAACCAAGAGGACCCACCATGCCCACCCCCATGAACCGCCGCCGTTTTATCGCATCGACCAGCGCCGTGACGAGCGCCATTGCCCTGCCGGCACTGGCCCAGGCGCCCGACCGCTATCCCACACGTCCGATCACGCTGGTGGTGCCGTTTCCGCCCGGAGGCGCCGTAGACAACTCCGGCCGGGCGATAGCCGACAGGCTGGGCCGAGTGCTGGGGCAGCCCGTGATTGTGGAAAACAAAGGGGGCGCTGGCGGCACCATCGGCACCACGCAGGTGGCCAAGGCCCAGCCCGATGGCTACACGCTGATCGTCACCTCGCAGACCACGCATGTGATCAACCCCGCCCTGTCGGCCAGTCTGCCCTACGACGCGGTCAATGACTTCGCCCCCATCACGCTGATTGATCGCCTGGCCAATGTGCTCTTGATCACCCCCGGCCTGCCCGTGAAGAACTTCGCCGAGTTCGTGAAATACGTGAAGGAGAACCCGGGCAAGCTGAACTACGCCTCCTCGGGCAATGGCTCGCTGGCGTACCTGAGCATGGAGCTGCTCAAGGCCAAGCTGGGGCTGTCCATCACCCACATCCCCTACAGGGGCGCTGGCCCCGCGCTGACCGACCTGCAGGCGGGCCAGGTGCACATGACCTGGAACAACCTGTCCTCCAACCTCAGCATGGCTCAGAACGGTCGCCTGCGCGCTCTGGCGGTGGCATCGCCAATCCGCGCTCCCCAACTGCCGGATGTCCCGACCTTCGACGAGCTGAAGTTGCCGGAGCTGAACCTGACTTCCTGGACAGGTCTTGCCGCACCTGCAAAAACGCCGGAATCCATCGTTGCGCAGCTCTACGAAGCGATGCGTACCGTGTTGCGTGATCCGCAAACACAAAGGGCATGGAATGACCGCGGCGCTATGCTGCCTGATACCGTGAAGCCCGCAGAGTTTCGCAAGGAGATTCAGCAGCGCATCGGTTTTTACAAGAACATCGTGAAGACCCACAAGATCTCCGTGGATCAATAGTGCCCACTCCCCATCCGTGCGGAATGGGCGAAACATATCCCCGACCTCGTGCGCATGTGGGCAAGCCATCAGTACGTTGGAACATCGCCTTCAACTGACCCATCCGCTCGCACCAGCCCATCATTCAGCAACTGCGCAAGCCAGCCGCCGAGCACGGTGGGGTCGCCTTGCCACAGGCCGCTGCCCAGCAGCGCCGCGCAGGCGTCGTGCACCGAGGCACCGGCGTGCAGCGCTTGCACCCAGGCGGCCTCGGCCGCGTCGAGCGTGCGAAAGTGCGGCTGGTGGCCTTTGCGCCAGACCAGCAGCGTGGCCGGTGCAGGCAGGGCCACGGCCTCGGGCACGTCGTCGTCGGTATGGATGGCGTTCCACACCCCCACAACGTTCGTCATGATCGCGCGCAGCAAGGCGCTGGGGTGCAGTACACCAGGGCGGGTGGTCCAGGTGTCCGACGCCTGAGCAGCCGCAGTCTCCAAGGTCGGCACATCGGCACTGTCAAAGCGGGTGCGCAGATCCCAGTCGAGCTGGGCCAGTTCATGCAGCTCAGGGTTGTCGGGGTACGCCGCGCGCAGCGTGCCCACCAGGCCTTCGCCATAGCGGTTCAGGCTGCGCGTGCGCGGCGGATGGGCCACGGCGTAGTCGCGCGCATGGGCCTCGAAGGTGTCTGACCCCATGTAGAGGCAAGTCTTGGCATAGGTGTCGGCCAGCACCTCGGCCAGCCGGGCGCGGTAGGCATGGTGGTAGATGGGCAGGCGACCTGTGATGAGGTCTTCGGGCATTTCGGGCGGCAGCGCATTCGCCAGCACGCGGTCGGCAAAGTGGCGCTGCACCGCAGCCAACCCAGTCAGGTCTGCCGTGGGGGCCAGGGTGATGGAGGTGATCGCGACAGGCTCGGGTGGGGCCACGTGCTCCGCGGCAACGCGCCGGGCGATGGCCATTTCATCCAGCAGCTCGGCCAGCGGCGGGATGTGGTCGTCGCGCTCGATCATCGCGGCCACAGCGCCAAAACGCTGGCAGGCCTGTGCGTACAGGTCCCACACCGGCTGCGCCACCGGGTGGTCGTGCGTGTCGATGATGTGGTCGCCGTTGTCGCTGTGCCCAGCCAGGTGAATTTGCTGCACCCGGTGCGCGGGCAGGGCATGCAGATAGGTCAGTGGGTCGAATCCATGGTTCACGCTGCTCACGTAGATGTTGTTCACATCCACCAGCAACAGGCAGTCGGCCTCTTGCGCAATGTGGGCCAGAAACTGCCACTCGCTCGCGCTGTCATGCCGGTAGCGGATATAGCTCGACACGTTCTCCAGCACCAGCCTGCGTCCGAGCACATCCTGTGCGCGACGGATCTGTGCGATCACATGCCGTGCAGATTCGTCGGTGTAGGGCAGCGGGTACAGGTCGTGCAACTGCTCGGGGCCAGGGCCCGTCCAGCACAGGTGGTCGGACACCCACAGCGGCTCGATACGGTCGGCCAGCGCCTTCACGCGTTGCAGATACGGCACATCCACACCCTGCGACGCACCGATGGACATGGCCACGCCATGCATGGCCACGGGGTAGTCGCGCCGGATGGCATCGATCACCGCCAGAGGTTTTCCACCGTCGATGAGGTAGTTGTCGGTGATGATTTCCAGCCAGTCCAGTGGCTGCTTGCGCGCCAGGAAATCGGCGTAGTGCTGCGTGCGCAGCCCCAGGCCAAAGCCGGTGCCGCGCGTAGCGATGAGGTCATGTGCCATGGCGAAATCAAGGTATCAAAGTGCGGGCACTGGGCAGGATCGCCGAGACTGGCACGCCCTAATGCCAGCACCGCCGCGCAAGGGCCGCCCCGCCGCGCTGGCGGTGTCCCCCTGGGGGGATGGAGCGCAGCGCCTCAGGGGGGCTTGTTGCCTTATCCCTTGATGTCGCCGATGGTGCCCTTCTCCATCAGGCACTGGGCCGCGGTCTTGGCCTTGAAGCCGTGGCCCTTGCAAGCGTTCTGGCCCTTGCAGCTGTGCTCGGCCGTGGAGCAGTCGCTATTGCCCTTGCAGTCGTGCACGTTGTAGCAGTGCACCTTGTCGTTGGCGCCGATGGCGGCGCCTTTGGAGCCCTTGGGCGCGTCGGCTGCAAAGCTGGTGGATGCCAGTGCCAGCAGCGCGGCAGACAGGGCGAAAGATGCAGTGGTCTTGGTGTTCGTGGACAGCATGGCGGGTAACTCCGTAGGCGTTAAGGGATGAGTAATCAGGTGGTTAGATCGCGCTGCACCGTGCCGCGCTCTCTGCCTGGTAATTCGTCCCCCGCACGCTGCGGGTTACATGCAGTCCAAAAACTTTTTTGCGTGGTGCCTCGGCGTTATTGCGCAGAAGGTTCGGTCACCGAAATGTCGGTGTGCACCAGCGTCAGCGGAAACCGCTGGCCCGCCAGGTAGTCCTCCAGGCAGCGCAGCAGCAGGGGGCTGCGATGGCGCTCGGGGCAGGCGCGGATCTCATCGGCCGTGAGCCACAGCGTGCGCACGATGCCGGTGTCGAGCGTGCGCCAGTCGTGGTGCGTGCCCAGCGAGCCCGCAAACGCAAAGCGCATGTAGGTGATGTCGTCGCCCGTGCGCGTCTTGGTGAAGCGGTTGAGGTACACGCCGATCAGCGCCGTGGGCTCGAAGTCGTGCGCGGTTTCTTCCAGCACCTCGCGGGCACAGGCCTGGATGGGCGATTCGCCCGGGTCCAGGTGGCCGGCGGGGTTGTTGAGCTTGAGGCCGTCGGTGGTTTCTTCCTCGACCAGCAGAAAGCGGCCGTCGCGCTCGATGAGGGCGGCCACGGTGACGTTGGGTTTCCAGCGGTGGGGCATGGCGCGCATTATGACGAGGGGCGGTGACGCCAAGCCTACAGCGTGCGCGCCATGTACACGGCGCCTTCGCCGTAGCTGGCCAGGCGGGCCTGCTGGGTGGCGTCCTGCAAGGGGTGCAGCGCATAGCCCTGCCGCTGCCAGTAGGCCTGCGAGCCCTGCACCGAGACCAGCGCGCTGTGCCGCAGCCCTTCTGCACGGGCCTGCGCCCACAGGGGCTGCAGCAACGCATGGGCCAGGCCTTGCCCCGCATGGGCAGGGAGCACGGCCATGTCGTGCAGGTACAGCGTGTCGTGTAGGGCCACGGCCTCAAAGTCGCCGTGCAGCGGGGTGACCTTGCCGCGCACGCTGCGGTAGGCCGCCAGGTAGGCGCACACCGAGCCGCCGCGCTCCAGCACCAGCGAGCAATTGGCAGGGCTGGCGAGGCGGCGGGCAAACACCTCGCCGCTCTCCACAAACCCCTCGCCATAACAGGCCAGTTGCACGGTCAGCAGGCCGGCCAGATCGCTCAGCGCCAGCGGGCGCACCACCACGGACATGAGTGAGCTTGGTTTTGATCAATCAGTGCGGCAGCACGGGCGCCTGCACGAAGTCGTCGAGCGACAAGCCCTTTTCCTTCAGCAGCGCCTCCAGCACGGGCTGCAGGCGGCCCAGGCTCTCCTGCACGGCCTCGCGCACGGTGTCCACCACGACCTGGGTGCTGCGCTCGATCTCGATATTCAGGCGGTCGCCTACCTTCTTGGCTTCAAACACCGTGGCACGGCGTGTTTCGGGAATCATCCAGATCTCGAACCAGCCCTCCTGCCGGTTCACCTCGGCCACCGTGAGGCTGGCCCCGTGGATGGCGATGTAGCCCTTGGCAAAGATGTAGCGGCGAAACGCCTCGGGCACGGCCACGCGCCACACCAGGTTGTTGTCGAACTCGCGCCGCTCGATGAGCGTGCCGGTGAAGTCCACATGGCCCGACAGCGGGTGGCCGCCAATCTCGGCACCGTCCTTGGCCGCGCGCTCCACGTTCACGCGGTCGCCCTGGCCGTAGCTGCCCAGCGTGGTGATGTTCAGGCTCTGCAGCATCACGTCGAAGTTGGCCCGCGTGGGCGACAGGATCTCGGTGACCGTGAGGCACACGCCGTCGGTGGCCACGCTGGCGCCAATGGCCAGGTCCTGGCAGAAGCCCTCGGGGAAATCGAGCGTGAACGTGCGCAGCCCTGCGCGGTCGTGGATGGCGGCAATGCCTGCCGTGGCTTGGACGATGCCTGTGAACATGGTGGCGCGGCTTGTGGAGCGTTGGAAGGGGAACCGGGAATTTTGCCACCCGGCCCCCACCGCGCGCTGGCGCCGGGTTACTTGGCTTGCAGTAGCCCGCCCACCTCCAGCAGCACCAGCTCGTTGTCATCCGCCTTGTTCGGATCGCGGCTGCTGCTGAAGGGCAGGTTGTTGTCGTTGCCCACCACGATGTGCGTGCCGTCCACGATGTCCACGTTCTCGATGGTGAAGAACGGGAAGGTCAACACACCGTTGTTCAGCGGCTTCTTGGCCAGGCGCTGCGGGTCCTGGATGTTCATGAGGTCGATGTAGCCCACCTTGCGGATCTCGCCGCCCACGTTGGCGTCGCTCATCTCCACCTTGTAGACGCGCTTGAACTTGGCCAGGTCGTGGAAGCAATCCGTGCGCTTCTGGCCTTCGGGGCAGGCCTTGTCGGCCGTGCCTTCGCCGTTGTCGCGCTCGATGATGAGGCCCATGCTGGCGTCGATCATGTTGAAGTCGCCAATCGCGTGGTGGTTGGCCTCCAGCACGTACTTCCAGTGGCGGCCGGTCCATTGCTCGGTCTTCACGTCGAACTCCAGCACGCGCAGGTACTGCTTGCCGCCCACGTTTTCATACGCCTTGGCATCGTCGTTCCACAGCGCGCCTTCGAGCAGGGCGTAGAGCTTGCTGCCGTCCTTGCTGGCGGCCATGCCTTCGTAGCCCTTGGAGCGCTTGACCACAAACGCAGTGGGCTTGGCATCAGGCGCGCCGGGCATCAGCACGCCGGGCGCATCGGGCGATCGCACGGTCTTGCCGTCCACCTGGGTCTCGAAAACGCCGAGCACCTTGCCATTCAGGTCGGCCTTGATGAGGAAGGGGCCGAACTCATCGCCAATCCACAGCGCGCCACCGGCGAACTGGAAGCTTTCGGGGTCGAAGTCGGCGCCGGTCAGGTAGCGCTTGTCGGTGCCTTCGTGCGTGATGCGAAACGGGATCTTCTTGTCCGGGTCGTGCAGGAAGATGGTCTTGTGGCGATTGAACTGGCCGCTTTGGAAATCCACGGTGTAGTGGCTCAGGTGCAGCATGAAGTCGGGCGAGTTGGCCTTGGAGCCCGCGCCGTTGTCGGTCAGGATCCAGAACGACCCATCGGCCATGCGCTTGATGCCCGAGTGGCCCTGGATGGGCTGGCCCTGGAACGGCAGCGACACGCCGGTTTCGCGGCCGCCCGACTGGCCCATCACGCTGCCCACGGCGTCCACCCGGCGGGGTGTGGTGAACTTGCCCGCCACCTGCAGGTCGTGTGGCGCGTCCTTGGGGGCGGCAATCATCGTCAGGGCGGGCAGCACCGCGTGGCCGGTCAGCGTGGCGGGGTAGGCCTGCTGGGCCAGGGCTGCAGAAGAGGCGGCGCACAGCAGGGCTGCACTGGCGGCGATGAAGGAGAGTCGGAACATGTTCATGGGGAATAAAGCCAAAACCCGCACGATGCCGCGCCCTTGTGACGCCACCATGAAAGGCAGGCACCAGGATATGCCCCGGCATGCAGCCAATGGACACGGACCTTTTGCCAGGGTCGAGAGTCACACTCGCCTTGCGCTCCCCCACCATTCCCCACCCACAACGCTGGACAGCCCCTATTCCCTATGGACACCCTTTCTGCATTGCAATCCCTCGGACTGGAACTGCCCAGCCCCGCCTACATCGCAGGCGCCATCGTGTTTGGCCTGATCGGCATGGCGGCTTACTGGCACGGCAAAAGAGCGCAGCAGCCACGCACCCGCTGGTGGGGCGTGGCGCTCATGTTCTACCCCTACGCGGTTTCGCGGACCTGGATGCTGTTTGCGGTGGGCGTGGCGCTGTGTGCGGGTCTGTGGCTGGACATGCGGCGCGGCTGAAACGCAGGCGACGGTTGTGCGCAACACGCTATTATTTTCATAGCTCATTGCGCTTGATGGATAAGCGACAGGGCCATTTTTAGTGAAAATTTCTGGCGCATCACACCAGCCGCTGCAATGCCTGGCGCCGCCATACCCCGTGGAAGTACAGCCCCTGCAGCACCAGGGCGCACAGGTACGTGGCGGGGTAGGCCACCCAGGTGGCCACCAGCCCAAACTGGCGCCCCAGCAGCCAGCCCAGCGGCACGATGAGGCAGGCCAGGCACCCCAGTGAAATGAGCGTGGGTGCCAGCACCGTGCCGCTGGCACGCATCACACTGGAATACACGCTGGCCCATCCAAAAAACACCGCGCCCCACACCGTGATGGGAAGCACGCGTGCGGCGATGTCGATCACGCGGGCGTCGGCCACAAACAGGCCCACCACCCAGGGCGCAGCGCCAAACATCAGCAAGGCCAGGCCGCCGGTGAGGAGCAGGTTCATGCGCATGCCGGTGCGCGTGACGGCCGCCAGCTGCTGCCCGTGGCCCGCACCCATGGCCTGCGCCGCAAACACCGACGACGCAATGGCCACGGCCATCGCCGGGAACAGCACATACGACATCACCTGGCTGGCGGCCCCCCACGCCGCCGTGGCTGCCGAGCCATGCGCGTTGACCAGGCTGAGCAGGCCCAGGTCGGCCAGCGAGCCGGTAATGAAGAACAGGCCCGTGGGCACGCCCAACCGCACCAGGGTGCGCAGCAAGGCAGCGTCCAGCCGCAGATGCGCGGCCAGCGCCCGCGTGGGGGCCAGCACATGCGCGCGGCGCCGCAGGTGCCAGGCCGTGTAGCCCAGCGAGCACAGCGTGGCCAGCAGCAGCGCGGCCACGCCACCCAGGATGCCCAGCGCAGGCAGCCCGAGGGCAGGCACGCCCCGGATGAACAGCGGCGCGCACACCAGCGTGACCGACAGCGACACCGCCAGCGCGCGCAGCGGCGTGACGGTGTCGCCCGTGCCACGCAGCAGCGCCGCCGTGAGCATGGAGGTGAACAGCACGGGGAACAGCACCATCATCCCCCGCGCATAGGCCACCGCCTGGGGCAGCACGTCGGCCGGCGTGCCCAGCAGCAGCATCAGAGGCCGCACGGCCAACAGCCCCAGGGCGGCCAGCACCAGGCCCAGCAGCACCCCGGCGCACAGCGTGGTGCCCGCCACGGCATGCAGCCGCGCGTGGTTGCGCGCGCCAAAGGCCTGGCCCACCAGGATGGACGACCCATTGCCCAGCCCAAAGATGAAGGCACTGAGCAGCAGGAACAGCGGCATGAACGAGGCCACCGCCGCCAGCGAGCCCGCACCCAGCAGCCGCCCCACGTAGATGTGGTTCACCGTGCCGGTGAGCGCCTGCAGGATGTTGGTGAGCACCAAGGGGCCCAGGAACACGAGAAAGCGCCGGTCGAGCGAAGGCGGCGGGCTGCCGGGGTGGGCCTTGTCCGTCATGGTGCTGCGCCCTCCATGAGCCCGGGGGTCTGGGTGCTGTGGATACACACCCGCGTGCCCGCTACCACCCGGTCAAACAGGTCGATCACATCCGCGTTGGTCATGCGCACGCAGCCGTGTGACCGCGGCACGCCCATGGGGCAGTCGTCCGGGCAGCCGTGGATGTAGATGTAGCGGCGCAGCGTGTCCACCGCTCCGCCCCGGTTCACGCCAGGCTCGCAGCCCGTCAGCCACAGGATGCGGCTCAGGATCCAGTCGCGCCCCGGGTGCTCAGCGGCCAGCGCGGGCGAATAGATCTCGCCTGTGGCACGGCGCCCCACAAACACCGTGCCCGGCGCACAGCCCGCGCCCACCTTGGCGCGCACGCGGTGCAGACCGCGGGGAGTGCAGCCGCTGCCGTTGTGTTCGCCCACGCCGTTCAGGGCGGTGGATACCGGGTAGGTGCGCAGGGTGGCCCCGTCCAGCATCAGGTGGAGCTTCTGCAGCGCCACGTCGATGTGCACTTCGGGGCCCGCCATCGGCATTCAGCCCGCCGCCACCAGCCCGGCACCGTGCCCGCGCGTGAAGGCCTCTTCAAACACCGAATAGCCCGACCAGTCGCTGTGCGCAAACGCGAGCCGCGCCGTGGTGGGGGTGGGAATCCAGGGCGATTGCTCACCATTTGATAGCTGTTTACGCTTACCTGATAAGCGCTGGATGCCAATTTGGCTTAAAAAGCCCTGCATGCCAGGTACCGGGATGGCCATGGCGTGGCCGTAGCGGGTGATGTCCACGCGTGTGGCGCGCTGGCGCAGGTCGGGGTGGGGCACGGCCAGGGTGGCCAGCGCGGCCTCAGCCCAGGGTTGCCAGGGCTGGGTGGCCAGCTGCTGGCGGCCGCCCTGCACATCGCCCAACGCCTGGTAGTAGGTGAGCACGGTGGGCCCGGCCAGCGCGGCGCCCGTGTCCAGCCGCTGGTGCCCAGCGTTCACGTACCCCAGGCCACCAGCGGTGGGGGCGGCGTAGAGCACGTTGTCCCACGCGGGGGCAGCGCCGGGGCGGTCGGTGAGCGGGCTGTCGATGTGGATGTTGGCCACCAGCCAGGGGGCCGACTGCAGGCGCTGCGCGGCGCCGGTCAAAAAAGCGGGCGGGTTGTGCACCACCCGCGCCGCCACGAACACGGGCAGCGCCACGACGCAGCGCGGCGCCTGCCAGCGCTCCACGCTGTCAGTGGCATGGTTGAAGGCGTCCACCTCCACGCCGTGGCGGGTTTCGGTGATGCGCAGCACGCTGGTGGCGGTGCGCAGCTGGCCGCCGCCATTCACAGTGTTGGCAAGCGGCTCGGCCAGGCGCTGGGTGATCCAGCCGTTGCCTTCGGGCCAGGTGAGCACGCTTTCGCGCGCCTCATCCACCGCCTCGCCCGGCGCGTGAAAACCGTGGCGGCTGGCAAAGTAGTGGATGCCCGCCCAGGCCGACACGCGCGCCACGCCCGCGCCGTAGTCGTCGCGGCAGCAGTAGTTCAGGTACCAGAGCAGGTGCTCGTCATCCAGGCCCTCTTGCGCCAGCCAAGCACTGAAAGTCATGGCATCCAGAGCCTGATGGGCGGGCGCTAGAGGCTTTTTTGGCCCCAACAGCTTGAGCGCAGGCATGGCAAACCGCGCGGCCTTCGCCTCTCGCTCCACCGCCTGTGCAAAGCGGCGGTATTGCGCCAGCGTCGCTTCGCTAACACCGTGCACGGGCAGCAGGCCTTCTTGCCACTCGCCGTCAAAAAACAGGCGCTCCTGCGGGCTGTGGCACAGGTGGCGTTCGTCGTACTGCCAGCGGCCAGCCACGCGGCGGCGCAGGCCCAGCTCTTCCAGCAGATCCTGCACCTCGCGCGCATCGTCGCCGGGCACGGGCAGGTAGTGCGCGCCCAGCGGGCAGGCAATGCCGCTCACGGCCCCGCCCCGGCTGTTGCCGCCAGCACCGTCTTCCAGCTCCAGCAGCGCAAAGTCCTCCACCCCCGCCAGCCGCAGCGACCGCGCCGCAGCGAGCCCCGCCACGCCACCGCCCGCGATGATGACCTGGGCACGGCGGACTACGCTGGGAGCGGGCAGGGTGCCGGTCTTGAGCAGGTCGCGCAGCTGGTGGCCCCGCGCCATGTCGATGCCGGTGAAGCCGCCTTCCAGCGCGCGTGGTGCACGGTCACAACCCGGCAGCAGCATGCCCGTGGCGGCCGAGGCTGCAGCGGTGGCAAGGAAGTGGCGGCGTTGCATGGGAGGCTGACTCTGATTCAGCGTTGAAGGGCGCAGCGCTCGCAACCGGCACGCTCCGATGCCAGCGCACCCGTGGAACTGGCTCTGCCAGGCCACCGGGTGCGTCCCCCTGGGGGGAAGACGCGAAGCGGCTCAGGGGGGTGTCCCATCTAGTGCTTTCCCCACTCGCGTTCGTACGTGTGCACCAGCGCCTGGTTCGACAGCCGGTTCACATCGGCCGGCACGCGCGCCATGTCGAGCGGAAAGTCGAACAACAGCGGCAGCGTGTCGGCACCCAAGAACCGCAAATCGGCTGGCAGTGCCTCGGGCAGGCGCCAGGGCCTGCGGCTGGCGATGATGAAACCCCATTCGCCAAAGCTGGGTACATGCGCGTGGTAGGGCGCCGTCTGCAGGCCGATGGATTCGATGGTCTGCGCCACCGTCCAGTAGCTTTTGCGCGCCACCAGCGGGGAAGTGGTCTGCACCACCGCGTAGCCGCTGGCGGCCAGGCGCTTGTCCAGCAGCGCGTAAAAGCTGTTGGTGTAGAGCTTGCCGATGGAGAAATTGGTGGGATCGGGAAAGTCCACCACGATGACATCAAACGTGTCCGACCCATCCTGCAGCCAGCCAAATGCATCGGTGTTGACGATCTTCACCTTGGGGTTCTGCAGCGCGTGGCCGTTGAGCTGCGCGAGGCGTGGGTTCTCGCTGAAGATCTTCGTCATGGCCGGGTCCAGCTCCACCAGCGTCACGGATTCGACCGAGGGGTACTTCAGAATCTCGCGCACGGCCATGCCGTCGCCGCCGCCCAGCACCGCCACCTTCTTGGGCGCGCCATGGGCGGCCATGGCGGGGTGCACCAGGGCCTCGTGATAGCGGTACTCGTCGGCCTGCGCAAACTGCAGGTTGCCATTGAGGTACAGCCGGTGGCCCGCGCGCCCCTGCGTGACCACGATGCGCTGGTAGGGCGACGCAGTGCTGAAGACGATGCGGTCCTGGTAGAACTTGTCTTCGGCCACGCTGGTGATCTGCTCGGCCCCCGCCAGCGCGGCCAGCAAGATGCCCAGCACCATCACGCAGGCTGCCAGGTGCGCCTTCAGGCGCCGCAACTCGTGCCGAAACAGCCACACCGCCCACAGCGCCACGGCCGCATTCATCACCCCAAACAGCAGCCCCGTGCGGATGAGCCCGAGGTGCGGCACCAAGAGCAGCGGAAACGCCATCGACACCGCCAGCGCGCCCAGGTAGTCAAACGTGAGCACCTGCGAGACCAGGTCCTTGAGCGCCACGTTGCGCTTCAAGATGCGCATCACCAGGGGGATCTCCAGCCCCACCAGCGTGCCCACCATCAACACCATGCCGTACAGCAGAAACCGGAAAGCGCCGGGCGTGTACGCATTGGCCAGGAACAGCGTGGCAGGCAAGGCTCCGCCAATCAGCGCCACCAGCAATTCGATGCGCAAGAAGTGCGCGGGCAGTTGCCGCTCGAAGTACCGCGACAGCCACGAGCCCACGCCCATGGCAAACAGGTAGGTGCCGATGATGGTGGAAAACTGCAGCACCGAATCGCCCAGCACATACGACGCCAGCGCGCCCGCAGCCAGCTCGTACAGCAGGCCGCAGGCGGCCACCACGAACACGCTGATGAGCAGGGCGATTTCGATGGGGCGGGGGCCGGCGGTGGCGCCCGGGGCCTCGGACGGCGAGGCAGGAGAAGTCAGGTCGGATTGCAAGGCAGGTACCGGCGCGCCGCAGGGGCGCGCGCCGTTTCAGGCAAGGTGCGTCAGTGAATGGCCGCCGCCACGATGATGCTGATCCCCAGGCACATCGCCGCCACAACCATAGCCAGGGCTTTGTTTTGTTTCTCGACGATCTCGCGCCACAGGTCGTAGGGCGTGATCTTGTCCACGATGACAAAACACAGCCAGAAAATGACCACGCCAATCAGCGCGTACAGCATGGACCCGAGGAAGGCTGCGGGCCGGAGCCATTCGATTCCCATCATGGTGTGAACTCCTTGAAACGGTGGTGTGTGGGTGGTGGTGGGGTGGTGAAGACGGGGCTCATGGATCTGTCTGCAGGCAGGCGCCTTGGAGCGCCCGCCTACTTGTGGCTTCCGCCGGACGAGTATCCGCCGAACGAGCCGCCCGAGCTGCGGTAGCCGCTGCCCGATGACCCCGAACAATTGCTCAGGATGATCAGCAGGATGATGATGATGATCGCAATCAGGATGATGGTGCCGCAGCCCAGGCCCGACTTGGCGGTGAAGGGGCCGGGGTCGTCGCGCTGCAGTACATCGGCCTTGTCTTCGAGCTTGAAGGCCTTGGCCACGGTGTCGCTGGCCAGCTTGTCACCGGCGGACCAGGTGACTTCGTTCGGCGTTTGCTCCAGCGACAGCAGGCCCTTGGCGCTTGCAAAGTCGCGGTTGCTGGTTTTCTGGCCCCGCGTGACCTGCCAGTAGAACTCGCCCAGCACGTAGGTGGTTTCGGCCTCGTAGGTGTACTTGAGCTCGTACTTGGTGCCCATGTAGGTGGCGGTGCGGCCGTTGGACGAGAGCTGCGGCGCACCGGTGGTGGGGCGCACCATGCTCCAGCCTTCTTCGGAATCGACCAGGAAGGCAAACCCGCGCTTCTGGTTGTAGAGCAGGTATTCGCTCCAGCCAAAGTGCTCGTCGTCGCCCGGCTCCACGCCCATGCGGTGCTGAAAACCCACCACCTGCCAGTGCACACCCTGCAGCTGGCCCTTGCTGCCCAGCGGAATGAGGGGCTGCACGGGCTCGTCCTGCTCGGCCGAGCGCAGTTCGCCGCCCACGCCGCTATCGAGGCTGATGATGCTGGCGCAGGAACCGCAGGTGATGCTTTTGGTGCCCGCCAGCTTCACCTGCACGGGCGCGCCGCAGTGCGGGCAGTTGAACTGGCGGCCTTTTTCGTCCTTGGCGGATTCGTCCTTGAGGCCCTGGAGCTGCAGGTCTTCCAGCAGTACCGACTTGCCGCGCTCCACGTTGGGCGGGGTGTGGCCGTAGTCGATGCTGACCACTTCACCGTCGGCGCTGCGCAGCTCGACCATGCCGAAGGGCTGGCCCAGCGGGGGCAGCTTGGGCAGTTCGCCCTGGGCAGAGATCAGCGATGCCTGGCCGGTGTAGGCCACGCTGTAGGGCTTGCCGTTGATGGCGGTGGTGGTGCCGATGCGAAAGCGCTCGGGCGCAGGCATTTCGCGGCCGGGGTCGATGGGGCGCGTGAAGACATAGGCACCGTTGTCCTCACCCAGCGTGGCCAGGGTGCCGTCGTTCAGGAAGGCGGCCCATTCGGTCCAGACCCCTGCATCGCCTTTGTATTGCAGGCGACCCACCAGGGTGAAGGGCACATCCTTGCCTTCGAGCTGGATGCGCCCGCTGGCCATGAGCTGCAGGGGGCTGTGGTCGTCGAACAGCTCGGCCATCTTGCCCAGGCGCGTGAGCACGTCGCCGCTGCGCACAACGGTGCTCTGGCAGTAGCCGCAGACGGCGTGCGTGGACTGCGCGCTGCGGAATTCAACCGGCGCGCCGCAGCCCGGGCAGGGCGCGCGGTAGTAACGCTGTGTGGGGTCGGTGGCCATCGTGGGGCTGCTGCCTGCGCCGCGCTACACGGCTTTGAGGCCTTTTTGGCCTCTAGCGCTTATCCCTCCAGCGCAAACAGCTATATTTATGATAGCAACCGGGTTCAGACCAGCTTCTTGAGCAGCTCAGCCTTCTTGGCGTCGAACTCTTCCTGCGTGAGGATGCCCTTGGACTTGAGTTCGCCCAGCTTTTCCAGCGTTGCCATGACCTCTTCGGGCTTGACACCCACCGGGGTCGCAGCGGCCTGCGCTGCCGCAGCAGCAGCGGGAGCCACCGGGGTCTGCAGGCCCTGCTGCAGGTTTTGCGCCAGCACCTGGCCCAGCGCCACGCCCGCGCCGAGGCCCATCGCATCGCCCGCAATGCCGCCACCACCGCCACTGGCTTCGGCGAACTTGGGGATGGCCTGCGCCGTCTGGTACTGCATGAATTTGGCCATGTCGTTGCCCACCATGCCCATGCCGATCTTCTGGTCGAGGATCTTTTGCAGCTCTTCGGGCAGCGAGACGTTCTGCACCGTGAGAGATTCGATCAAGATGCCCAGCTTGGCAAAGATGGGCGCCAGTTCCTTGACCATCGCCTCCGCAAACATCACCTGGTTGGCCGCCAGGTCCAGAAACGGCAGGCCGCTGCCCGCAATGGCGTTGCTGATGTTCTGCAGCACCAGGCCGCGCAACTGGCCTTCCAGGTCGGCCACGGGGTAGGACTCGCGCGTGCCCGAGATTTCGGTGTGGAAAGCCTTGGGGTCGGCAATGCGGAAGGCGTAGTTGCCGAACGCGCGCAGGCGCACGGCGCCGAAGTCCTTGTCGCGGATCGTGATGGGCTGGGGTGTGCCCCACTTCTGGTCGATCTGCTGGCGTGTGCTGAAGAAGTACACATCGCTCTTGAAGGGGGACTCAAAGAGCTTGTCCCAGTTCTTCAGGTACGTGAGCACCGGCAGCGTCTGCGTGGTGAGCTTGTAGGTGCCGGGACCAAACACGTCGGCCACCTGGCCTTCGTTCACGAAGATGGCCATTTGCGACTCGCGCACCACCAGCGTGCCGCCGTTCTGGATTTCCATGCCCGCCATGGGGAAGCGCCAGGCCAGCGTGCCGTCCCCCTCTTCGGTCCATTGAATGATGTCAATGAACTGTTTCTTGATGAAGTCCATGAGGGCCATGTGTGCTCCCAAAGCAAAAGAGGGGGTTGAAAAGAGCGGCCATCATAGCAACGGGGGCATGGCGCGGAGCGGCTTTTTTTAAGCCCCATCGGTGAACTGGTTCACGCGCTGAACCAGTTTGGTTGGCATGGCGCCGCCCGACCGGGATGCATGGCCGCTTGATAGTGGCTATCTCCGGCTTAGTGATGATCAATTAGCCAACGCTATTGAGAATTACTACCATTTCAACATCCCTGCTCACCACGGCAGGCCCTGATGAAGAAGTGAAAAGGAGTCCGCCATGTCCCACATCCGCCGCGCTGCCCGCCAAAACAAAACCATGCTGATGAAGACGGGTAGCTACTACGTGATCCACATCTGCGTGGCCGCCCTGGTGGCCTATGCCGTCACGGGCAACCTGTGGGCCTCGCTGACACTGAGCCTGCTGGAGCCCACGGTGCAGGCGGTGGCCTTCTTCTTCCATGAAAAGGCCTGGGACCGGGCTGCCCGGCGCGGCGCTGACGACGCCACACAGGCACCCAGCCCAGCCGCCTTGCAGGCCGTTTGAACCAACGTCTGAACCACCCGTACGAAGGAGCCCCCATGTACAGCATTCCCTTGCGCAGCCGCACCGCTACCGGCTTGGCCTTTCAACGCTGGCTCGTTCACCGGCTGGCCGGGCTGGTTGTAGCCAGCTGAGGTCGCCCGAGGCCACTCCAGCGCTGGCGCTGAAAACAACAATGCCCCGGCTGGCGGGGCATTGTCGGGAGCGCGGGAGAAACGACTCAGGCCTTCACGTCGAGCAGCGAACCCATCATTTCGTCTTGTGCCTTGATGGTCTGCAGATTGGCCTTGAAGGCGTAGGTGGCCGACATCTGCTCGACCGCCTCCTTCTCCAGCGCCACGCCCTCGGCCTCTTGCTGGCGCTGCACGGTGGCGCGCACGCCAGCGCTGTCGGCGGCCTCTTCCTGCGCCACCACCTGGCGGCGGTAGTTGGGGGTGTTCATGTTGGCCACGTTGTTGGCCGAGGCATCCAGCCGCAACTGCGCGGCCTGCAGGCCGGAACTGCCAATCGAAGAAATGGTTGCCATGGTGTGCCCCGCTCAAAAGCGCCAAAGAGTTGGCATTGTGTGCCTGCGCCGCGCTGCGGGCAAGCCATCAACCATGGGCCTCCAGTAGGCATTGCGCAAACGCCTGCGCCGCCCTCGGCGGTTGCGGCGACTTGCGCAGCACGCTCACAAACTGGCAGCGGTAGTGGAACTGTGCGGGCAGAACGGCCTGCATGAGCCCCTGGCGCTCGAAGCCTTCGGCGTAGTGGTCGGGCAGAAAACCCAGGTAGCGGCCTGAGAGGATCAGCGTGGCAATCGACTCCTGGTCGAACCCGGTGGCCTTGCGCGGCAGGCGGGTGCTGTGGCTCAGCTCCATGTTGGGCGAGTGGTAGCCCAGGCCCGCAAACTGGTAGGCGCGCAGGGATTCCCAGGTGAGCGCAGCATGGTCGGTGCCATACAGCGGGTGGCGCGCGCCGCAGTACAGCAGCATGGTTTCGGTGAACAGGTCGGCGTAGACCAGGCTCTGCGACGTGCGGTGCGCGGGGATGATGCCCACGTGGAAGCTGCCGTCGATCAGCCCACGCTCGATGGCCGGGATGGACGCCACGTGCATCTGCAGGCTGACTTCGGGCGCTTGGCTGGCAAAGAGCGCAATCGCATCGCCAATGTGCGCCGCCGGGTTGCTGGCCGTCTTGTCGAACACCGCCACCTCCAGCCGCCCGCCCATGCGGCGGTGGATGTCGTCGATGCTGCTGCGAAAGGCGTCCACGGCCGACAGCAGGCGCAGGGTCTCGTCGTACACGCGCTGCCCCTCGGCCGTGAGGGCAAAACCGGCCCGGCCCCGGCGGCACAAGGTGAGGCCCAGGCGGGTCTCCAGGTCCTTCATGTGGCGGCTGACGGTGCTGGTGCCAATGTTCAGCTCCAGCTCGGCGGCCGACATGCCGCCGCACTCGACCACGCTCTTGAAGACCTGCAAGAGGCGCAGGTCCATGTCGCTGAGCTGGCCCAGTACGGCGCGGTGTTTGGGGGAAGGGTGGGGTGGAGGTGTTTTTACTTGCATAAACCGTCAAGTAAACATTGATATTGGAGTATTGGAGAGATTAACAGGCAGCGCAACAATGCCCTACGTCAAGCCCCAGACCGCTGGGGTTGCCCGCCTTTTGTCGCCGCCTTTGCACTGGAGAACCCCATGAGCTTCGTCAACATCGAAAAACCCGCCGCTGGTGCCGAAGGCCCCCGCATGGACGCCGAATGGCTGGACGCGCACTGGATGCCCTACACGGCCAACCGCCAGTTCAAGGCCAACCCGCGCATGATCGTGGAGGGCAGCGGCGCCTACTACACCGACGCGGACGGTCGCAAGATTTTTGATGGCCTCTCGGGCCTGTGGTGTGCGGGCCTGGGCCATGGCCGCCGCGAGATCGCCGAGGCCATTGGCAAGCAGGCGATGAAGCTGGACTACGCGCCCGCCTTCCAGTTCGGCCACCCGCTGTCGTTCGAGCTGGCCAACCGGGTCAAGGAACTGACGCCTGCGGGCCTGGACTATGTGTTCTTCACCGGCTCGGGCTCCGAGTCGGCCGACACCTCGCTGAAGATGGCGCGCGCTTACTGGCGCAACAAGGGCCAGGCAAGCAAAACCCGCCTGATCGGCCGCGAAAAGGGCTACCACGGCGTGAACTTCGGCGGCATCTCGGTGGGCGGCATTGTTGCCAACCGCAAGATGTTCGGCCAGGGCATCGAAGCCGACCACCTGCCCCACACCCAGCCACCCGCTGGCTCGTTCCACAAAGGCATGCCGCCCACGGGCAAAGAGCTGGCCGACCGCCTGCTGGACGTCATTGCGCTGCACGACGCATCGAACATTGCCGCCGTGATCGTGGAACCTTTCTCGGGCTCGGCCGGTGTGGTGATCCCGCCCGTGGGCTACCTGCAGCGCCTGCGCGAGATCTGCACGCAGAACAACATCCTGCTGATTTTTGACGAAGTGATCAGCGGCTTTGGCCGCAGCGGCGCCTGGACCGGGGCAGAAGCCTTCGGCGTGACGCCCGACATCCTGAACTTTGCCAAGCAGGTGACCAACGGCGCACAACCGCTGGGCGGCGTGGTGGCCACCAAGGAAATCTACGACACCTTCATGGCGGCGGGCGGCCCGGAGTACATGCTGGAGTTCGCGCACGGCTACACGTACTCGGCCCACCCTGTGGCCTGCGCGGCGGGCATTGCGGCGCTCGACATCCTGCAGAAGGAAGACATGATCGGCCGCGTGAACGCGCTGGCGCCGTACTTCGAGCAAGCCGTGCACAGCTTGAAGGGCGCCAAGCATGTGGCTGACATCCGCAACTTTGGGCTGGCTGCTGGTTTCACCATTGCCGCGCTGCCGGGCGAGCCGGCCCGCCGCCCCTATGAAATTGCGATGAATTGCTGGAAGAAGGGCTTTTACGTGCGCTACGGTGGCGACACCATCCAGCTGGCGCCGCCCTTCATCAGCGAGAAGGCCGAAATCGACCGCCTGATCAACGCACTGGGCGATGCCCTGGCTGAAACGGCGTGATGACACACCCCCGGCCCTTGCACGGCGGCCGCTGGCCTGGCGCGCGCCGTTTCATCCGCCAGCGGGAATACTCCTGATTCAATAGCTGCTAGCGTTTTCTAGATAAGCGCTAGCGGCACTTTTTATCCATATTTTTGCCATGAACCACGACAAGAACGTCACCACCACCGTCGGCCACCTGATCGACGGCAAGATCGTTGCGGACACGGCGCGCACGCAGCCGGTGTTCAACCCCGCCACGGGCCAGTCGACCACCTGCGTGGCGCTGGCCAGCAAGGCTACTGTGGAGGCCGCCATTGCTTCGGCCGAAGCCGCCTTCCCCGCCTGGCGCAACACGCCGCCCCTGAAGCGCGCCCGCGTAATGAGCAAGCTGAAAGTCCTGCTCGAAGAAAACGCCGACAAGATCGCCGCCCTGATCACCGCCGAACACGGCAAGGTGCTGGCCGATGCACACGGTGAGCTGCAGCGTGGCATTGAAAACGTCGAATACGCGAGCTACGCGCCCGAGCTGCTCAAGGGCGAGCACAGCCGCAACGTGGGCCCCAGCATCGACTCGTGGAGTGAGTTCCAGGCGCTGGGCGTCACCGCAGGCATCACGCCCTTCAACTTCCCGGCGATGGTGCCGCTGTGGATGTGGCCCATGGCCGTGGCGTGTGGCAACACCTTTGTGCTCAAGCCTTCGGAGCGCGATCCCTCCTCCACGCTGTTCATCGCCCAGCTGGCGCTGGAAGCGGGCCTGCCGCCCGGCGTGCTGAACGTCGTCAACGGCGACAAGCTGGCCGTGGACACTCTGCTGCAGGACCCGCGCGTGAAGGCCGTGAGCTTTGTCGGCTCCACCCCCATTGCCGAATACATCTACAGCGAAGGCTGCAAGCACGGCAAGCGCGTGCAGGCCCTGGGCGGCGCCAAGAACCACGCCGTGCTCATGCCCGACGCGGATGTGGACAACGCCGTGAGCGCCCTGATGGGCGCGGCCTACGGATCGTGCGGCGAGCGCTGCATGGCCATCCCGCTGCTGGTGGCCGTGGGCGACGAAGTGGGCGACGCCGTGATCGCGGGCCTGAAGACCGAGATCGCCAAGATGAAGGTCGGCCCCGGCACCGACAACAGCAACGACATGGGCCCGCTGGTCACGAAGCCGCACTTCGAGAAGGTGAAGGGCTATGTCGACCAGGGCGTGGCAGAGGGTGCCACGCTGGTGGTCGATGGCCGCGGCGTGAAGGTTGCGGGCCATGAGGAAGGCTACTTCCTGGGCGCGTGCCTGTTCGACAACGTCAAGCCCGGCATGAAGATCTACCAGGAAGAGATCTTCGGCCCCGTGCTCGGTGTGGTGCGCGTGAAGACGCTGCAGGAAGCCATGCAGCTCATCAACGACCACGAATACGGCAACGGCACCTGCATTTTCACGCGCGACGGCGAGGCCGCCCGCTACTTCACCGACCACATCCAGGTGGGCATGGTGGGCGTGAACGTGCCCCTGCCCGTGCCGGTGGCTTACCACTCGTTCGGCGGCTGGAAGCGTTCGCTGTTCGGCGACCTGCACGCCTACGGCCCCGACGCCGTGCGCTTCTACACCAAGCGCAAGACCATCACCCAGCGCTGGCCCAGCGCCGGTGTGCGCGAGGGCGCGGTGTTCAGCTTTCCGAGCAGCCGATAGAGCGCAGCGCGCGCCCAGGGCCCGTTCAAAGTCCCCCCGAGGGGTTGACAGACAGGCCGGGGAGTGCGTTCGCGTGTGTGAAATGCCTCTTGCAGCATATTCGTTGACCGCTCCCGTGTTGCCGTCATAGTATTCCTGAGCCTATCACTCACTAATGGAGGAGAACTCATGGAAGCATTTATGGGGATGATCATGCCGGTCGGGTTCAACTACGCGCCGCGCGGCTGGGCGTTCTGCAACGGACAGACGGTTCCTATTCAGCAAAACTCAGCCATGTTCGCCTTGCTGGGAACCACGTACGGAGGGGATGGCGTGAACACCTTCGGCCTGCCGGATTTGCGGGGCAGGGTTCCCGTCGGATCACAAGCCGCTGGACCAGGATTGACCCCCATCGCACAAGGCGAGAAGGCGGGTACCAACACCAACACTGTGATTGGCACAGGCTCGGCGACGGTGACACTCAATGCCTCGAATCTGCCACCGCACACGCACCCGGCCACCTTCGACCCCGCAGGGCTCACGGGCACAACGCATTTGCAGGCGTCCACGGGCACCACGGGCACCAGCACGACTCCCGCCAATGGCTCTTTCCTCAGCGCATCGCCGAGTGGACCGAGCAGCGCGTCCATCTACTCACCGACCGCAACGGGTCCTGTCAACCTGGGCGGCGTCAGCACCGCCATTGGTGGCACAGGCGCGGTGACGGTGGGCGCCAATACCGGCGGACAGCCGTTGGCCGCCCCCGTGACGACCACTGCCATGGTGTCCAACATGCAGCCGTATCTGGGCCTCAACTACATCATTTGCATGGAAGGCATCTTCCCATCGCGCAACTGAGATCGTTGGACGGTCTCGCGCAAGCAGCGCTGCGGTCGCTGCGGTCGCTGCGTGCGGCGTGGGCACCTGTGCGGCTGTCGCATAGCTGCACTGGGGCACCTGGTCTGGGGCATGGATTGTCTGCAGCCAGGTGGCCAGCAAGCGCCGCAGCTTGTTCTGCGGCCCCCGGCACCGTGATCTACTTGCAGTGTGTCCCCGTTGGCGATGCAGGAACCGCCCCACGGATGGCGTTGCCTTCAAGCGCTACGCGGTCAGGCACATTTCATTCCCCCGTCGAAGATGGCTTCAACAACGGAGCGATTGCGCTGGCAGGTCTCACTGCGAAGTGCTTCTCCAGATCATCTGTACGAACAGATCGTCTTCGGTCACGGAAGTGAATCCGCATTTTTGATACAGACACTGCGCTGGACCGTTGTATCGCCCTACCGCCAGACACAGTGGCAGGCCCTGCGCTGCTGCATGGCGCTGCAGCGCAGCCAACGCAGCCATTGCAGCGCCGCTGCGGCGAGCTGGCGGCGCAATGGCGATATCCACCAGACGCAATTGTTCGGGTGAGGCGTCTACCACCATGCGCCCTATTGGCTGGCCGGAACGCAGCAGTACCAACTGGCGGGCCAAGGGGAACTGGTGGCGGTAGCCGGTCTCCTGTGCATTGAACTGCATGGCTATCAACTGCTGGAGCATCGCGAGGTCGGGGATGGCCTGCTGGAGGTCATCGCGGGTAGATAGATAGAGTTCCAGCAGAAAAGGCTGATCGTCGTCGGCCCTCTCACGCAGGGCGAATGGTTCAGATAGCAAATACACAGTGGATTCTCGGCTGTAGGATGTTGAGTGGGTCGTGGATACCAGCCCATTCTGGCAACTCAATGGCCTGTATCCAACCCTTTTGTGATCCCTCAACACACGCCATCGATGAGCACCACTTTTGAATCCGTCAACACCCTGGTGGGCAGTCCCTTCGTCGCACTGACAGAGCATGGCCCTGTGGAGCTGGTTTTGGTAGAAGCTACCGAACGGGCGCGCGGCCATTTGCCAGAGCAATTTCGGACACCGTTCACACTGCTATTTCATGGACCAGATGTTCCAAGGCTTTCTCAGGCAACGTACACCCTGAGCCACCCGCAATTGGGAAGTGTGCAGTGGATGCTGGTGCCCAGCATGCCGGATACGCGCTCGCCGAACATCGCCCGCTATGAGGCGCTGTTTGGCTAACAGCTTGCCCCCATGGGAAGCACCGCTAACGATAGCGCCCGCTTCGATCTGTTGCCCGCTGGAGCTGGAAACGGACTGAAAACCGTCGATGACAGAAGGACCGCTGCAGTCCATTTCTGCGGTCTTTTTTCCGTATCTCGGCCATGGACTGCGCTGACCGCAAAACAGCCCTGGCTGGGAACGATTGTGGTGAAGCCCACAGCTTCGCAGCTCGAAGCTCCAGGCCGGACGGGCTCGAAGCGGAGCTCCAGGCCACTTCGGCAGCGGTTGCATAAAGGTTGCACTTCGCGCTGGAGCGATCCGCCGCATTCCAACCCAGACGGCAAAGCTGAATTTCCCATGTAAGCAGATTCGCTTACTAGGGTTTTTACCGAACGCGGCCTACAATCGCCCACCCTTACGAAAGCTGACAACCTGCGCCGGACCTGCTTGAACCGGCGTGGCATTGACACCCCAAGCTGGAGACAATTGAATGCCCGAAAACACCACGGCCCAGAACAACAACGATTCCGACAAGCGCGCCCAGTTGCGCCGTGCCGCTCTCGAGTACCACGAGTTTCCCAAGCCCGGCAAGATCGCCATTGCCGCCACCAAGCAGATGGTCAACCAGCATGACCTGGCGTTGGCCTACTCGCCCGGTGTGGCTGCACCTTGCGAAGAAATCGTCAAGGACCCGGCCAATGCCTTCCGCTACACCTCGCGCGGCAATCTGGTAGCCGTCATCACCAACGGCACCGCCGTGCTGGGCCTGGGCGACATCGGCGCGCTGGCCTCCAAGCCTGTGATGGAAGGCAAGGGCGTTCTGTTCAAGAAATTCGCCGGCGTGGATGTGTTCGACATCGAGATCGACGAAAAAGACCCCAAAAAGCTGGTGGAAGTGATCGCCGCGCTGGAGCCGACCTTCGGCGCCATCAACCTCGAAGACATCAAGGCCCCCGATTGCTTCTACGTGGAGCGCGAGCTGCGCAAGCGCATGAAGATTCCGGTCTTCCACGACGACCAGCACGGCACGGCCATCACGGTGGCGGCGGCCATCGTGAATGCGCTGAAGGTGGCGGGCAAGAAGATCGAGGAGGTGAAGCTGGTCACCAGCGGCGCGGGTGCAGCGGCGCTGGCCTGCCTGAACCTGTTGCTCAAGGTGGGTTTGCAGCGCAAGAATGTGTTTGTCACCGATCTGGCTGGTGTGGTCTACGAGGGCCGCGAAGAGCTGATGGATGACGACAAGCGCCAGTTCATGCAAAAGACCGACGCGCGCAAGCTGGCCGAGGTGATGGTGGGGGCGGACGTGTTCCTGGGCCTGTCGGCGGGCAATGTACTCAAGCCCGAAATGGTGGCCACCATGGCCGAGCGCCCGGTGATCTTCGCCCTGGCCAACCCCAACCCCGAAATCACGCCCGAGCTGGCGCACAGCGTGCGCAGCGACATCATCATGGCCACGGGGCGTTCGGACTACCCGAACCAGGTCAACAACGTCCTGTGCTTCCCGTATATCTTCCGCGGCGCACTCGACTGCGGCGCCACTACCATCACCGATGAGATGGAAATCGCGGCCGTGCACGCCATCGCCGAGCTGGCCCAGGCCGAGCAGAGCGAAGTGGTGGCCGCAGCCTATGTGGGCGAGAAGCTGTCATTCGGCCCCGAATACCTGATTCCCAAGCCGTTCGACCCGCGGCTGATGATGAAGATTGCACCGGCCGTGGCCCAGGCGGCCATGGACAGCGGCGTAGCCCAGCGCCCCATCGCCGACATGGACGCGTACCGCGACCGGCTGCAGACCTTTGTCTACGCCTCCGGCACGACGATGAAACCCATCTTCGACGCAGCACGCACCGCCGCCAAAAAGCGCGTGGCCTACGCCGAGGGTGAGGAAGAACGCGTGCTGCGCGCCGCGCAGATCGTGGTGGACGAGAAGGTGGCCCGCCCGACGCTGATCGGCCGCCCCGCCATCATTGCCCAGCGCATCGAAAAGTTTGGCCTGCGCCTGAAGGAAGGCGTGGACTACGACGTGGTCAACACCGACTTCGACCACCGCTACCGCGACTTCTGGCAGACCTACCACCGCATGACCGAGCGCAAGGGCATCACCCAGCAGGTCGCCAAGATCGAAATGCGCCGGCGCCTCACGCTCATCGGCGCCATGATGCTGCACAAGGGCGAGGTGGACGGCCTGATCTGCGGTACCTGGGGCACCACCGCCAACCACCTGATGTACATCGACCAGGTGATTGGCAAACACGCGGGCGGCGCGGACAGCACGGCACAGGACGTGCCGGTGTACGCCTGCATGAACGGCCTGATGCTGCCCGGGCGCCAGGTGTTCCTGGTGGACACCCACGTCAACTATGACCCGACGCCCACCGAGCTGGCGGAGATCACCGCACTGGCTGCCGAGGAAATGATGCGCTTTGGCGTCAAGCCCAAGGCCGCGCTGCTGTCGCACTCCAACTTTGGCACCAGCAACCACCCCAGCGCCGTCAAAATGCGCCAGACACTGGAGCTGCTGCGCCAGCAGGCCCCCTGGCTGGAAGTGGACGGCGAAATGCATGGCGACGTGGCACTGGATGGCAAGGCCCGCGCGGCCGTCATGCCCAGCAGCGAGCTGACGGGTGACGCCAACCTGCTGGTATTCCCCAACATCGATGCTGCCAACATTGCCTACAACCTGCTCAAGACCGCCGCGGGCGGCGGCATCGCCATCGGCCCCGTGCTGCTGGGCGCGGCCAAGCCGGTCCATATCCTGACGCCCAGCGCCACCGTGCGCCGCATTGTGAACATGACAGCACTTACCGTGGCCGATGCCAACGTTTCAAGATAAGCCAAGAATTGATAGCAAGCGCTAACTTAAAGAGCTTACTTCTCCCTTCAGCGTCTGCCCAATCTTTGTGCAGACGCTTGCTTTTTGGGGGCCGTTGAGCGACACTAGCGGCTCGAAATTTCGGGTTAACCCGTAGTTTCTGAAAGGTTCGTTGATGCTGAAGGCTGTAGCCACCCGGGCGCGCAAAGCAGGGTTTTTGTGTGTTTTGGGTGTTGCGTTCGTGTTGTCCCCGGTAGCGGGGCATGCCCGGAACTCCCCGTCCACCGACGGCTCCATCCCCCCTATCGCATTGGCCGAGTTGCCGCCCCAAGGGCGAGCGACGTATGCGCTGATCCGTGAAGGAGGGCCCTTTCCGTATGACAAGGACGGAACAGTTTTTGGCAATCGCGAGCGGCTGTTGCCCGCCCACAAGCGGGGCTACTACCGTGAGTACACCGTCAGAACACCAGGATCGCGCAACCGGGGAGCCCGGCGCATTGTGTGTGGCGGCAAGCCCCGGGTTCCGGACGCCTGCTACTACACCAGCGATCACTACGCCAGTTTTCGCGAGATCGTCGAGTGACCCCCGTTGCGCTGCACGCAGGCCAGAGATACGCTGGCAGCGGTAAGCGCGCCCCCTTGAATCCCCCACCCGCAGGCTGCATCCCGCAGCCCTGCGAAATGCCAGAAGTTTGTGGACTTTAAAAAGAAAGAGTAGCGGAGATGCAGACGCCACTTCGTAAAGACCTGGAAACGCCACTGCGTGGCGTGCGCACCAACATCGTGCAGTCCATTCGCGCTTTCCGCGTGCAGGACCTGCAGGATGCGGCCACCTCCATGGGTCACCATTTCTTGTACGCCAACCTGGCCCACGCGCAGTCCAAGCAGGATGTGCTGGACCTGATTGCCGGGCAATTCACCTTCCCGTCGCACTTCGGCAAGAACTTTGATGCGTTGTACGACTGCATGACGGATCCCTTGCATAAATCGGGCCCGCAGCCTGGTTTCATCGTGGTGCTGGAGCAGATCCCCGCCACGGGCAAGTTCGACAAGGAAGCGCGTGAACAACTGCTCGATATCTTCCGCGACGCCGCCGACTACTGGGGCGACCGCAAGATACCGTTCCGGTGTTTCTATTCTTTTCTGTAGCCCGTTCTGCATCCACCAGCCAAGCAGAACGGGCGAACGAGGCTACCGGCACCCAACAAGGTGTCGAGGGCATTGAAATCGGCACGGATTCCGCCGAAAAAATGCCGACCGACAAGCTTGTCGATGTCTCCCCGATGGCGCTGCGCATGAGCAGCCCTTTCAACGCGGGTTACTGGCTGAGCGCGGCCTGAATTCGGTACATCCCCCTGAGGCGCTGCGCGCCTTCCCCCTTCTCTCGAATTGCTGCGCCATTCGGGAAGGGGGACGATGCCCTCGCGGCGGGGCGGCCCTTGCTTGGCATCTCTCGCCTGGGGCGCGCCAGTTGTTGACGCTTTGCAGCCAAATCAGGCACTAGCGCTTATGCATCAAGCGCTAGCAGCTATTAATTTATGAGCATTCCTGCGCCAGAGCGACAAACTCGCTCACCGGCACTTCCTCGGCGCGGCGCTGGGTGTCGAAGGTGCCGGCGAACTGGCGCGCTTCGAGCCAGCGGCCCAGGGTGTGGCGCAGCAGCTTGCGGCGCTGGCTGAAGGCGACCTGCACCAGTTCTTCCAGCAGGGGCACCGACAAAGGCGCAGGCTCTGCGTGCGGCACCATGCGCACGACGGCGCTGTCCACGCGTGGGGGTGGGTCAAAGCTCTCAGGCGGCACGAACAGCACGTTTTCCATGGCGTAGCGCCACTGCAGCATGACTGACAGGCGCCCATAGTCGCTGGTGGCAGGCTTGGCCACCATGCGGTCGATCACTTCCTTTTGCAGCATGAAGTGCTGGTCTTCGATGACTTGCACATGGTCCAGCAAGTGGAACAGGATGGGCGTGGAGATGTTGTAGGGCAGGTTGCCCACCACGCGCAGCTTGAGGTCGGGCAACGCGGCTTTCTCGCGCATGGCCAGTGCCAGCGCGGTGAAGTCCACCTTGAGCACGTCGGACTCGATCACTTCCAGCTGACCGTGCAGCCGCAGGCGCAAGGCCAGATCGCGGTCCAGCTCGATGACCGTGAGGCGCCCCAGACGCTCGACCAGGGGCTGGGTCAGCGCCGCGAGGCCCGGCCCGATCTCAACCATGGGCTGGCCCGGCTGGGGTGCAATGGCCTGCACGATGTCTTCGATGATGGCCTTGTCGGACAGAAAATGCTGCCCGAAGCGCTTGCGGGGGATGTGTTTCAACGCGTGCTTACCTGTCTGATCATCGATCGGTCACTGCGGTGGCTCGCGGTATTCGACATACGCGCGTCCGCGCAGCTCCTGCGCCCAGGTGGCGTAGGCCTCGTCCAGTTTCTTCTCGCGCACGGTGTCGCGCGCCATGTCGCGCTGCTCGCGCTGGGTGAGCTTGGCCTCGCGGCGCTCCAGCAGCTGGATCAGGTGCACGCCGAAACGCGAAACCACGGGTTCGCTGATGTCGCCGGGCTTGAGGGCGTTCAGGGCCTGCTCGAACTCGGGCACATAGCGGCCGGGGGTGGCCCAGCCCAAGTCGCCACCTTCCTTGGAGCTACCGTCCTGCGAGTGCTCGCGGGCCAGCGCCGCAAAATCGGCCTGCCCCATCTGCACACGGCGGCGGTAGTCGGCCAGGCGAGCGGCGGCGGCGCTTTCGGAAAGTTGCGGCCCCGTGCGCAGCAGGATGTGGCGGGCATGGTTTTGCACCACCGTGGTGGGCACGCCAGCCGTGACTCGCTCGATCACCTTGAGCACGTGGAAGCCCGCTGGCGAGCGCACGGGCCCGACGATGCTGCCTACGGGCAGGCCCAGCGTGGAGTTCACAAACAGCTCGGGATACCGGTCGGCCGGGCGCAGGCCCAGCTGGCCGCCCGCACGCTGCCCCTCGGGCGCGTCCGAAAACTCGCGGGCCACGGCCGCAAAGTCTTCCCCCGCGCGCACCTTGTCGGCCGCGCGCTGGGCGCGTGCCTGGCGCTCCGCCACCTGCACGGGGCTCGCGTTCTCGGGCACCAGCACCAGCACATGGCCCAGGTTGATCTCCATCGAAGCGACATCGTTGCCCTTTTGCTGCTCGCGCAGGTACTGGTCGATGTCCAGGTCGGTGACTTTCACGCGCGCCTCCACCTCGCGCTCGCGCAGGCGCTGCAGCAGCAACTGGTTGCGCAATTCCTCGCGGAAGCGCTCCTTGCCCATGCCGTCCCGCGCCAGGCGGCGGTAGAGGTCATCGACCGACATGTTGTTCTGGCGGGCCACGCCCTGTTCGGCCTGCGACACGGCGTAGTCATCCACCTTGAGGCCCGATTCCTTGGCTTGCTGCAGCTGTGCGCGCTCCAGGATGATGCGCTCCAGCACCTCGCGCGCCAGCAGCTCCCGGGGCGGCATGGCACCCCCTTGCTGGGCCAGCTGGGCTTCGGCGCGGGCCAGGCGCGCGCGGACCTCGTTGTTGGTCACGGGCTCGGAATTGACCACGGCGACAATGAAATCCGCCTGCCGGGGTGCCGAGCTGCTGCTACCACTCGCCGTTTCTGCAGGCAGCGTGATCGATGGTGCGGCCGCCGGGCGCGCCGTCAGCCCTTTGCCCGACGGTGCGCCGGAAGGGCGCAGCCCTTGGGCCAGGGCGCCCTGGGAGAGCAGGGAAGCCAGGGTGGCAATGGCCAGTGCAATGACACGGTGATTCATGGCGTTAAGCGTAGGAGCGTTGGGCGTTAGTCGTAGTTGCTGAAACGGCTGGGCGTTGTGACCTGCTCGCGCAGGTTCTGGTAACGCGGCACATTCTGCTTGAAGGTGTCCAGGGGGCTGGAGCCCAGGCTCAGGCGCGAAAAGCCGACGAACTCGATCTGGAACAGCAGGCGGGTGTTGGAGGTGGTCACGCTGCTTTGCAGGCGCTCCAGCACCACACGGCCAATCCAGCAGCAGCTGTCGTACTCCAGGCCGACCACGGTGTCCACCAGCTTGCGGTCCTGCAGGCTGTAGTTCAGACGGCCTACGCTGTACCAGCGCCCGCCGCCCTGGCCACGGCCTGCGCCCAGGTCTTTGCCCTTGTCGCCCCACAGGTCGTTGAGTGGCCACTGCCAGCCGATGTCGATCTGCTCGCTGGTGCCACGCTGCAGGCGGTAGGCCGCGCTCACGGTGCGGTAATTGCCGGGGCTGTAGCGCGCGCCGATGGTCGAGCGGATAGAGCGCCCCGTCTTGGGGTTGTACTGCACGGTGGAGTCAAAGCCCCACTGGGGCGTCCAGCTGATACCCGCGCCCAGCAACAGGTCCGACAGACGCTCGCTCACGGGGGTACCGCCGGGCAAGGTGACCTTCTGGTCCGAGAACCGCAGCCGCTGGGCAATGCCAAAGCGCGCGGCCTCGGCGCCCGTGTTCGGGTCCAGCAGCCGGGTGGTCACGCCCAAGGTGAGCAGGTTGTTGTCGGCCAGCCGGTCGTTACCGCCGAAAGCGTTCTCGGTGTAGATGGTGGCGAAGTTGAAATCATTGGCCGCCGTGTCGTACACGGGCAGCATGCTCTGGTCACGGTAAGGCGTGTAGGTGTAGAACGCGCGCGGCTCCAGCGTCTGCAAAAAGGCGCGGCCAAAGTAGGCGGCATCGCGTTCGAACACCAGCCCGCTGTCCAGGCTGAAGGTGGGCAGGGTGCGGTTGGCTGAACGCTGCCCGTTGGATAGCGCCGAGTCAAACTGGTACTGCGTGGCGTGCAATTGCAGGCGTGGGGTCACGAAGCCACCGGGCGCCAGAAACGGCCGGCTGATCTGCGCCATCGCATAGCTGCGGTTGGCATTGGGCTGGCCTGTCAGCTCGCGGGCGGCCTGGAAGCGGGTGGTGTCCAGCTCCACGCTGGCATCGAGCCCGCCACCCAGCTGCGACGGTGCATAGCGCCACTGCAACTGGGGCAGCCGGTCATACGGCGGCACGATGGGCGAGGTCACGTCCTGCAAGGTCTGCCACTTGAGGGTGCGCACGCTGGCGGACATGTCATTGCGCGCCCACGACAGCGTGGCGTCGCCCGGCAGCAGGCGCTGGCGCAGCAGGTCGGACGCCCGGCCAAAGTCGCGCCAGTAGTTGTCGTCGCTCACGCGGTTGACGTTCAGATTGAGCCCCAGCCCGCCCATCGGCGTGTCAAAGGCGCCTTGGTGCTGGCCCGAAAAGCTCCAGCGCATGCGGTCGCGCAGGCGGTCGGTGGGCATGACATCGGCGCTGATCTGGCCGGTGTAGCTGGGCTCCAGGTAACGGAATTCGCCGCCCAGGTTGGCGCCGCGCTTGGTCATGAGTGCCGCGCGCAGCGTGGCGTCGCGGTTGGGTGCGATGTTCCAGTAGTAGGGCTGGATGTACGCCACCCCGTCGCGGCTGTCCAGCCCGATGGTGGGCGGCAGCAGGCCGGACTTGCGCTTGTCCGACAGCGGGAAGGTGATGTACGGAATGGGCAGCACAGAGACGCCCTTGAACTCCAGCACCGCGTCTTCGGCGGTGCCGACCTCTTCCTCGTTGTCGATGCGAATGGTGGCGGCGCGCAGCACCCAGTCGGGCTGCCAGCTTTCCTCATTGCCGCGCTCGCAGGTGGTGTAGGTGGCGTTGTGCACCACGGCACGGTCGCGGTCGATGAAATCCACGCGCGTGGCGTCGCCGTGCGCGTGGGTGGCCAAAAATTGGTAGCGCGCGTCGCTGAAGAAACCCTCAAAAGCATCCACCCGCAGCTCCAGCGCCGTGCCTTCGTACACGTTGCCCGCGCGGTTGATGCGCACCTTGCCGTTGGCCTTGGCCAGGTCTTCGGGCACGTTGTAGTCCAGGCGGTCGGCACGGATCACGGTGTCGCCCCGGCGCAATTCGGCATTGCCTTCGATGACGGCGTTCAGGTCGGTCTGGCCGCTGATCCGGTCCCCCGTCACAAAAACGGGGAGCTGGGGCCGGACCGCCTCGGGAATCTTTTCCTGAAGCAGGGGCGAGGTGCGCAGCGCAGGAGGTGCATCCCAAGCGCTAGCAGGCGGGGCGGCGTCAGGCGCCTGCGCCAGCACAGAGAGCGGCAGACCGCACCAGGCCAGCGCCACGCCATAAGCCAGGGCCCGGGGTACGGGAGCGCGCAGCCGCTCGGGCTTCGCCTTGGCGGGCCGGGGCCGGAGGGAGGATGTCTGCACGGTGGGGGGCTTGCAGCGTGGCACGTGGGGCGGTGGGCAGGGGCGGATCAAAGAAGGAGGAACCCGCCCACCTCAGAGCCTGGGGGGAGCGGGTTTGTAAAATCGGATTATCCATGAGCCACCCATCTTCCCCTTCTCCCGCCTGCCCGCCCCCGGGCACGGCCGTGGCACCCCCCGCAACTTCCACCGTGGCCTGGCCCGATGCGGCCCGCCAGACAGCCTTCGAGGCCTGGCTGGCGCCCCTGGTGGGCCCGCACCAGCTACTGCCCGCCACGCTGCGCCCCGCCTCGGCGGACGCGAGCTTTCGGCGCTACCTGCGCATCGACAGCGCCATGGGCAGCAGCCGCATCGTGATGGATGCGCCGCCGGACAAGGAAAACTGCAAGCCCTTCGTGCAGGTGCAGGGCCTGATGGCCGCTGCGGGCCTGAACGTGCCGCAAATCCTGGCCTGGGACGAGCCCGGCGGCTTCATGCTGCTGTCCGACCTGGGCCACCAGACGCTGATCGAGCTGCTGAACCCCGAAAAGCCGCAGGACGCCTACGCCTGGTACCAGCAGGCCACCGATGTGCTGCTGGACTGGCAAAAAGCCTCCCAGCCCGGCGTGCTGCCGGCCTATGACGAGGCGCTGCTGCGCCGCGAACTGGCGCTGTTCCCCGACTGGTACCTGGCCAGGCACCGCAGCGTCACGCTGGACGACAAGCAGCAGGCCACGCTGGCCAGCGCCTTTGATGCCATCGTCGCCCACAACCTGGCCGCCCCCCAGGTCTATGTGCACCGCGATTTCATGACCCGGAACCTGATGGCCCCCACCGAACAGGGCGCGCCCCTGGGGGTGCTGGACTTCCAGGACGCCGTCTACGGCCCTATCACCTACGACATTGCCAGCCTGCTGCGCGATGCGTTCATCAGCTGGGAAGAGGAATTTGTCATCGACATTACGGTGCGTTACTGGGAGAAGGCGCGCAAGGCCGGACTGCTGGGGGCCCGCAGCGCCAGCGGCTGGGGCGATGACTTCGGCGAGTTCTACCGTGCCGTGGAATGGATGGGCCTGCAGCGCCACCTCAAGGTCGCCGGCATCTTTGCGCGCCTGACCCTGCGCGACGGCAAGCCCAAGTACCTGGCCGATGCGCCGCGTTTCATGGCCTACATCCGCGCCACGGCCAACCGCTACCGGCAGCTGGGGCCGCTGCTCAAGATGCTCGACCAGATCGAAGGTACCGAGCCGGTGGTGGGCTTTGCCTACGGCCGGATGTAGCGGCGCGACTGGGCGCACACAGTAAAACAGAATAAAACTAGGCTCTAGCGCTTGTCTATCAAGCGCAAGTAGCTATAAATTAAGTAGCAAATGCCCCGTTTCCATTGCCCGGCCCTTCTGGCCACCGGCGCCGAGCTAGACCTGCCCCCCGGCGCTGCGCGCCACGTGCAGGTGCTGCGCCTGCAGCCGGGCGACACCATCACGCTGTTCCACGGCGGGCAAGCCGAGAGCGACCCGGGCGGCGAATTCGACGCCACCATACTGAAGATGGGCCGCAGTGACGTGCGTGTGGTGGTGGGCGCCCACCATGCCACCGAACGTGAAGCCCCGCGTGCCGTGCACCTGCTGGCCGGTATCACCGCCAACGAACGCATGGACTGGCTGGTGGAGAAAGCCACCGAGCTGGGCGTGGCGAGCATCACGCCCCTGGTGGCCGAGCGCAGCGTGCTCAAGCTCAAAGGCGAGCGGGCCGAGAAAAAAATCGCCCACTGGCAGGCCGTGGCCGTGGCCGCCTGCGAGCAGTGCGGCCGCAACCGCGTGCCCGTGGTGCACAACGCCGTGGACCTGGCCGGCTGGGTACGCGCCCAGGCCGAGGCCACCACAGTGCAGCGCCTGCTGCTGTCGCTGCGCGCGGGCACGGCGCCGCTGCACACGGCGGCGGGCCCGGCCGGGCCCGTGGTGTTTCTCTCCGGCCCCGAAGGCGGGCTCTCCAGCACCGAGGAAGACCTGGCACTGCAACACAGCTTTGCCCCGATCACGCTGGGCCCCCGTGTGCTGCGCGCCGAGACCGCACCGCTGGCCGCCTTGGCGGCACTCACGCTTCTTTAAGGATGACCTGCATAACTCCCTGCGGTCTGTGATAGCGCGGCCTCGGGCGGTTCGCTGCGTTGCTTTTCTTGCCAATAGCCCGGCTATTGGCTGCCAGAAGACGCCTTGCGCCCCATCCCGATCCGCACTACCACCGACTCGCGAGGGTTATGCAGGACATCCTTAACGGGGTCAGGGTCCTTCGGCGAAACCCCAGGCCGCGCCTGGGCAGGGCTGTACGCCGGGCGATGACCCTCCTAGAATGAAAAGCGCACGGCCAGGCCCCGTTGCACGCCGCAGCGCAGCCCCACCCATCCACACGCCACCCGACCGCCCGGGCAGGAGCACCCACCTTGCGCACACCTTCCCGCTGGCACCGCATTCGGGACGTGGTTCTCTCCACCGACCGTCGGCGGCGCACGCTGGTGGCCATGGCGTTGCTCGCGCTGGTGCTCATGACCAGCAGTGCGGGCGTCATGCTGATGGTGGCAACGGCGAGCAGCGCAGTGAACGCCGTTGCCGTGCAATGGTGGGCCGCCATCTCGGTCGGCGGGATGGTGGTGATGACCGCGTTCATCCGTTCGGGCGAGACCGCGCGGCTCAGCGACCCCTCACTCACCGTGCCCCAGATGGTCTGGACCATCACCAGCGGCGCCGTGGCTTATGTGCTGGCGGGCGACGCGCGGGGCGTGGTGCCCGCCGTGCTGGCCATGATCCTGTTCTTTGGCACCTTTGGCCTGACCGTGGCCGAGGTGATCGGCATCGGCGTGTATGCACTGCTGGCCTTCGGCTGTGCGGTGGCGGCCACCACGCGTTTTAACGCCAGCCCGTTTGGCTACCTGGATACCGCCTATGCGCTCATGGTGCTGATCGTGCTGGGGGGCAGCATTGCGCTGAACCTGCGCATCCAGCGTATCCGCGCGCGGCTGCAGGAGCAGCGCGAGGCGCTGGCCCAGGCGCTCGCCGTCAACCGCGATCTGGCCACCCGCGACGAGCTGACCGCCCTGCCCAACCGCCGCGCCATGCAGGACCTGATGGAGCTGGAACGCCGCCGCAACCTGCGCAACGGCCGCCCCCTGCTGCTGGCCCAGCTGGACATTGACCACTTCAAGCGCGTCAACGACACCCATGGCCACGCCACGGGCGACCGGGCGCTGCAGGCCTTTGCGGGCATCGTGCGGGCCAGCGTGCGCGACACCGATGTGCTGGCCCGCTGGGGTGGCGAAGAGTTTGTGCTGCTGCTGTCCGACACCCAGATGGACGATGCCCGCGACCTGCTGGAGCGCGTGCGCCAGGCCGTGGCCGCGATGGAGATTCCGCACGCTGCCGGCGTGCTGCGCATGACGGTATCGGCTGGCCTGGCACTGCACCTGCCCGGCGACATGGTGGAGCAGACGCTGGAGCGCGCCGACCAGGCGCTGTACACCGCCAAGTCGCTGGGGCGCAACCGCGTTGTGGTGGCGCCCTCCGGCCCGCGCGCCGCGCGGGCGTCGGCCGCGTCCTCCTGACTCCCGCAGCCTGGCCGGTGCAGGTGCTCAGGCACTCAGCCGTGGCGGCGCGCGCATCTGCTCCGGGGTGGTGAAGTAGGCGGCCAAGGTGCCGAGCTGCTCGCGCGCCTGACGCAGCTCGTGCCGCGCCACAGTGCGCAGGTGCACCTCGTCGGGCCCATCCATCAGCCGCAGCGCGCGGCCCCAGGTCCAGAACGCCGCCAGCGGCGTGTCGGGCGACAGGCCCATGGCGCCAAAGATCTGCATGGCGCGGTCCACCACGCGCTGCTGCAGGCGCGCGGCCACCACCTTGATGGCGGCGACCTGGGCACGCACAGTGCGCGCATCCGCAGCGTCGCCCTGGTCCAGCAGCCAGGCCGCATGCAGCACCAGCAGGCGCGCCTGGTCGATCTCGATGCGCGACTCGGCCAGCCATTCCTGCACATTGGCCTGCTCGGCCAGCGGCTTGCCAAACGCCGTGCGCTCCAGCGCCCGCTCGGTGGCCAGGGAGAGCGCCAGCTCGCACTGGCCGATGGTGCGCATGCAGTGGTGCACACGGCCGGGGCCCAGGCGCGCCTGCGCCATCGCAAAGCCGGCGCCCCAATCGCCCAGCAGGTGGTCCGCAGGCACACGCACACCCTGCAGCAATATCTCGCAATGCCCCTCGGGCGCATGGTGGTGCAGCACGGGGATGTTGCGCACGATCTGCACACCCGGCGCGTCCACGGGCACCAGCACCATGCTGTGGCGATGGTGGCTGTCGGTCTGGTCGTCACCTGCATTGCGGCACAGCACGATGAGCAGCTGGCAATGCGAATGCGCCGCGCCGGTGATGAACCACTTGCGACCGCTGAGCACCAGGTGGTCACCCTCGCGCCGCACCGTGGTCTGCAGGTTGGTAGGGTCGGACGAGGCCACGTCGGGCTCGCTCATCGCAAAGGCCGAACGCATCTGGCCGTGCAGCAACGGCACCAGCCAGCGGGCGCGCTGGGCGGGTGTGGCAAAGCGGTGCAACAGCTCGATGTTGCCGGTGTCCGGCGCGTGGCAGTTGAACACCTCGGCCGCCCAAGGCAGGCGGCCCATGGCCTCGGCCAGCGGCGCGTAGTCGAGGTTGGACAGCCGCGTGCCGGGCTCGTCGTCCTCAAGCGTGGGCAGGAACAGGTTCCACAGGCCTTCTTCGCGCGCCAGCGCCTTCAGGTCCTCCACAAAAGGCGGCGGGTAGTCGCCCGCCAGCACGGCCGCATGCCAGGCAGGGTTGTAGGGCAGCAGATACCGGTCCATGAACGCCAGCAGGCGATCACGCCATTGAAGGACCAGAGGAGAAGGTGCGAAGTCCATGCGGACATTGTGAAAACAGCGCCAGCGCGCGTCACAACGCAGGCGACAACGGGCTTGATACAAGTCAGGACCGGGCCGGATGGGTGACACAGCGGGCTCGAAAATGCTTCTGTTTTTATAGCTGTTAACGCTTATCAAACAAGCGCTAGAGCCCTATTTCATGCAAGAAACCCCAACGCCACACGCTACCATCGCCCCATGAGCACCCATTACGAAACCCTGCCCCACGCCGACACCTACCGCGAGGCCTTTGCGGTCGAGCCACCGCAGGCCCTGGGTGAACGCCACCTGTGGCCACGCAAGCCCGGCTTCTTCATCGTGCATGCGGCCACGGCAGCCGCCATCGCCCAGCCAGTGGTGGCCAAAGCGGCGGCCGACGCCGAACCCAGCCCTCCGGCAGACACGCCCACAGACGCACCCGCCGCCAGCACGGAACGCGTGCTCGTGCCCGCGCAATGGGGCCTGGTGCCGCACTGGGTCAAGTCGGCATCCGATGCCAAGCTGCGCGCGCCCAAGCTGGTCAATGCCAAGTCCGACACCGCCTCCACCGGCACCGCGTTTCGCGACGCGTGGCTGAACGGCCAGCGCTGCATCGTGCCCATGGTGGCGTTTTACGAAGACGACCTGCGCAGCGGCAAGGCCGTGCCCACCCGCGTGGCGCGCGTGGACGGCAAGCCCATGGGCGTGGCGGGCCTGTGGGCGCGCTGGCAGGGGGCCGATGGCGAGGTGATCATCAGCTACTGCCTGCTCACGGTGAACGCCAACAACCACGCGCTGCTGCACCGCTATGGCCAGCCCGGCAGCGAAAAAAGCATGCCCGCCATCCTGAACGAAGGCGCCTACGACGCGTGGCTCACGGCCCGGCCAGAGAAGGCCAAGGAGTTCATGCGCCAGTACGCGGCCCAGTGGCTGCTGGCCAACCCGGTGGAGAAAAAGGCAGACAAGGTGCCCAAGGGCCTGCTGGGCTGATGCCGCGCCGCGTGAGCGGCACGGTGGCGCGGTGGGAGACTCAGGACGGCCGCTTCATCTGGCAGGACGTTGGCTGGGCGCTGATGTAGTTGTCCCAGGCCACTTCGGAGCGGAAGCCGTAGCCGGTCTTCTCGGCGTCGTATTTCACGCCCTTGCTGCCCTGTTTGGCCCAGATGCCCAGGTACAGCGGCGCTTCGAGCTGGTGGTCGGTCTTGCGCATGCGCACCTCGCCCATGGGGCTCTTGTAGGTCATGCCTTCCAGGGCCAGGGCCACCTTCTTCGCGTCGGTGGACTGGGCCTTGCGCATGGCTTCACGCAGCATGTGCATGCTGTTCCAGTGGGCCGCAAACACAAAGTCGTCGCCGGTCTTCTTTTTGTAGTCCACGTAGATCTTTTCCAGATCGGGGGTGGGGGCGTTGTGCACCCAGTTCCAGATCACCCCGACCTTGCCCTCGCCCCAGGGCCCGATCTGCGCGGGCGTGCCGGGGTTGTTGGCGTTGAGCGTGAAGTAGTTGATGTTCAGGCCATAGTCGCGCGAGGACTTGAACAGCAGTGTCAGGTCGCTGCCCCAGTTGGAGGTGATGACCGTGTCGGCCTTGGCGGCGGCCATCTTGGCCACATAGGGGGCAAAGTCGCGCGTCTGCGCGATGGGGATGAAGTCGTCGCCCACGATCTCGATGTCGGGCCGCTTGCGAGCCAGGTACTCCTTGGCGGCCTTGGAGACCTGGCGGCCGTGGGTGTAGTCCTGGTTGAGCAGGTACACGCGCTTCACATCCTTGCGGCCTTGCAGGTAGGTGGTCAGCGCCTCCATTTTCATCTCGCTCGATGGATAGAAACGGAAGTGCCAAAAGCTGCAGCGCTCGTTGGTGAGTTGCGGGTCCATGGCGGCGTAGTTCAGGTACACGGTGGCGCGCTCCGGGTCGCGCTCGGCGAGCTTGTTGAGCCCGTCCACCAGCGCCAGGGCCACCCCCGATCCGCCCCCTTGGGTGATGTAGCGCACGCCCCGGTCGGTGGCAGCCTTGAGCGCGTTCAGGCTCTCCTGCGGCGTGCCCTTGTTGTCAAAGTCCATCACCTCGAACTTGGGCTCGTTGGGTCCGGCCTTGGCATTGACCTGCGCCACCACTTCGCGCAGCTGGTTGAGCGAGCTTTGGCCGGTGAGCGCAAACGGACCGGACAGCAGGTCGATGAAGCCGATCTTCACCGTCTCGGCCGCGCCGGCGTGCGCCGCCATCACCAGCGCTGCGGCGCATGCGCCGGCCTTGAGCCATTGATGAGGCCATTTCCTGGGAACCATGTTCATGGGTGTCTCCGTGGGGTGGGTGAGTAGGAACTGGGTCAATGTGGGGCGATGTCAATCGCCGCCGAACACCGAGCCATGGCGTTGCCGCAGCTCGTTTTTCTGGACCTTGCCGGTGCCGCCCAGCGGCAGGCTTTCGACAAACAGCACGTCGTCGGGCAGCCACCACTTGGCAACACGCTCTGCGAGGAAGTCCAGGATCTGCACCTTGTCGAGCGACTGGCCGGGCTTGCGCACGATGAAGAGCAGCGGGCGTTCGTCCCACTTGGGGTGCTTGACGCCGATGACAGCGGCCATGGCCACCGCCGGATGCGCCACGGCGGCGTTCTCCAGGTCGATGGAGCTGATCCACTCGCCGCCCGACTTGATCACGTCCTTGGTGCGGTCGCGAATCTGCACCACGCCCTGCGGGTTGATGGTGGCGATGTCGCCGGTGGGGAACCAGCCATCGACCAGCGCCGAGCGCTCGGCCTTGTGGTACCGGTCCACGATCCACTGGCCGCGCACCATCAGCTCGCCCTGCGCCACGCCGTCGCGCGGCAGGCTGGCTCCGTTTTCATCCACCAGTTGGAGTTCGATGCCGAACACCGACTTGCCCTGCTTGGCGACCAGCGTGTGGCGGTCCTCGGGCGGCAGTTCGGCGTCGGCAGCGCCCAGCACGCTCATGGTGGCAATCGCCGTAGTCTCGGTCATGCCCCAGCCGTGGCGCACCTCCACGTCGTACTCGTCGTTGAACTTGGCGATCAGCGCCTTGGGCATGGCCGAACCGCCCACGCCCGTGCGCCGCATGGTGGTAAAGCGCAGCTGGTGCTGCTCCACATGCTGGATCAGGCCCATCCAGATCGTGGGCACGCCCGCGCTGACGGTGACGCGCTCGGACTCCATCAGCTCGTACAGGCTGGCGGCGTCCAGGCGCGGGCCGGGCAACACCAGCTTGGCGCCGCCGATCAGGGCCGCATAGGGCAGGCACCAGGCGTTGATGTGGAACATGGGCACCACGGGCAGGATGGTCTCCCGCGCGCTGATGCTCAGCACGCCCGGCATGCAGGCCGACAAGGCACTGAGCACCAGCGCCCGGTGCGAATACAGCACGCCCTTGGGGTTGCCGGTGGTACCGGATGTGTAGCACAGCGCTGCGCCGGTCTTTTCATCACATTCGGGCCACTCAAAGCGGTCATGCTGGCCGGCCACCAGTGTCTCGTAGGCCTCGACCCTGGACACCCCTTGCAGGTCGATGCTGCCCAGCGTGTCCGCATCACACAGCGCCACCCAGTGCCGCACGCGGGGGCACGACGCCGCAATGGCGCGCACCAGCGGTGCAAAAGTGGTGTCAAACAGAACCACTTCGTCGTCGGCATGGTTGACGATGTAGGCCAGCTGCTCGGGGTGCAGGCGTGGGTTGCAGGTGTGCATGACCATGCCGCTGCCGGACACAGCGTAGTACGCCTCCAGGTGGCGGTGGTTGTTCCAGGCCAGCGACCCCACCACGCCGCCAGGGCGCAGGCCCAGCGCCTGCAGCGCGTTGGCCAGCTGCCGGGCGCGCCGGGCCATGTCGGCAAAGCGGTAGCGGTGCAGGCTGCCATCGGTGTCGCGCGAGACGATCTGCTGGTCGCCGTACTGGTTCTCGCCATGCTCGAGGATGGCCGAAACCAGTAGTGGCAGGTCCATCATGCTGCCGGGCTGGTGCTGCTGCATTGCCGTTGTCTCCTAGGGATGTGCGCTGTGCTGCATCGCGGCATCCGTCGGTGCCGGTGCAGAGCCCTCTGTGCTGGGGCTGGCACATCGTCGCAAACAACGCGGGGCGTGCTTGTCTTCTACGTGACTGGGGAGCTCTGCACCGCCGCGGTGCGCGGTGGTGTCACAGGCCCAGCGCCATAAAAAGCCCGTCCATGCGCGCCTGCACGGCGGCGTCCATCGCCATGGGGCGGCCCCATTCGCGCTGGGTCTCCCCCGGCCACTTGTTCGTGGCATCCATCCCCATCTTGCTGCCGAGGCCGCTCACGGGCGAGGCGAAGTCCAGGTAGTCGATGGGTGTGTGCTCCACCAGCAGCGTGTCGCGGGCAGGATCCATGCGGGTGGTGATGGCCCAGATCACGTCTTTCCAATCGCGCACGTCCACATCGGCATCCACCGCCACGATGAACTTGGTGTACATGAACTGGCGCAGGTGACTCCACACGCCCATCATCACGCGCCGCGCGTGGCCCGCGTAGGCCTTGCGGATGCTGACCACCGCCATCCGGTAGCTGCAGCCTTCCGGCGGCAGGTAGAAGTCCACGATCTCGGGGAACTGCTTTTGCAACAGCGGGATGAACAGCTCGTTCATCGCCAGGCCCAGCACGGCGGGTTCGTCGGGCGGCTTGCCGGTGTAGGTGCTGTGGTAGATCGCGTCCTTGCGCAGGGTGATGCGGTCCACCGTGAGCACGGGGAACTCGGCGCATTCGTTGTAGTAGCCGGTGTGGTCGCCGTACGGCCCTTCCAGCGCGTGCTGCCAGCCGCTCGCGTGATGGGCATCGGGCTGGATGTGGCCTTCGAGCACGATTTCGGCGGTGGCGGGCACCGAGAGGGGCACGCCCAGCGCGGGCGTGACTTCGGTGCGTGCGCCGCGCAGCAGGCCTGCGAACTGGTATTCGCTTAAAGAATCCGGCACGGGCGTTACGGCCCCCAGCAACGTGGCCGGGTCGGCCCCCAGCGCCACGGCCACGGGGTAGGGCTGGCCGGGGTGGGCGACGCAGTGGTCGGCAAAGTCCAGCGCCCCGCCCCGGTGGGCCAGCCAGCGCACGATGACCTGGTTGCGCGAGAGCACCTGCTGGCGGTAGATGCCCAGGTTCTGCCGCGCCTTGCGCGGGCCGCGCGTGATGGTCAGACCCCAGGTGATGAGCGGGGCCACGTCGCCGGGCCAGCAGTGCTGCACGGGCAGGCGGGCCAGATCCACGTCCGGCCCCTCCCACACCTCCTGCTGGCAGGGTGCGCCGCGCGCCACGGTGTGCGGCGCCATGTTCCAAAGGGTCTTGAGCAGCTGGCCCATGCCCAGCATGTCCTTGAAGCCTTTCGGCGCCTCGGGCTCCTTGAGGGTGGCCAGCAGTTCGCCCAGGGCGCGCACGCCGTGCAGGTCGGCCACGCCCATGGCGCGGGCCACGCGGTCTGTGGTGCCAAACAGGTTGGTGAGCACCGGCATGCGGTGGCCCGTGGGCTGGGTGAAGAGCAGCGCCGGGCCGCCTGCGCGCAGCACGCGGTCGCTGAGCGCAGTCATCTCCAGGTGGGGCGACACGGGCTCCGCCACGCGACGCAGGTCGCCCGTGGCTTCGAGCTGGGCCATGAAGTCGCGCAGGTCGCTGTAGGCCATGTCAGGTTCAGGATTTGAATGAAATCGGCCGTTAGCGCAGGTATTGATTGCGCTAGCAGCTATCAATTAAGGAGCATTGAGCTCCAAACCCTGCCACCGGGGCGCCAGGGCGTGCGGCACATCCATGAGGTCGAGCACGCGCGCCACGCTGTAGTCCACCACCTCGCCCACGGTCTGCGGGCGCAGGTAGAAGGCGGGCAGCGGCGGGCAGATGATGCCGCCCATCTCGGTCACGGCCACCATGTTGCGCAGGTGCGTGAGGTGCAGGGGCGACTCGCGCACCATCAGCACCAGGCGGCGGCGCTCCTTGAGGGCCACGTCGGCCGCACGCGTGAGCAGGTTGTCAGCCAGCCCATGCGCTATGGCAGCCAGCGTGCGCATGGAGCAGGGCGCGACCACCATGGCATGGCACTGGAACGAGCCGCTGGCGATGGCCGCGCCCACGTTGGCCACGTCGTGCACGCGGTGGGCCAGGGCCTCGACGGCGGGGCGGTCCATGTCCAGCTCGTGCTGCAGGTTGCGCCAGCCGGCGTCGGAGACGACCAGGTGGGTCTCGATGCCGCTTTGGCCTTGCAGCACCTGCAGCAGGCGCGCGCCGTACACGGCGCCGCTGGCGCCCGAGATCGCGACGATGATGCGGCGGGTGTGGGCAGCATCAGCCATGCGAGGGCTCCATGGCGGCAGAACGAACCAAGGGCTGCGCCTGCTGATCGGCCTCCACCTGCTCCAGCACCAGCGCGGCCTGCACGGGGTCGAAGTCTTCGTGGGCGCGCTTCTTCACGCCGTACTGTTGCAGCTGGTAATGCCGGTCGGCCACGATGCCATGGCGCGCCAGCGTGCTTTTGACGCAGACCAGCGGACAGCCGTCGAGCGCGATGATGGGCCGGCCCGAGCGCACGGTCTTCATCAGGTGCGGCACATCGCCCCCCACGCCCGCAATGCACGACATCTCGGCCACGCCGCGCCGGTCGAGCTGCAGCGCCACGTGGTTGGCCAGCTGCGCGGCGCTGGAGCAGCCGGAGCAGGAATAGACCAAGGGGTGGTTCTGGGGATGGGTGTCGGTGGTCATGCTCACCCTCCGTTGCGGGGTGTCGGGTCCAGGCGGCGCCGCAGGTGGCTCAGCACCTGGCGCGGCGCCAGCTTGTGGACCCACTGGCGCGGGTCCAGCACGGGCAGCTCGATCGCATCGAGCGCGTTCTTCACCACCAGGCCCAGCTCGGTGTCGCCCTCCATCGACAGGCGGCGGCTGAAGAACAGCGTGTCGGGGTCTTGCTGGCGCTGGGCCAGCAGCAAAAAATCACGGGCCGTAGCGCTCAGCGTGACGTCGGCCACCTGCGGCGGCACCAGCGGTGCATGGGGGGCGAAGCGCTGGCCCGTCCAGGCAAAGTCGAACGCCACGCGCGCATCGCGCACCTGCACCCGCATCTTCTTGTGCAGCAGCACCTGGCCCACGTCCGCAGGCAGGTGCCGCGCCAGCGCCAGGTTGAGCGCGGTTACCAGCAGCTGCGAGCCAGGGTAGGCGGGCAGGCGCGCCAGCACAGCGCCCACGGGCGCAGGAACGAGCAGGGGGAAAGGAAGGGGAGAAGCCGCCATGAGACAGAAGGGCCCTCAGGCCACGTAGAAAAACACGGTGAAAAAGTGGCAGACGCTGCCGCCCAGCACAAACAGGTGCCACAGCCCGTGGCCGTGGCGCACGCGGTGGTCCAGCGCATAGAAGACGATGCCCAGCGTGTAGCAGGCCCCACCCGCAAGCAACCAGGCAAACCCAGCTGGCGTGAGCGCCTGCCACAGCGGCACCACGGCCACCAGCGCCAGCCAGCCCATGAGCACATAGATGACCAGCGACAGCACGCGTGCACCCCGCGCCCACCAGATCTCCTGCGCAATGCCCAGCAGGGCCAGGCCCCACACCACGCCCAGCAGCGACCAGCCCCAGGGCCCGCGCAGCGACACCAGCGCAAACGGCGTGTAGCTGCCCGCAATCAGCAGGTAGATGCTGCAGTGGTCCAGCTTTTGCAGCACGGCCTTGATGGTGCGCCGACGCACGCTGTGGTACGCGGTGGAGGCGGCGTACAGCGCCACCAGCATGGCGCCGTAGATGCTGAACGCCACCACCTTCCACGGATCGCCCAGGCGCGCCGCGAGGGTGATGAGCACGGCCGTGCCTGCCGTGGCGAGCAGGGCACCCACCAGGTGGCTGATGCTGTTGAAACGTTCTCCGGGGACCATGCGGTGATTCGCTTCGCGTTATGGATGCATGGCAGGCCGCGCGGCAGCACCACCTACAGCGCCATGCAGCCCCTGCTCCAGGCCCGGTCGCCCGAACCAGTAGCCGTTGCAGGGCAGATCGGGCATGAAGGGCTGCATGCGCTCCACAAAGTCGGGTGTCTTTTCAGGAGTCTCTTTCGCAACCACTGCGCGGCGGGCTTCGTCAAACGCGGCGATCACCTGCGGCATGCGCTGGGCCTGCGGGCTCAGGCGCACCACGTCCACGCCTTGGGCGCGCATCGCCGCCAGCTCGTTGGCCAGGTTGTAGACGCGGGCCGACTGGGTCTGCGTGCCGTTAAGCACGAGAAAGCCCTCGCCCTCGCGCGTGCGCAGCGGCAGGCCGTCAGGATGGTCGAGGCAGCTGAACTGGCAGTCGTCCTTGGGCAGGTTGCGGTGGCGCGCGGTGAAGCAGCGTGCCGAATAGGCCAGGGGCATGCGCCCGTAGGCAAACACCTCGGTCTCGATGCCTGCGGGCCGCTGCGCCAGCACGGCAGCGAGCGCGGCCTGCGACATTTCGAGCGGCATGACCCAGCGCGTGGCACCCAGCTGCGCCATCCATTGCAACGAGTGCGCGTTGTACAGGTTCAGGTGCGGCCCGGCCACAAAGGCCTGCGGCCCGGCGGGTACGCGCGCAAGACAGCTCACGGCGCCCATGTCATTGGCCTCAACCAGAAATTCGCCGTTGCCTGTGATCTTGTGCATCACGCCCACGTCGGCGCTGGACTCGATGAGCACCTGGCTGGACAAGACCGCCTCCTTGCCCGCGTCCCGCAGCATGCGCGCCAGCGCCAGCCAGTCGGCCAGGCGCAGCTCATGGCGGCGCGAACACACCGTCTCGCCCAGGTACACCACATCCACAGGCGTGGCGGCCATGGCCTCGTAGAACGCGAACACGGTGTCGCGGGGCCAGTAGTACAGCAGCGGGCCGAGAGAGAGTTTCATGGGGCGGTCTCCGGGGTTTTTATCGTGGGATCCAGACGCTAGTAGCGGCTCACAAACCTCAGCGAAGCGGTTCTGGCTAGGCGCCGCGTCGCAGGCAGTACGGCCAGTACGACAAGACGCGGCAACGACGCCAGAAGAGGTTTGTGAGTCGCTCATCATTTCCAGGGGCGGTGGTAGGCGCCCAGCGTGTGCTGCTGGCCTTCTGCCACCTGGTCCAGGCTGGCCATCCAGCGCGTCTTGGGCGCATAGCGGTGCGGGTAGGACAGGCACTGGTCCATGGCCTCGCGCCAGACCTGGGTGACCTGCGCCACATACGCGGGGCTGCGCTGGCGGCCTTCGATCTTGATGGCGCGCACACCCATCTTGAGCAGCTGGGGCAGCAGCTCCAGCGTGTTGAGGCTGGTGGGCTCTTCGATGGCGTAGTAGTTCTCGTCATCCCCCACGTCGAAACGCCCCTTGCACAACGTGGGGTAGCCCGCGTTCTCGCCGGGTGCATAGCGGTCGATGAGCACGCCGTTCAGGCGCGACTCGCGGCCCTGCGGCGTCTCCACCCAGCGCACGGCCTTGGGCGGAGAGCACACGCCGTGCGTGTTGGGCGATTCGCCGGTCACGTACGACGACAGCGCGCAGCGCCCCTCGACCATCACACACAGGCTGCCAAAGCCGAAGACTTCGATCTCGACCGGCGTACGGTCGATGACCTGGCGCACCTGCTCCATCGACAGCACACGCGGGAGCACGGCGCGCACGATGCCGAACTGCTCGCGGTAGAAGTTGATGGCCTCGTAGTTGGTGGCCGAGCCCTGCACCGACAGATGCAACCGCAGCCGGGGATGGTGCTGCAGCGCGTATTGCATGAGGCCGGGGTCGGCCAGGATGACGGCGTCCACGCCCAGGTCGACCGCCTTGTCCAGTGCGCTGCGCCACGGCCCCGGGTTGGCCGCCTGCGGGTAGGTGTTGAGCGCCATGAAGACCTTGCAGCCGCGACCATGCGCATAGGCAATGCCGTTGGCGATGGCGGCCTCGTCAAAGTTGAGGCCCGCAAAATTGCGCGCATTGGTGGCGTCGCGCAGGCCCAGGTAGACGCAGTTAGCGCCGTGGTCCACAGCGGCCTTCAGGGCGGGCAGGCTGCCGGCGGGGCAGACGAGTTCCAGTCCGGGGGTTGCAGCTTCAGGCAGCACCGCCTCCATCGATTTCAGGGGTTCCATCACAAACATTCAAACGCGGGCCCCGGGCCGGGCCACAGCACTGGGCGCCACCATAATGAGGACACCCCACGCATCCGCTGATCTTCATCAACGGCGGTGCACAATTCCGGAGCAAACCAGTCGGGTTTTGATGTGGCCCGCCTCCGCAGCGCACCCCATAGCCGCCAGGCCTTGACTTGCGTCTACGCTGTCCCACTTTTCGTTCCTTCCTTTTGCCCAACCCGGGCGCTGCCCTGTCATGAACAAGAACCTGTGGCTGCTGGCGCTGTGCCAAGGCCTTTTCCTCACCAACAACGTTGTCTTCATTGCCATCAATGGCCTGGTGGGCCTGCAGCTGGCGCCCTTTGGCTGGATGGCCACGCTGCCGGTGATGGGCTACGTGGTGGGCGGGGCGCTGTCCACCCCGCTGGTGGCGCGCACGCAATCGCGCTGGGGTCGCAAGGTGTCGTTCCAGATCGGGCTGGCCGTGGCCGTGGCATCGGCCGCGCTGTGTGCCTGGGCGGCGTTCAGCGGCAGCTTCTGGCTGCTGTGCACCGCTACGCTGGTGGCGGGCTACTACAGCGCCAACGGTGGCCTGTACCGCTTTGCGGCCGCCGAGCTGGCGGCCCCGGACTACCGCGAGAAGGCCGTGTCGTTGGTGCTGGCCGGTGGCCTGCTGGGCGCCGTGGCAGGCCCCAACCTGGCCAGCGCCACGCGCACGCTGTTCCCGGTGCCGTTTGCGGGCGCGTACATCGCGCTCATCGGCGTGGCGCTGTTGTCCATGCTGTGCATGGCAGCCATCCGGTTCGAAGCGCAACCCGTGGTGCTCAACGCTGCGGGCCAACGCGAGCAGGGGCGCCCCCTCTCTGTACTGATGCGCCAGCCTGCCTTCATCGTGGCCATTGTGGGCGCGGCGCTGGGCTATGGCGTGATGAACCTGCTGATGGCGGCCACGCCGCTGGCCATGCAGGTGTGTGGCTTTGACTTTGACGCCTCGGCGCTGGTGCTGGAGTGGCATGTGATTGGCATGTTCGCTCCCGGCTTTGTCACCGGCCACCTCATCAAGCGGTTTGGCGTGCTGCCCATCATGGGCACGGGGGTGTTGCTCAACTTCGCCTGCGTGGCCGTGGCGCTGATGGGCGTGGAGCTGCACCACTTCGGCGTTGCGCTGTTCTTCCTGGGGGTGGGCTGGAACTTCCTGTTCACCGGCTCCACCACGCTGGCCATGACGGCCTACCGGCCTGAGGAGAAGGATCGCGCCCAGGCGGCCATCAACTTCTGCGTGTACGCCACGCTGGCGCTGAGTGCGTTCTCGTCGGGTGTGCTGGTCACCACACAGGGCTGGACGCTGCTGAACGCCGGGTCGCTGGTGCCCATTGTGGTGACGGGGCTGGCACTGGCCTGGCTGGGTCTGCAGCGCAAGCGCGTTTCACGCGGCGTCTGAAGGCATCTCAGCCACAGCGCCTTCTGCGGCCACCGTGGTGCGCAGCCACTGTGCAAAGGCCGCCACCGCCCGGTCTTCCAGACGCCCCGGCGCCACGAACAGGCTGTAGCCCCGCGCACCGCTGTCGTGGTGCGGGTGGGCCAGCACCAGCTCGCCCGATTGCAGTTCGCGCTCCACAAAATACCGGGGCACCAGGCCTAGCCCCAAGTCGGCGCGCACGGCCTCCACCAGCATCGAGAACAGATCAAAGCGGTGGCCTCCCAACGTGTGGCCGGGGATGCGCGTGATGCCCGCACGGGCCAGCCAGTAGTCCCAGGCGCCCAGGCGCGAGCTGAGCTGCAGCAGCGGAACGGCCCGAAAATCGCCGCGCTCCGTCGCACGCCGGTGGCGCGACTGCGGTGCACACACGGCCACGCAAACCTCGGGCATCAGGGGCGCTGGCACCACACCGGGCCAGGCCGCGTCGTCGTACTGCACGGCCACGTCGAACGGTATCTCCGCCATGTAGATCTGCGTGGGGTACACCTGCAGGTGCAGGCTGCAGCCTTTGTGCTGCGCAAGGAAGGCAGGCAGCCGGGGCAGCAGCCAGCGCTCGGCAAACACCGGCACGCAACCCACCAGCAGGCGCGCGCCATCGGGCCGCTGGGCCATGGCTTCGAGGGTGTGGTTCTGCAGCCGCAGCAAGTCGCCCACGATCTGCGCGTGGTAGCGGCGGCCTACGTCGGTGAGCGTGGAGCCGCGTGCGCCGCGCTGCACCAGCTGCAGGCCCAGCTGGCCCTCCAGCAGGCGCAGCTGCTGGCTCACGGCGCTGTGCGTGAGGCAGAGTTCTTCGGCGGCCTTGCTCACGCCGTGGTGGCGTGCCACGGCATCGAAAACAAGCAGGGCGCGGGTGCTGGGGATGTGTTTGCGCATGTAAGAAAAACTGTCGGCTGGGCAGATTAAAGCAGAGCCCAGGGGCGGGGTTCGGTCCAACAATTGCATGGCCCTGCATGCTGGCCCACGGCTCCATCCACGATGGCTGGACAGGCCGGTCACTCCTTCCGTTTGTGTTTGTGTTTCGCTGGATCACCATGACTCTCCCTCTCCATACCTTCCGTGCCACAGCCCTTGCGGGTGCCATGGCCCTCGCCTGCGCCGCCTTGCTGCCCGGTGCCGCCCATGCGCAGTTCGGTGCCGTGGCGCCCACGCCCACCACGCTGCGTCCCGCCGTGGACAAGGCCTATGGCCAGCTCATGGCTGCGCCCCAGATCCTGCAGCTGCTCGATGCCGTGAAGGCCGACCACGACCGCGCCACCGAAGACCTGCGCATGCTCACCGAGATCGAGGCGCCTCCGTTCAAGGAACAAAAGCGCGCCGAAGCTTTCCTGGCCCGGCTGCAGGCCCTGGGCCTGACCAACGCCGCGATCGACGCCGAAGGCAACGTCGTGGGCGTGCGCAAGGGCACGGGCAACGGCCCCAAGCTGGTCATCTCGGCCCACCTGGACACCGTGTTCCCCTCTGGCACCGATGTGAAGGTGAGGGAGCGCGACGGCAAGCTGTATGCGCCCGGCATTTCCGACAACACACGCGGCCTGGCCGTGCTGCTGTCGTGGCTCAAGGTGCTGAACGACCAGAAGATCGCCACCGTGGGCGACCTGGTGTTCGTGGGCAATGTGGGCGAGGAAGAGCTGGGCAACCTGCGCGGCATGAAGCACCTTTTCAAGGAACACCTGGACATCGACGGCATGGTGGCGCTGGAGCCCGCGCCCGATGGCACGGTGCTGGTGCTGGGCACGGGCAGCCACCGCCACGAGGTGACCTTCAAGGGCCCGGGCGGCCACAGCTACGCCGCGTTTGGCGAGGTGCCCAGCGCCATCCACGGCATGGGCCGCGCCATTGCCAAGATCGCCGACATCCGCACGCCCAAGAGCCCCAAGACCACGTTCACCGTGGGCACTGTGGGCGGCGGCACATCGGTCAACACCATCGCGCCGGATGCGCGCATGGCGGTGGACATCCGCTCCGACGAAACAGCCCCGATGCTGGCCACCGAAAAGCAGGTGCTGGCCGCCGTGGACAGCGCCGTGACCGAAGAGAACGCGCGCTGGGGTGTGAACACCCTGAGCGCATCGACCAAACTCATCGGCGACCGGCCCGGTGGCCGTACGGCGGCGGATTCGGTCATTGTGGAAGCGGCCGTGCGCGCCAACACGGCGTTTGGCCGCAAGACGGTGCTGGGCGGCGCGAGCACCGATGCCAACGTGCCCATGTCGCTGGGCATCCCCGCCATCGTGATCGGGGGCGGCGGCAAGACGGGCGGGTTCCACGCGCTGTCCGAATGGATTGACCTGACGGACGCCTGGAAAGGCGCGCAGACCTCGCTGGTCACGGTGCTGGGGCTGGTGGGGGTGCAGGGTGTGAGTGCACCGCTGCTGGACAAGCGCCCACCCCGCGCCAAGTAGTTGCGCGGCAGCGGGGCGCCCTCTCAGCGACACACACCAGCGCGGGAGTGGAGCGGGCCGTGGATGGCGTGTTGCCGCGTGCCCTGCCGGGCAGGGCCCGCAGCACCACAATTCACGATTGTTGACATGAAGGAGACGCCAAGGTGCGTACCATGGGTGGTTCCGTCCGGGGCGGCGCACCGCCGTCCTTTATCCCTCTGCAGGAGAACACCATGGGTTTGCTCGATTCCGTTCTGGGTGCCGTTATCAACAATGCATCGCAAGGCGGCAATGGCGCCGCTGCAGCCGGTGGGGCCGGGAGTGGCCTGGGCGGCTTGATCAGCCTGGCTGCGCAGAACCCGCAGCTGGTGCAGGCCGTGATGTCCCTGATCAGCAACGACGGCCCGGTGGGCGGTCTGCCGGGGTTGATGGCCAAGTTTCAGCAGGCGGGGCTTGGCAATGTGATTGCGTCCTGGCTGAGCGCGGGGCCGAATCAGGCGATCTCCGGCGAACAGTTGTCCAGCGTGCTGGGCAGCGGCCCGCTGTCGCAGATCGCGTCGCAACTGGGCGTAGGCCCCGGCGCGGCAGCAGGCCAGCTGGCCCAGGTACTGCCGGGCCTGATCGACCAGCTCAGCCCGCGCGGCGAGGCGCCGCAGGGCGGGTTTGGCACCTCGAACGACCTGTTCGGAATGCTGGGCGGATTGTTGCAAAAATGATAGCTGCTAGCGCTTTATAGATAAGCGCTGGCGGCCATTTTGGCTTGAAATTTTGGGTAACCGCGACGACCCGGCTACCTCACTGCCGGACAGCGCCGCACCAGCCACTGCTGCAGCAGGTTGAACACCGGCTCGGCCAGCTCCGGGCTTTCATTGAACAGCTCGTGGAACAGGGGTTCAAAGCAGTGTGCATGCACGACGGCCTTGGGGGCTGCGGCCGCAAAGGCACGGCTGCCCGCAGGGTGGACCAGCTTGTCGCTGCCCGCCCACATCAGCAGCGTGGGCACGCTCCAGTGCGCGGCGCGGGCCACGGTGGCGGGGCCGCCGTTGGCGATGAAGCGGGCCAGACGGGCGCTGATGCGGTCGTGGCACAGCGGGTCGGCCAGGTAGGCCGCGACCACGGCCGGGTCGTGCGAGAGGTACTGCGCATCGAGCCCATTGCCCACGCGCAGGTTGGGTGCGATGCGCGGCAGCGTGGCCAGCAGCAGCTTTTGCACGGCGCCCAGGCCCGCATCCAGCGCGGGGGATGACAACACCAGGGCGTCCACAGGTCTTATCTTCAAGGACACAAAACGCGAAGCCACAAGCCCGCCCATGCTGTGGCCCAGCAGCACGAGGGGCTGGCCTGCGGGCATGCGGGCGCGCGTGGCGTCCACCAGGTCGGCCAGGTCATCCAGCAGGCGCAGGTCCGAAGTGAGGCCGCCACGTGGCCCACCAGATTCGCCGTGACCATACTGGTCGTAACCCCGCACGGCAAAACCCCAGTCGTTGAGGCGGCGGGCCACCGCGTCGTAGCGGCCCACATGTTCGCCCAGGCCATGCACTAGCAGCACGGTGCCCCGGCAGGGCTCGCCCTCGGGCAGGGGCCAGTCCTGCACAGCCAGGTTTTCGCCGTCGCTGGCGGTGAAGGTGGTGAGGGTGGAGGGAATGGGGTCGTCAGAGATCATGGCGGGCGGTGCTGTTGAGCGGGCAATCGCTCAACCAGGAAAGAACAGGAAGGCAATCCCATAAAAAGGCGGTACGGCATGGCCCGGCGGTGGCCGAACGAATCACGCGTGGCGCAACCCACGTCAGGCGATGGAGGCCCAGAGGTCGTCCCAATCCGTGGGCAGAAAATTGCCTTCGCGGCGCAACACCTGCTGGTGCTGGCGGTTGAGCACATAGTGCGTGGGGCGGCGGGTGATGGTGCCAAAGCTGTCCTGGTGCCCCACAGCGTTGCGCCAGGCAATCGGAAAGCGCTGCTCGGCAGGCACGGACACTTTGAGCAGCTCGATGTACTGCATGAAGTCCGCGTTTTTTTCGTCCATGTTCACGCCCAGCAGCACAAAGTCGCGCTGGCGGTTGTTCGTATAGAACTCGCGCATCAGCCGCAGCTCGTTGGTGCACAGGGCGCAGCCAGCGGTGAAGAAGCTCACCAGGCACACCTTGCCCGCAAAGTCGGTCAGTGCGACAGGCTTGCCTTCGCTGTTGGTGCCCAACAGCGTGTGGCGCGGGCCAGGAGCGGCAACCCCCGCCGTTGCCGCAGGCGCCTGGGCGTGGACGAGAGGGTGTACCGCAGCGGCCAGTGTGGTGGCCGTACAGGCGTGGAGAAAAGCGCGTTTGTCCATGGTGATCTTGCCTGCCAGAAGGGTGTGAGGACTTGCGCAAACCGGAACGCAGCGGCCGCATCGCTTGGATGCGTGCCGGCTGCCCATGCCCATTTTTGCGTCAGTCGTGGGTGTGAAAGAACGGTGAAAGCTGAAAAGATCGCGCCTATCAGCCCGCTGCGGCAGGTGCGACCGCCTGCTGTGCCATGCCTGCAATCACCTGCGCCACGGCGGCGGTGAGCTTCTTGGCGTAGGGCACATGCAGGAACTCGTTGGGGCCGTGGGCGTTGCTTTTGGGGCCGAGCACACCACACACCATCATTTGCGCGGTGGGGAAGCCTTCGCTGAGCATGTTCATGAGCGGGATGGTGCCGCCCTGGCCGATGTAGCCGCAGGGTGCGCCGAAGTGGGCCTGAGATGCGTCGTTCAGCGCCTGCTCGAACCAGGGCGTGGTGCTGGGCGCATTCCAGCCCGTGGCGCCGCTCGTGCCCTGGAAGGTGACCTTGGCCTGGTAGGGCGCGTTGTCTTCGAGCAGGGCCTTCAGCTCCTGCACAGCCTGGGCCGCATCCACCAGGGGCGGCAGGCGCAGGCTGAGCTTGAAGGCGGTGTAGGGGCGCAGCACGTTGCCAGCGTCCTGCAGCGCGGGGAAGCCTTCGGCGCCGGTCACGGAGAGTGTGGGCTCCCAGGTGCGCTTGAGCAGGGCCTGCAGCGGGTCGGTGGTGGTGGGCAATGCAAAGGTGGTGGAACCGCCGCAGTCGTAGTGCGCCCAGGGGAAGCGCTTGTACACCTCTTCGCCCAGGATGCCCGCCGTGGCGCGGGCCTGGGCCAGGCGGTCGGCAGGCACTTCGCAATGAAAGCTCTGGGGCAGCAGCCGGCCGGTGGCGCTGTCTTCGAGCCGGTCGAGCACCTGCCGCATGATGCGGAACGACGAGGGCACCAGGCCCGAGGCGTCACCGGAGTGGATGCCTTCGGTGAGGATCTCGACCTTGAGCGTGCCGGTGGCCATGCCGCGCAGGCTGGTGGTGAGCCACAGCTGGTCGTAGTTGCCGGCGCCCGAGTCCAGGCACACCACCAGTGCCACGTTGCCCATGCGGGGCTTGAGGGCGTCGATGTAGGGCAGCAGGTCGCGCGAGCCGCTTTCCTCGCAGGTCTCGATCAGGCCCACGATGCGCGGGTGGGGCACGTTCTGGCGCTTGAGCTCCTGCACGGCGGCGATGCTGGCATAGACCGCGTAGCCGTCGTCGGCGCCGCCCCGGCCATAGAGCTTGCCGTCTTCGTATTTGGGCGTCCAGGGACCCAGGTCGTTGCGCCAGCCGCTGAACTCGGGTTGCTTGTCGAGGTGGCCGTACATGAGCACGGTATCGGTGGCGCCGGCCTGGGTGGAGTCGATTTCAAAGAACAGCACGGGGGTGCGGCCTTCCAGGCGCACGATTTCGAGCGTGAGGCCTTCAACCTTCTGCGACTCGACCCACGCGGCGGCGTTGCGCACCACGGTGTCGAGCAGGCCCTGCTCGGCCCAGTCGGGCGAGAACATGGGCGACTTGGCGGGGATGGCGATGTAGTCGGTGAGCTGGCGAACAATGTCGTTGTCCCAGGCTTGGCTGACCCGTTCGAGGGCCAGGGCGGGTTGCAGGGCGTGGGGGGGGACTCGGGCGTTCATGGGCAGCTCTCCTGAATACGGCGGATCTTGTGGACCGAAACCAGCATTCCAACACAACGCCTGTGCGGGCGCCATGGCAGGTATCCATAGACCCGCGACATAGTCTGGCAGCGCTGTGGCAGGGGGCGCAGCTCTTCTTCGGGTGGTGTGCCCAGCGTGGCCCGTCCCGCGTCCCTCTTGGGGGTCAATACCGGGAAACAGGATGCGTGTCGGGATTGGCCTGTGCCGCCGCCAGGGAGGCGGGGCGCCGCAGGCTGGTGGACACCTCCACCCGGTTGCGGCCGTTTTCCTTGGCCTGGTAGAGCGCACGGTCGGCTGCGGCGATCAGCATGTCCCAGCTGTCGCCGGGCTCCAGCCGGCCGCCAAAGACGCCAATGCTGACCGTGACGGCAATGCCCAGGGCCGCGTCGGTGGTTGCATCTGGCGCGGCTCCGCCGACTGCGCGGATGCGGCAGCGCGATTCCTCCACCGCCTTGCACAGTTCCCGCGCCAGCTGCTCGGCCCCCAGCAACGTGGTGTCGGGCAGCACCACCATGAATTCCTCACCCCCGTAGCGGCCCACCAGGTCCTGCGCCCGCACGCGCTCGCTCAGCACATTGACCACGCTGCACAGCACCTGGTCACCGGCGGGGTGCCCGTAGCGGTCGTTGACCCGCTTGAAGTGGTCGATGTCCACCATCATGAGCGCGATGGATTCGCGCGAGCGCACGGCGCGCGAGACGTCGCGGTCCAGCGCCGCGATCAGCGAGCGGCGGTTGGCCACGCCAGTAAGCGGATCCAGCGCCGCCATGATGCGGTTGTTCTCGTCGGCACGGTCGCGAGACATGAACACAAATCCCATGGAGCTGATAAGCACCACAGAAAACGTGGCCATGAAGGTCAGCGTCTGCAGCAGGCTGCCCTGGAGGATGCTGGTGGCCGTCTGGCTTTCGCCCAAGGCCAGCAGCGCGCGGCCGCCCAGCACCAGGGCCTCCAGGCCCAGCCCTGCCACCAGCAGCCACTGCCCGCGCCCCACGGTGGCATGGCGGCGCTCCAGGGCCGCCATCAGAGCCCACACGGCCTGCAGCCCGATGACCAGGCCCACAAAACTCGCGCGCGCCGGAAAGTTGTCGATAGACACGATGACAAAACACGTGACCAGCGCCGACGGTGTGAGCAGCAGCAGCCACCGTGGCGGGCGCCCCTGGAACTGGTAGATCGCGGCGATCATCCCCACAAACACGCAGGACAGCAGCAGGTTGCCCAGCACGATGGACACCACATCCGGCACCAGGCCCCGCAGCATGATCAGCAAATGCCCGACGGCATTGACCATCAGGGCGGCCGCCCACCGCCCCAGGCCATCGCGCCGACGCCCCCAGCCCACCACAGCCATGGAGGCGGCCATCATGAGCGAACTCACGATGATCATGACCAGCATGGTGGGAACGTGGGCGGCCATGGATGGGGGTGGGCGGTGTGGTGGGGGGTTTCAGATCAGCATAAACGAAGGTCTGCAGACCGCAAACCGCCAGATGACCACGCGTCCCCCGCCGCACAGCCGATTGGTCGGGTGCAGTGGGCTATTGCAACTGGGCGGGTGCGCGCGCGCCACTGCCGGGGGCGTGCACCGCCTCGCCCTCGCCCGTTTGTGCCATGGGCGCGGCCAGGGCCGCGCGCTGGGTGTAGCCGATACCGCCACCGGCCGCGCCCTCGGTCCGCGAGAGCTTGAACACCTGCACCGCCCCCGCCAGGCGGGAGGCCTGCTCCCGCAGGCTTTGGGCTGCGGCAGCGGATTCCTCCACCAGGGCAGCGTTCTGCTGTGTCATCTGGTCCAGTTGGTTCACGGCAGTGTTGACCTGGCCGATGCCGTCGGACTGCTCGCTCGATGCCGCTGTGATCTCACCAATGATGTCGCCCACGCGTTTGACCGAGCCCACGATCTCGTCCATGGTGGTGCCCGCGTTCTGCACCAGGCGTGCGCCCGATTCCACCCGCTCCACCGAGGCGCCAATGAGCGCCTTGATCTCGCGCGCGGCCTCGGCACTGCGCCCTGCCAGACTGCGGACCTCGCTGGCCACCACGGCAAAGCCCCGGCCTTGTTCACCTGCGCGGGCGGCTTCCACCGCTGCGTTCAATGCCAGGATGTTGGTCTGGAACGCAATGGAATCGATCACGCCGATGATATCGGCAATCTTGCGCGAGCTTTGGTTGATGTCGCCCATGGTGGTGACCACCTCGCCCACCACCCGGCCACCGCGTGCGGCCACGGCGGCGGCGGTGCTGGCCAGCTGGTTGGCCTGGCGCGCGGCGTCGGCCGACTGGCGCACGGTGGAGGTGAGGTGCTCCATGCTCTGCGCGGTCTGCGCGAGGCTGCTGGCCGTGGCCTCGGTGCGGGCCGACAGGTCCTGGTTGCCGCTGGCGATCTCGGCGCTGGCGGTGGTGATGCTGTCCACTGCCGTGCGCACCTGCTGCAGCATCTGCGTGTAGCGCTGGCGCATGCCTTCCACCTCCTGCACCAGCGCGCCGATTTCGTCGCGCCGCGTGGTGCGGAATTCTTCGGTCAGGTCGCCCTGCGCTACCAGGGTGATGGCCTGGGTCAGATCCTGCAGCGGGCGGCTTACGCCCCGGCGCAGCATGAGGAACAGGCCAATGGCCAGCAGCACCACGGCTACGGCCATCAAGCCCCACACGGCGAGCGTGACGCGGCGCTGGCTGGCCATGGCCTCGCCGTCGGCCACCTCCGCCACCACCCACCAGCCGCCGCCGGTTTTGCGCACCAGGGCCCAGGGGTCTTCGGCGCCTGCGCCCAACACGGGGGCGGCTTCACGAACAAAGCCATCGGGCGATGCGGCCAGGGCTTCAAAAAACGGGCGGGCCTGGGGGTAGGCCTCCAGCACACGCTTGCCGCGTGCGGTGGGGTGGTACACGAACACCGCCTTGTCGAGCGAGGTGCCGGGGTTGATCACGTACGTGCCGCCATGCTCGAAGAATTTGGTCTGCGCTACCTGCTTTTGCAGCATGGCGTGGAACACGCTGATATCGTTGCCGATGAACAGCAGCGCAATCACCTTGCCCGATGCATCCTTGGCGGGCAGGTAGTGGCCCATGAAGGGCTTGCCGCCCACCACGGTGACTCCGGTGTAGGGCTCGCCTTTGGCCACGGTGGCATAGGCCGGGTCGTCCTTGCCCAGCGGCGTGCCCTGCTGGCGCGCGCCCTGTTCGTTCTTGACCGAGGTGGTGATGCGCACGAAGTCATCGCCCTTCTTGGCGAACACGGTGGCGATACCGCCGGTCTCGCTGGCGAACTTGTCGACCGAGCCGTAGTCCTCGTTGACCAGCGCGCCATAGCTGCGCAGCTCGCCCGAGGCTTCGTCGAGCTGCATGGTGGCCTCGAAGTAGCGCTGAAAGCCCTTCATGGTGAGCTGCACCAGCTCGCGGTTGGTATTGTCGGCAGCGTCCAGCGACTGCGCCACGCTCTGCGCGGTGTCGCCCACACTGGAGGCGACCAGGGCGCGGGTGCTGCGCTCGGTCAGCACGGCAATGGCCAGCCCCACCAACACCAGCACCAGGGCCACCAGCGCAATGGCGGTCAGCGTGACCTGGCGCGCGACGGAACGGTTGTTGGCAAGGGAAGCAGCCATGCAGTGTGTCTCCTGGAGATTGAAAGCCCAAAGCCGGCTGTCGCCGGTCTGCGGTCACTCTACGTCCAGAGGCTTGTTACATTTATTCACGCATTCCCTTACGCAAAGCTGCGTACCTCAACGCCGCCGATGTGTGAGTCATGGCCTGCGAAACTGGCACTGCCCAAGCCGAGGACGCCGAGCAAGTACCGCCCCACAACGAAGGCGTAGGGGGAAGGCGCAGAGCGACTCAGCGGATCTTCCCAGTCATCCAGCCCAGGCCTTGCGAGGTGCCCGCTGCGGGCCGGTATTCGCAGCCGACCCAGCCGCCGTAGCCCAACGCGTCGATGGTGTCGAAGAGAAAGGGGTAGTTCAGCTCCCCCCGGTCCGGCTCGTGGCGCCCGGGCACACCGGCAATCTGAACATGCGCCACCCGGCCCGTGGGCAGGTACTGGTGTAGCTTGGTGGCCACGTCACCCTCCACGATCTGGCAGTGGTAGAGGTCCATCAGCACCTTGAGGTTGGGGGCCTGCGCCGCATCAAGCAGCTCGTGCGCGTGATCCTGCCGGTTCAGAAAGTAGCGAGGCATGTCGCGCAGGTTGATGGGCTCGATGAGGATGTCGCACCCCGCGCCCGCAGCCTCGGCCGCCGCCCAGCGCAGGTTGCCAACGCACAGGTCCTTGAGGGATTCGCGCTCCACGCCGGGCGGCACGATGCCCGAGAGCACGTGGATGCGCGGGCAGCCCAGCACCTCGGCATAGCGCAGGGCTTCTTGCACGCCCGCGCGGAACTCGGCCTCATGCCCAGGCAGCGCTGCGGTGCCGCGCGCGTTCTGGTCCCACGCCGCCGCCATGCGGCTGCGGTCGGTGCCGCCAGGCGGGGCATTGAACAGCACCAGCTGCAAGCCGTTGTCCGCAAGCCGGGCCGCCACCTCGATGGGCTCGAAGGCATAGGGAAACAAGAACTCCACCGCCGTGAACCGGTCGCGCGCCGCAGCGGCAAAACGGTCCAGAAACGGCAGCTCGGTGTACATCAGGCTCAGGTTGGCGGCAAACTGGGGCATGGCGGGCGCGGGCGGAAGGTGGAATCAGAGCGCAGCAGCTTATCGTGCAGCATCGGGGCAAGCAGCCCTTGACAAGCCTCAACCAGGCTCCACCCATGAAAAATATGAGCAAAATTGTCACCTAGCGCTTAATGGATAAGCGCCAGTAGCTATTAATTTGATAGTATTTTGCCCTCCTACCAGGACACCCAATGCGCATCGGAGAACTCGCCCAACGCACCGGCACCACGCCCAAGGCCATCCGGCTGTACGAGGCCCGGGGCCTGCTGGGCACGGTGGCGCGCGCAGGCAGCTACCGCCACTATGGCGAGGCCGATGTAGCCCGCGTGTTGCTGATCCGCCGGGCCCAGGCGCTGGGTTTTCGGCTGTCGGAGCTGGATGGCCTGCCCCGCATCGACACCGCTGCAGGCTGGGAACGCATGGCCCAGCTGGTGGCCGGGCGGCGGGCCGCCGTGGCGCAGGAGCTGGCGCGCCTGTCAGCGCTGGACGCGCAGCTGGCGCTGTTGGAAGCCGAGCTGCACACCTGCGACACGCTGGCCGTGCCCGTGGCACCCGAAGCCTGCGCTGCGCCCTCCACACTGGCGGTGGCACCTCCAGCGCACAACCCCGCGCAATTTGGTGCAGCTACCAAGGCGGGCGCTGCGAGATTCACCGCGACTTGACCTGACCGCTTGACTCTGCCCCGTGGGGCAGGGTGACCATGGCGCCATCAACAACACCGTGATGGAGCGTCTGTGGCAGAGCAACAAAACATTCTGGTCATCCTGGGCCACCCCACCGCCGAGAGCCTGTGCGCAGGCATGGCACGTGCCTATGCCGAGGGCGCCAGGCGCGCAGGGGCGCAGGTGCGGTTTCTGGACGTGGGTCAGCTGACCTTCAACCCCCTGTTCCAGGGCTATGGCGCTGCCCAGCCGCTGGAACCCGATTTGCTGGCCGCGCAGGCCGACATCAGCTGGGCGCACCACCTGGTGTGGGTGTACCCCATCTGGTGGGGCGCCATGCCCGCGCTGCTCAAGGGTTTTATCGACCGCGTGCTGCTGCCCGGCTATGCCTTCAAGTACCGCAAAGGCTCATCGCTGTGGGACAAGCTGCTGACCGGCCGATCGGCCGAGCTGCTGGTGACCATGGACTCGCCGCCCTGGTACTTCCGCTGGGTCACGCGCATGCCGGGGCACCACCAGATGAAGAAGGCCATCCTGGAGTTCTGCGGCATCCGGCCCGTGCAGGTGCACAGCTTTGGCCTCGTGCGCAGCGCCAGCGCCGACCGGTTGGCACTGTGGGTGGAGAAGGCGCGGCAACTGGGATTGCGCCAGGGGGCACGCTCCGCGCCGGGCAAGCCGCGCCCGGCACCTGTTACTTCGTCGCCTTCGCCGTGAAGGCCTGCACTGCAGCACGGCCCACCGCCGAGTCGTCGGTGAAGAAACCGTCGATGCCCGCGCGCAGATAGGCCGTGATCTCGGCCACGCTGTCGCCGCGCACGGTGCCATCAGTGATCGGCGCCTTCTTCAGACCGGCGGGCAGGAAGGCGTTTTCGGGCCGCAGCGTCCAGATATGCACTGCCAGCCCGGCGGCATGGGCCTGCGCGACCAGCGGCATGGGCTCGCCGGGCACACCGTCCTTCACCGGCACCACCAGGGTCTTGAATGGCCCAATGGCGTTGGCGTAGGTGGCCACCTGCTTCAGGCCCTCGGGCGTGATCAGGTCGGCATAAGCGCGCGTGTTGGCCGCGCCCTGGGCCACAAAGTCATACGGCCGGCCCGAAGGGGCAACCAGCTGCACCAGACGCACGCTGCTGAGCTTGCGGATCGCCTGCAGGTTGCTGACCTCGAAGGACTGCACGAACACGGGCGCGTCCTTGTAGTTCCAGCCGTTTTTCTCCAGCACGGCCAGCAGCGGCGCCTCCAGCGGCAGGCCGATGGACTGGAAGTAGGTGGGGTGTTTGGTCTCGGGGTAGATGCCGATGGTGCGACCGGTCTTGGCCGTCGCCGCCTTGGCCAGGTCGATCACCTCCTGCAAGGTGGGCACCTCGAACTGGCCGTTATAGGCCACGTTGGCCGGGCGCTGCGCAGGGATGCGCTCGCGGGCGCGCAGGGTTTTGAGCTCGGCCAGGGTGAAGTCTTCGGTGAACCAGCCGGTGATGGCCTGGCCGTCGATGGTCTTGGTGGTTTTGCGGCCCGCAAACTCGGGGCGGTCCACCACGTCGGTGGTGGCTTCCTTCACAGAGCCATCGGCGCCCAGGATGGCGATGGCGTTCTCGTGCCGCGCCACCAGCACGCCGTCCTTGGTGATGACCAGGTCGGGCTCGATGATGTCGGCGCCGTCGTCAATGGCCTTCTGGTACGCGGCGAGCGTGTGCTCCGGCCGCAGGGCCGATGCGCCCCGGTGGGCAATGACGGTGGGGGTGGGCGGCCAGGCCTGGGCCACGGCGCCCAGCGCCCAGGTGGTCAACAGCGCGGCAGCGGTCACGGCGCGCAGTGCAATGCGTTTCATGCGGGTCTCCTACAAACGGAGCCCGCACCTTAGCCGATGCGGTTGACAGCGGTGTGTCGCCGGGGCGTACACCCCGGTAAGCGCTATGCGTGTTCGAAGTGGAAGACCGCCGTGCCCGCGCGCGCGTTGGGCAGCCAGCGCACTTCCTGTCCATCCTGCAGCCCGAAGGAATCCAGGATGCGCAGGCTGTTCTTGGTGGCCAGCACTTCGAAATCCTTGTAGGTGCCCACGCGGATGTTGGGCGTGTCGTACCACTGGTAGGGCAGGCGCCGCGTCACGGGCATGCGCCCGCGCAGGATGGACAAGCGGTTGGGCCAGTGCGCAAAGTTGGGAAACGCCACCACGCCGGTACGGCCCACGCGCGCCGTCTCGCGCAGCATGGTTTCGGCATTGCGCAAGTGCTGCAGCGTGTCGATCTGCAGCACCACGTCAAAGCTGTTGTCGTCGAACATGGCCAGCCCCTCGTCGAGGTTGAGCTGGATCACATCCACCCCGCGCTGCACGCAGGCCAGCACGTTGGCGTCGTCGATCTCCACGCCATAGCCGCTGCAGCCGCGCTCGCGCTGCAGGTAGTCGAGCATGGCGCCGTTGCCACAACCGAGGTCGAGCACGCGCGAGCCGGGGGGCACCAGGCGCGCCAAGGCTTGCATCGCCGCTTTTTCGGTCATGCTTGCAACTCCTTGGAAATGCTATCGAAGTAAGAGCGCATGACGCCCATGTACCGGGCGTCATCGAGCAAAAAGGCATCGTGCCCGTGGGGCGCGTCGATCTCGGCGTAGCTCACGCTGCGGCGGTTGTCGAGCAGGGCCTTGACGATCTCGCGGCTGCGCTTGGGCGAAAAGCGCCAGTCGGTGGTGAAACTCACCAGCAGGAACCTGGCCTGCGCCCGGGCCAGGGCCCGCGTGAGGTTGCCGGCATGGGTGCGCGCGGGGTCGAAGTAGTCCAGCGCCCGGGTGATGAGCAGGTAGGTGTTGGCATCGAAGTAGTCGCTGAACTTGTCGCCCTGGTAGCGCAGGTAGCTTTCGATCTGGAACTCGATGTCCTGGGTGCTGTATTTCAGTTCCAGGCCTTCGCGCAATTGGCGTCCGAATTTCTCGTTCATCACATCGTCGCTCAGGTACGTGATGTGGCCAATCATGCGGGCGATGCGCAGGCCACGCTTGGGAATCACGCCGTGGCGGTAAAAGTGGCCGCCGTGGAAGTCCGGGTCGGTCACGATGGCGCGGCGGGCCACTTCGTTGAAGGCAATGTTCTCGGCTGTGAGGTTGGGGGCGCTGGCCACCACCACCGCGTGGCGCATGCGCTCGGGGTACTGGAGCGTCCAGCTCAGCGCCTGCATGCCGCCCAGGCTGCCACCCAGCACGGCGGCCAGTTGCTCGATACCCAGGCGGTCGAGCAGGCGGGCCTGGGCGTTGACCCAGTCTTCCACCGTGACCACCGGGAAGTCCGCGCCATAGACCTCGCCCGTATCGGGATGGTTGTGCATGGGGCCGGTGGAGCCAAAGCAGGAGCCCAGGTTGTTCACGCCGATCACGAAGAAGCGGTCGGTGTCCACGGGCTTGCCGGGGCCGATCATGTTGTCCCACCAGCCCTCGCTCTTGTCCTGCCCGGCGTAGACGCCCGCGACGTGGTGCGAGGCATTGAGGGCGTGGCACACGAGCACGGCGTTCGAGCGGTCGGCATTGAGCGTGCCGTAGGTCTCGTAGGCCAGGTGGTAGTCGCGGATGGACGCACCGCTTTGCAGCGGGAGCACCTCCGGAAAATGCATGGACTGGGGCGTGGCAAAAAACGACATAAAAAAACCCGGCGTCGCTAAAAACGAGGCCGGGCGGATGTGTCGGACGGGTCTTTAGCAGGATTTATAAAGCGCCCGCAAGCTGTGGCAAATCGGCGCGTCTGGCAAATATACCAAAACGGCCGCTGCTGCTCACCCGGCGGGCGTGAAGATCGCCACCAACCCCAGCACCAGAAAAATCACCGCCGAGACCACATGGACGGCGCGAATGGGCACGCGGCGAGTGATGCGCTCGCCCAGCCAGACCACCGGCGCGTTGGCGATCATCATGCCGAGCGTGGTGCCCGCCACCACCCACAGGTAGGCGTTGTACTGCGCGGCCAGCATGACGGTGGCGATCTGGGTCTTGTCGCCCATTTCGGCCAGGAAGAATGCGACCACGGTGGTGCCAAACACCCCCCAGCGTGGCGATCCGTCGGCTTCGCCTTCGTCCAGCTTGTCGGGGATCAGCATCCACACCGCCATGGCGATGAACGATGCACCCAGGATCCAGCGCAGTACCTGGGGGCCGAGGAACGTGGTCACCCAGGCACCCAAAGCCCCGGCCAGGCCGTGGTTCACCAGGGTCGCCACCAGGATGCCAAGCACGATCGGCCAGGGTTTGCGAAAACGTGCGGCCAGCACGAGCGCGAGCAGCTGCGTCTTGTCGCCCATCTCGGCGAGCGCGACGATGGCGGTAGAAATGAAGAAGGCTTCCATGGGGGAGGGGGTCCTATCCGGCCGGATGGGTGGAAAACGCATTGACTGCACCCCGACTCCGGCCATGTGGATCGGTTTGCAGTCAATGGTCTCGCCCAGCTCAAAAGCCGCATACGCCATAGGTTTCGAAGAACCCAAGTGTGTTGACGCATGCCCCCGACGCATTGCGCGGCCGGGCGGGCTACTCCCCAAAGACTCGTGGATTTTACCCTGCTTCCGACAGGGAAAACAGGCGGGTGGTTGCCGAAAGGTGGCGACGGGCCAGGTTCGGGTGGCTGTTCAGACCCCGCGGGTTTCCCCTGAAAACCGCCGTTGCACGCTCCGAAATACCCACAAATTTGTGCAGGATGGATGGCTTGATCAAGAAATAAACCCCACACGCCTCATAAAGTGATTAATAATGGGTTCGCTTTTCTGCTTGCAGGAAAGCAGTTAGCTTAGCGGTGAATGGTCAGTTTCGCGTCTTTGAAGTCGTCACAGGTTTGTTGATTGCGTCGGACTCCATCGCGTTTTTGTGTTTTTTCAGGAGTCCTTCATGGGCAACAAACTTTACGTGGGCAACCTGCCCTACTCTTTCCGCGACGAAGATCTGCAACAGACCTTCAGCCAGTACGGCTCGGTCGGCAGCGCCAAGGTCATGATGGAGCGCGACACCGGCCGCTCCAAGGGTTTCGGCTTTGTCGAAATGGGCAGCGATGCTGAAGCCCAAGCCGCCATCCAAGGCGTGCATGGCACCAATTTCGGCGGCCGTGACCTCGTGGTCAACGAAGCCCGTCCCATGGAGCCCCGCGCTCCCCGTAGCGGCGGCTTCGGCGGCGGCAATGGTGGTGGCGGCGGCTACGGCGGTGGTGGCGGCGGTTACGGCGGTGGCCGTAGCGGCGGCGGCGGCGGTGGTGGTTACGGCGGTGGCCGTAGCAGCTACTAAAAAGACCTTGCTGGCAGACCTTTGCGGTCTGCCAAAGGCAAAACAAAGGAGCCCCTGGGCTCCTTTTTTCATGCTTGCGCGGCATCGCCACCACAGTCGGCATTGCCGCTTGCTTTTTCCGCAAAAGTGTGGCGCATAATGAGCCAGCGGGGTTTCCCCCGCTTAAAGTTTGCGGTGATCCGTCAGTTTCGCGCTGAGAGCGTCATTGAGATTAGCTGGCTGCGTTTTCGGGACTCCATCGCTTTTTCCATGTGTTTTTGAGGAGTCCCTCAATGGGCAACAAACTGTACGTCGGCAACCTGCCGTACTCGGTGCGCGACAGCGATCTCGAACAGGCCTTTGGCCAATTCGGCGCAGTGACCAGCGCCAAGGTCATGATGGAGCGCGACACAGGCCGCTCCAAGGGCTTTGGTTTCGTGGAAATGGGCAGTGACGCGGAAGCCCAGGCCGCCATCAATGGCATGAATGGCCAGCCACTGGGTGGCCGCAGCATCGTCGTGAACGAAGCACGCCCCATGGAGCCCCGCCCACCCCGCAGTGGCGGATTTGGCGGCGGTGGTGGCGGTTACGGCGGCGGCGGTGGTCGCAGTGGTGGCGGCGGTTACGGCGGTGGCCGTGAAGGCGGCGGCGGTGGTGGTTATGGCGGCGGCCGCGAGGGTGGCGGCGGTTACGGCGGCGGTGGCGGCGGTGGCCGCAGCGAAGGCGGATTCCGCAGCCCCTACGGCTCTGGCTCCCGCAACGGCGGTGGCCGCAACGGCGGTGGTGGCGGCTATGGTGGCGGTGGTGGCAACGGCTACTAAAGCAGGCCAGTGACGTTTCTCTGAAAGCCCCCTCGGGGGCTTTTTTCATGCACGACCGCCACGTCTTGCTTCTATCGCAGCCAGGACCGCCCCGAACCGGCGGCCAAAAACCACCTCCGGTGGACCTAGGAGCTACTGCTCGCTCTGCCGCCGCTTGCGCGGGCGCCCGGCCAGCAGCTTGTCGAACAGCACGTTCGGCACCATGCGCAGCAACTTGGCAACCACCCCCATTTGCCAGGGGATGACCCGGTAGCTGACACCGGCCGTGATGGCCCGGAAGGCACGGTCCGCAAAATCATCGGCCTGCATCAGAAACGGCATGCTGTAGCGGTTCTGGCGGGTGAGCGGCGTGTCGATGTAGCCCGGAGAAATGGTGACCACACGCACTCCGTGGGGGCGCATCTCCCCGCGCAGGCTCTCGCAGTAGCTGATGACGGCCGCCTTGCTGGCGCAATACGCACCATGCCCGGGCAGGCCACGGATGCCTGCCACGCTGCCGATGCCCACCAGCGTGCCGCTGCCACGCTGCGCCATCGCGTCCGCAAAGGGATGGAAGGTGGCCGCCACACCGATGTTGTTGGTGGCAAAGGTGCGTGCCATCACGTCGATGTCGTCGCGCACTGCCGTGTCCATGCCCACGCTGATACCCGCATTGGCAATGACCACGTCAGGCACCCCTTGGCGTGCGATGCAATCGCGGCCCGCAGCAACGATGCTGTCGGTCACGGCTACATCTGCACTATAAATTTCGTAGCTGTCAGCGCTTATTCCTTGAGCGCTAGCCCATGTTTTGACCTCAGAGGTGCGGCGCGCCACCAGGGCCAAGCGGTAGCCCGACCGGTGAAAGCGCAGGGCCAGGGCCTGGCCGATGCCGCTGGACGCGCCGGTGATGAAGACAAGGGGAGTGGTCATGCAGGTTCCGGACGTGGGCAACGCGTACTAGGGTTTGGCCGCGCCGGGCTGGAGCACGCCACGCACACGTCCGCGCAGCTGCAGCACCTGGTCGAGGTTGTCGTAGTCCATGCCGTCGGCCGTGAAGCGATCATTGCCGCGCGTGAGGGTGACGGGCTTGTCGGAACGCACGCGTTCGGTGTTGGTGTAGGCGTGCAGGAATTCGCTGCGGAACTCCAGCCGAGGCTGGGCGGGTGACCCTGGCTTGGCGGGCAGGGGCTCGCGCGTGACGATGGCATTTCCAAACAGCTGCACCTCCGAGCCATCGGCGTTGGTCAGGGCGCGGTCTGCCGTGGCCACGGTGAGGCGGCCCTGCGGCGTCACCGAGCGCATGCGCGCTTTGTCGATCTCCAGCGTGTCGGAGTCGGGGTAGTGCCGCGCTTCTTCGCCCTGCACTTCGCTTTGCAAGCGCCCGCTCGCGTCAAAGCTTTTTACCGAGAACGACTTCATGAAATAGTCGGGCTGGTTGCCTTGTTGGCGCTCGATGGCAGGCAGCAGGGGCATGGGCGCGTTGCGCACCAGCCACCAGGTGCCCAGCGCCAGCAGCCCCATGAGCACGACGGGCAGATAGAGCGAGAACTGTTCCCAGCCCTGGCGGACCCAGTTGCGCATCACGGTGTTGCCTCCGGGCCAGGCACGACAACCTGGCAGGTGGGGAAAGAGCGCAGAAAACCCCGGTTCATGCGGTGTACTCCGCCAGCAGTGCGGCATAGCGGCCCGAGGCCACCAGCAGCAGATCACACAGTTCGCGCGCGGCACCATCGCCGCCCCGGGCCTGCGTCACAAAATGGGCGGCATGGCGCACTTCGGCCTGGGCGTTGGCCGGGGCGCACGCAAAAGCACTGCGGCGCATCACCGGCAGGTCGGGCCAGTCGTCACCCATCGCAGCAGCCTGGGACCAGTCCAGCCCCAGCGTGGCCAGCATCTGTTCAGCGGCGGGGCGTTTGTCTTCGGTGCCGAACACCGCGTGTTCGACCCCCAGCGCCTTCAGGCGCACGCGCAGCGGTGCGGAGTCGCGGCCCGTGATGACCGCAGGCGTGATGCCTGCCTTTTGCAGCAGCTTGAGCCCATGCCCGTCCAGCGTATTGAAGCGCTTGAGCGTTTCGCCCGATTCGCTGAAATACAGGCCGCCATCGGTCAGCACGCCATCGACATCGAAGAAGGCAATGCGCACGCCTTGGGCGCGCAGCAGCAGCTCGGGGGGAAATTGCAGCACGGGCAGGGTCATTTCAATAAGGGGCATGCAGATCGAACGGGCACAGCCAAGACCAGTGCACCCGTGGAACCGGCTTCGCCGGGCCACCGGGTGCGTCCCCTAAGGGGGAAGGCGCGCAGCGACTCAGGGGGGTCATTTGAAGTGAGGTCATATGACTTTGGCTCGCATCAGGTCGCCGATGTGCACCACCCCCGTGAGCACCCCTCCCGCATCCACCACCAGCACGCTGGTGATGGCATGCGCCTCCATCATTTCGGCGGCGTCCACCGCAAGGGCGTCCGGGGCAATGCGGCGCGGGTGGGGGTGCATGACCTGGCCCGCCGTGGCAGTGCGCAGGTCGGCCCCGGCCTCGATGCGGCGGCGCAGGTCGCCGTCGGTGAAGATCCCCAGCACCTGGCCGGCGGCATCCACGACGGCCGAGGCGCCCAGGCCCTTGGCACTCATTTCGCGCATGAGGTCGCTGAAGGAGGCGTCGGGAGCCACACGCGGCACCTCGCTGCCGGTGCGCATGACATCGCTCACATGGGTGAGCAGCTTGCGCCCCAACGCACCGCCAGGGTGCGAACGGGCAAAGTCTTCAGGGCGGAAGCCCCGGGCGTCGAGCAGGGCCACGGCCAGCGCGTCGCCCATGGCCAGCTGGGCTGTGGTGCTGGCGGTGGGGGCCAGGTTCAGGGGGCAGGCCTCACGCTCCACGCTGCAGTCGAGCACCAGGTCGGCATGGCGGGCGAGCGTGGACTGCAGCCCGCCGGTCATCGCGATCAGCGGGGCGCCCAGGCGCTTGAGCACGGGCAGGATGGCCGTCAGTTCACCACTTTCGCCGCTGTTGGAGATCGCCAGGACCAGGTCGTCGCCCGTGACCATGCCCAGATCGCCGTGGCTGGCCTCGGCCGGGTGCACAAAAAACGCTGGCGTGCCCGTAGATGCCAGCGTGGCTGCAATCTTGCGGCCCACGTGGCCGCTTTTGCCCATGCCCATCACCACCACACGGCCACGGGCCTGCAGCACCATCAACACAGCCTCGGCAAACACGCCATCGACGCGGGCCGCCAGCCCGGTCAGCGCCGCCGCCTCAATGTCAAAGGTCTCGCGGGCCAGGCGCAGGGCCTGTTCGGCGTCAAAAGGGGGCAGCGTGGCGGGCACAGGGGTCATCCGGTGGATTCTATCGACCGGGCATGCCTGCGCGGGTGGCAGATTTTTTGCCCTGGCTCTGGCATGGACCCTGCTTCGGACAGAAAACACCGAGGGCCGCAGGAAGGCTCGGATAGCATCGAACCATGTCCTCACTCGCCCTCACCTTGCTTTACCTGTTGGCCGCAGTGCTGGGTGTTGTGGTCTGCCGCAGCCTCAAGCTGCCACCCATGCTCGGCTACCTGGCTGCGGGGGTGCTCATCGGCCCCCATGCGCTGGCGCTGACGCAGAACTCGGAAGGGGTGCGGCACCTGGGCGAGTTTGGCGTGGTGTTCCTGATGTTCGCCATCGGGCTGGAGTTCAGCCTGCCCAAGCTGCGCGCCATGCGGCGCCAGGTGTTCGGCCTGGGACTGATGCAGGTGGTGCTGACGATGGTGGTGGTCACCGGCGCGGCACTGGTGCTCTCCCGCTGGGTGGGCGGCGTGTGGGATATGGGCTGGCAGACGGCGCTGGCGCTCTCGGGCGTGATGGCGATGAGCAGTACGGCCATTGTGGTCAAGCTCATGGCCGAGCGGGCCGAGCTCGAAAGCGAACATGGCCGCCGCGTGATGGGTATTCTGCTGTTCCAGGATCTGGCCGTGGTGCCGCTGCTGGTGTTGATCCCCGCGCTGAGTTCCTCGTCAGACCAGCTGCTGACCGCGCTGGCGTGGGCGCTGGTCAAGGCCACGGTGCTGGTGGGCATTCTGCTCACGGGCGGGCAGCGGTTCATGCGCTGGTGGCTCACGCTGGTGGCGCGGCGCAAGAGCGAGGAGCTGTTCATGCTCAACCTGCTGCTGATCACGCTGGGCCTGGCCTGGCTGACCGAACTGGCGGGGCTGAGCCTGGCGCTGGGCGCCTTCATCGCGGGCGTGCTGGTGTCCGAGACAGAGTACAAGCACCAGGTGGGCACGGACATCCGCCCGTTTCACGATGTGCTGCTGGGGCTGTTTTTCATCACCATCGGCATGATGCTGGACTGGCACATCCTGGTGGACCGCTGGGCGCTGGTGCTGGCCCTGCTGACGGTGCCGCTGGTGGTCAAGCTGGGGATCATCCTGGTGCTGGCCCGCAGCATGGGGGCCACCACGGGCGTGGCCCTGCGCACCGGGCTCTACCTGGCCCAGGCGGGGGAGTTCGGATTTGTGCTGCTGTCGCTCACGCAGGCCAACGGGCTGGTGCAGCCCGCGCTGATGAACCCCATCCTGGCGGCCATGGTGCTGTCCATGCTGGCGACGCCGTTTCTCATCATGTACAGCAACCGCATCGTGATGAAGCTGGTGGCCAGCGACTGGCTGCAGCAGTCGCTGCAGATGACGTCCATCGCGCGCAAATCCATCAACACCAGCAAACACGTGATCATCTGCGGCTACGGCCGCTGCGGACAAAACCTGGCGCGAATGCTGGAGCATGAAGGCATCCCCTACATGGCGCTGGACCTGGACCCGGACCGTGTGCGCCAGGCCGCCGCTGCGGGCGATTCGGTGGTGTATGGCGACGCCACCCGCCTGCAGGCGCTGATGGCCGCTGGCCTGGTGCGTGCCAGCGCGGTGGCGATCACCTACATCGACGTGCCGGCCGCCCTGAAGGTGCTGGCCAACGCGCGCTCGCACGCACCGCAGGTGCCCGTGGTGGTGCGCACGCAGGACGACCTGCACCTGGACAAGCTGCAAGAGGCGGGCGCCACCGAGGTCGTGCCCGAGGCGATCGAAGGCTCGCTCATGCTCGCCAGCCACGCGCTGGCCCTGGTGGGCGTGCCCATGCGCCGCGTGCTGCGCCTAGTGCAGGACCAGCGCGATGCGCGCTACAACCTGCTGCGCGGCTACTTCCACGGCGCCGACGACGACACGGCCAACGAGCGCGACCAAGAACGCCTGTCCACCATCAACCTGCCGCCCGGCTCCACAGCCCTGGGCCGCAGCCTGGGCCAGCTGGCCCTGCCCGCCATGGGCGTTCGGGTGGTGAACCTGCGGCGTGGCAACGGCCACATCAGCGCAGCGGAGGACGACGCACAGCTGGCCGAAGGCGACACGCTGGTGCTCTCAGGGCACCCGGCGGCGCTGGCACTGGCGGAGGACAAGTTGTTACGGGGGTAGCAGGGTACATCCCCCTGAGGCACTGCGTGCCTTCCCCCTTCTCTCTAAGCGCTACGCGCTCCGGGAAGGGGGACGATGCCCTCGCTGCGGGGCGGCCCTTGCTTGGCATCTCTCGCCTAGTGCGTGCCAGTGGCTGAGGCTGGCGCCAAAATTTGAACTAAATATGGCCCTAGCGCTTATCTATCAAGCGTCAATAGCTATATATTTAATAGCAAACTACAAAAGCTCGGCGGGCCCTGGCCGCCCGAACAGATAGCCCTGGAACTGCTGGCAACCGTTGCGCAACAGGAACGCGCGCTGCCCTTCGGTTTCCACCCCTTCGGCCACCACGTCCAGGCCCAGGCTGTGGGCCAGGGTGATGATGGTGCAGGCGATGGTGGCGTCGTTGGGGTCGGTGAGCACGTCGCGCACAAAGCTCTGGTCGATTTTGAGCTGGTCCAGTGGCAGGCGCTTGAGGTAGCTCAGGCTCGAATAGCCCGTGCCAAAGTCGTCCAGCGAGAAGCCCACGCCGAGCGTGCGCAGTGCCTGCATCTTGAGGATGCTGTCTTCCACGTCATGCAGCAGCAGGCTTTCGGTCAGTTCGAGCTTGAGGTGGGCCGGGTCCGCCCCGCAATCGCGCAGCACGCTGAGCACTTCGTCGGCAAAGCCGGGTTGGCGAAACTCCTGCGCGCTCACGTTCACGGCCACGGTCCAGTCCGCAGTGTGCGGCGCTGTTGCCCAGAGCGCCAGCTGGCGGCAGGCCATGGTCAGCACCTGGCGCCCTAGCGCCAGGATCAGTCCGGTCTGCTCTGCCAGGGAGATGAAGTCGCCGGGAGGCACCATGCCGCGCTGCGGGTGGTTCCAGCGCACCAGCGCCTCGGCCCCCAGCACCTTGCCGGCCTCGTCCACCACCGGCTGGTAATGCAGCAGGAACTCATTGCGCAGAATGCCCTGCCGCATGTCGCCTTCCAGCGCCGACCTCGCAGACGCCGCCGCCTGCATGGCGGGGTCAAAGAAACACAGCGTGTTGCGGCCCTGCGCCTTGGCCTGGTACATGGCCAGATCGGCGCGCTGGAGCAGCTCCTGCACGGGCAGCTGCACACCGCGAAAAAGGGCAATGCCGATGCTGGGCGTGCTGTGCACTTCGCTGTTTTGCACCACGTAGGGCTCGTTCAGCGCCGCCAGCACCTTTTGCGCCACGGCCTCGGCTTCGGCGGCCGCAACGTCCACCTCGGCGTGGAGGCCCTGCAGCACCACCACGAACTCGTCGCCACCCAAACGCGCCACCGTGTCGGTGGCGCGGACGCACGCGCCGATGCGCCCGCCCACCTGCACGAGCAGCCGGTCTCCCCACTCGTGGCCCATGGTGTCGTTGATGCCCTTGAAGTTGTCGAGGTCCAGGAACAGCAAAGCCCCGTGGCATCCCTCCCGCGCACACGCGTTGGCCGCGCGGTCCAGCCGGTCCATGAGCAGCCGCCGATTGGGAAGGCCGGTGAGTTCGTCATAGAAGGCCAGGCGCTGGATCTCGGCCTCGGCCAGCTTGCGTTCGGTGATGTCGCGCGCCACGCCCCGGTAGCCCGTGAACTGGCCGGCACCATCAAAGATGGGCTCCCCGCTGATGGAGACCCACACGGGCTTTCCGTCTTCGGTCAGACGTTGCATTTCAAAGTCGTGGAACACCTCGTGCGCCTCCAGTTGCCTGCGGTGCTCCCGCCATTGGCCCTCGCTCACAAAGGTATTGGGCAGCTCCCAGCGCGTGCGCCCGTAGTGCATCTCGTCGGGTACACCGGCATCGTTGTAGGGGTTGCCGTCCAGGCGCACAAAGCGGAACTGCGCATCCTGCTCCCAGTACCAGTCGGAGGACAGGTGGGTGAGGCTGCGCCAGCGCGATTCGCTCAGGCGCAAGGCCTCCAGGGTGCTCAGGTAGTCGGTCACGTCCGTGAAAGTGCGCACGCGCCCCCCTGGCTCCAGGGCCCGGGTGCGCACTTCGATGTAGCGGCCGTTGTGGGTGCGCCGCACATAGGTGTCCGGCATGGTGAGCTTGCCACCGTGGGCCGCATATTCCGACGCCACATAGTTGCGCGCTGTGGGTTCTATCAGCTCAAATCCGGTGCCGAAATCGCCCCGTTCGGTCTGAAACCGCACCACGTCCTCGACTTTGGGCTGGGCGGCCAGCAGGGATTCGGGCAGGTCGAGCAGCTCCAGATAGCGCCGGTTGTAGACGCGGATACGTCCCTCCGCATCCACGTTGGTAATGCCTTGCGACACGCTGGCCAGCGTGCCTTCGAGGGCGCGCGTCTTCTCGGCCAGCAACGCGCTGGTGCGCGCGAGTTCCACCTCAACCGCGCTGCGCGCCAGCTCGGCTCGGCGGGCCATTTCCAGCTGGCCCACGGTGTTGAGCAGGGGCTGGAGAAACTGCACGTCTGCCGCCGAATACCCCTCGGGCCGATTGGCCAGGCCCACCATGGCCACCAGTTCGCCCGCCGCATGGATGGGCAGCCCCAGATAGGTGTGCAGCGGGGGATGGCCCGGGGGCGTGCCCGCGCTGCGCGTGTCGTGGCCTGCATCGTTGGTGAGCACCGGCTCGCCCGACACCAGCGCCGCGCCTACCAGGGACTGCAGGTTGTCGAACACCATGCCTTCTTCTGCGTGCTGGGCATAGAGGGCATGGGAGGCCTCGTCCCAACTGATGTCCGTCATCGCATGCACCCGCAGGAAGGGATGCCCGTCGGCGGCACGTTGTACCTGGCCCACCAGGCCAAAGGCACTTTGCGTGAGCGACATCAGCTCCTTGAGTAGGGCCTCGAACGCGGCGCGCGGGCCCGAACTGGCGATGAACATGGCCTGCGCAAGCGATATCGCCTGCAGCAACCGGTGCTGGCGCGTCAGCATGGCCTCTGCCACCAGCCGGGCACGGGCGCTGGAACTGCGCTCCAGCACCGCATCGATCTGCGCGGGCAGGGTCAGCAGATAGTCCAGCGCAGGGTCCTGCACAGCATAGTCATCAAAGCCGTGGCGCAGGGCCTGGGCCGCATGGGTCTCGGCGCCCTTGCGCACGATGATCATGGCCGGGACGCCATCGAGCAGCCGCAGCAGGTCAAAGGCCGAGCCATCGACGCTGCGCTGCGCCGCCAGCACAATGTCCGGCCTGCTGTGCTCCAGGTGGTCCCGGGCCTGCGCCAGCGACTGAGCCACATCCACCCGCCAGCCGGACCAGGGGTCTGCGAGCGCATCCACCACCGCCTGCGCGTGGTGGTGATCGCTTTCGATCAGCAGGATGGAGATGGGCATGGCCGATCGGCGTTGTGGAGTGGTCCAACGGGGGGCGTTACCAAGGGTGTAACAGCACGGAAACATTATGGGGGCTTGCAGCGCTCCGGGCACACCCCCAGGGCACCCACCCCCACCTGGATACACTTTGCCCCACAACGGCCTTTGGCCTGCGCACGTTTGCGCGTGCAGCCTTTCTTTACCCCCTCGACCCCATGCAGCCACTCAGCGTCAACGAATACCTCCGCCAGCACATCCGCACCGTACCCGACTGGCCCGCGCCCGGGGTGCAGTTCCGGGACATCACCCCGCTGCTGCAGGACCCCAAGGTGTTCCGCGTGCTGATCGACGCCTTTGTGCACCGCTACATGGACAAGGCGCTGCGCCCGGATGTGGTGGCCGGGCTGGATGCACGCGGCTTCATCCTGGGTGCCGTGGTGGCCTATGAACTCAACGTGGGTTTTGTGCCCATCCGCAAGAAGGGCAAGCTGCCCTTCACCACGGTGGAGGAAACCTATGAACTTGAATACGGCAGCGCCACGGTGGAGCTGCACACCGACGCCGTAAAGGCAGGCGACCGCGTGCTGCTGATCGATGACCTCATTGCCACGGGCGGCACGATGATGGCGGGCCGCAAGCTGCTGGAGAAACTGGGCGCGACGGTGACCGAGGGCGCCGCCATCGTGGACCTGCCCGAGCTGGGAGGCTCCAAACGGCTGCGCGAATCCGGCCTGCCGCTGTACACGCTGGTGGACTTCGAGGGCCACTGATCACGGCCGCCCAGAGTCCGACGTGCTGCGGCCCGCAGGGTCAGTTCAGTTCAGCTCGCCGTACTGGGTGCTGCTCAGGTCCGGCGCGGGGCCATCGGACCCGGGCATTTCGGTGTCTTCAAACCCCGTAGGCTGCGAAGGCGGCAGCAAAGGCCCCGAACGCACAGGCACACCGGGCTTGGCCGCTGCCAGCGGCACTGCGGCGGTGGTGCCTGCCGCCGAGGCCAGGGCGCGCTTGAACGCCGCCACTTCGTCCGCCTCGATGGGTTCGTACCGTGGTGCTGGGCGTGGTGCGGCGGCGGGCGCAGTGGGCGCCGCAGCAGGCGCAACCGCCGGAGCAGCCAGGGGAGGGCGCAGTGGCGCGGGGGCCGTGGCGGCGGCTGTCGGCACGGGCGCCACCGGGCGGGCCGGGGTGGCCACCACCGGAGCGGGTGCCGTAGCCACCGGAACCGGCCGCCGGGCCAGCGGTGGCGCTGCCTGCAGGGAAGCCCCCTGGGGCGCAACCCCCTTCTGGGGGATACCCACTGCCACGTGGTCATTGATGCGCCAGTACACGGCGGTTACCAGGATGTCGTAGCGGGTTTTGGCCGTCTGGGCAATCAGCGCCTCGATTTCGGACAGGCGCACAGTTTCTCCACCGTATTCACGCGCCAGGTCCATCATGACCAGAAACTGGCGCCCCCGCTGGTCCAGCGACAGCACCTTGAACTTGTAGCTGGCCGACAGCACACCGGCCCGCACCATCGCGTCGCGGACCACCGTGTAGAGCAGCTCGCGGCGCTCCATGCGTTCGTTCTTGCGGTTGGCGGCGTGCTCGGGAGGCAGGGGCTCCACCAGCGGTTTGCCCTGGCGGCCTGGCGAGAGCGGTACCGTGGCATCGGCATTCAACAGGCCCGACGGTTCGGCCATGGGCCGGGGCTTGGGGGGAGCAGGTTTGCGGCTAAACCAACTGAACAGAGACATGGCTTGCTTTCTACGGGACGGCGCCAGAAAAATCCAAATTGAGTGTAACTTGCTGTACACCCATTCTTGCCCCGCAAAAGCCCGCAGGCCACCACCACATCGGTGGTCTGTCAGGTGGCAGCAACGCGGCGGCGGCGATTGCCCAGCCGCTTGGCCAGTACCGCACCAGCGGCCATCACCAGACCCAGCGCAATGGCAGGCTGGCGGATGGAAAGTTCGGTGAAGCGGATGGCGGTCAGGCTCCACAGCTTGCAGGGCGCGCTGGCCTGCACGGTGGCGCTACGGGAGCGGTGCGAGAAAAACGCACCTTCGCCCACCACGGAGCCTGCCCCGACGATCGCCAGACGCAAGCGCTCTTTTTCGTCCTGGTAGTGCACGCTCAGGCTGCCGCTTTCCACCAGGTACAAGGTGCGGTCTGTAGCGCCCTGCGTGAACAACACCTGTCCGGCGGGCATGACCACGGGCAGAAGGTAAGACGAGAGGATGTCCCACTGCGCCTGGGTCAGCGGGTTGGTCATGCTGTCGTCGGCACTGGCCTGTGCGATGGCATCGATCAGACCTTGCAGGTCTACCTTGGAAACAACAGGCGTGGGAACATTCATGGTTTGCCGAAAGTACCCTTGTTACAGATTGCGCACAAGCGCTGTTTACGTCCATTTACAACATAAGCGACAGGCGGCGGCCTGTGCGCCCTGGTCGGAGGCCAGCCCGTTCAAACTGCACGAACAGTCGCACTTCTGCGGACCTATTTGCCAATACAGAAACTGGAAAAAATGACGCCCAGCAGGTCATCCGAGCTGAACTCGCCGGTGATGGCGCTGAGGGCATTCTGAGCCAGGCGCAACTCTTCGGCCAACAGATCCAGCGCCGGGCCCTGGGCCTGCAGCTGGTCGGCCGCCTCCTGCAGGTGAGCCCCCACGGCCTGCAGTGCCTCCACATGCCGGGCGCGGGCAATGTAGAGGCCTTCCGGCGCGGACTGCCAGCCGGCTACTTCCAGAAGCAGGCGCCGCAGGCCATCCAGCCCCTCGCCCGTCCGGGCAGACAGGTGCACGCCAGGCCGGGCGTTTTCACCCGCCGCCGCAGCCGCCCCTGGCGCCCGGTCGAGCTTGTTCCAGACGTCAATCACGGGAATGCTCTTGGGCATTTTTTGGGCCATCGCGTTTGCTATATCGGCGTCACCAGCTATGTATTCAGGAGCATCCGCACGCTCCAGGTCATGCAGGAACAGCACCGCGTCGGCCCCGGCAATTTCGTCCCAGGCGCGGGCGATGCCGATGCGCTCCACCTCGTCCTCGCTGTCGCGCAGGCCGGCGGTGTCGATGATGTGCAGGGGCACACCTTCGATCTGGATGGTCTGCTGCACCTTGTCGCGGGTGGTGCCTGCAATGGGGGTGACGATGGCCAGCTCGGCCCCCGCCAGCGCGTTGAGCAACGAGCTTTTACCGGCATTGGGCTGGCCTGCGATCACCACCTTGATGCCCTCGCGCAGCAGCGCGCCCTGGCGCGCCCGCTGCATCACCGAGGCCAATGTTTGCTGCAAATTCGATAGCTGTCCATGCGCATCTGCCTTGCGCAGGAAGTCGATTTCTTCCTCAGGGAAGTCCAGCGTGGCCTCCACCAGCATGCGCAGGTGGATGAGGGCATCACGCAGGCCATGGATCTCAGCCGAAAAAGCCCCGGTCAGCGAGCGGCTGGCGCTGCGGGCAGCCGCCTCGGTGCTGGCGTCGATCAGGTCGGCAATCGCCTCGGCCTGGGCCAGGTCGATCTTGTCGTTCAGAAAGGCGCGCTCGGTGAACTCGCCCGGCTGGGCGACGCGCAAGCCGCGCAGATTGGGCTGGCCGGTAGCGGGGTCGGTGGCGGCACCCGCCTCCAGGCAGCGTGCCAGCAGCAGTTGCAGCACCACCGGGCCGCCGTGGGCCTGCAGCTCCAGCACGTCTTCGCCGGTGTAGCTGTGCGGGCCGGGAAAGTACAGCGCCAGCCCCTGGTCGATGGCCTGGCCCTGCGCATCGCGAAAGGGCAGGTAGGTGGCCTCGCGGGGCTTGAGGGTGCGCCCGCAAACCGCCTGCACCAGCGCATCCAACCCGCGCCCTGACACGCGCACGATGCCGACGGCCCCACGCCCCGGGGCGGTGGCAATGGCGACGATGGGGTCTTGGTGGCGGGCAAGCATGTGCGGCGATTTTGGGAAGAGAGCGCCAAAAATTGGCGCGGCCCAAGCGCGAGACACCGCGCAAGGGCCGCCCCGCCGCGCTGGTGTCGTCCCCCTTCCCGCGCGCAGCGCGAGAGAAAGGGGGAAGCGGCGCAGCCGCTCAGGGGGTTACTTAAATTTTGGCAGGTTGAACTGCGGTGGCACGCCCATGCGGGTGTTGATGAGCCACTGCTGCGCAATCGACAGGATGTTGTTGGTCAGCCAGTACAGCACCAGGCCGGCCGGGAAGAAGAAGAACATCACGCTGAAGATCAGCGGCATGAACCACATCATCTTGGCCTGCATCGGGTCTGGCGGCGCGGGGTTCAGGGCTGTCTGCAGCAGCGAGCTGGCGGTCATCAACAGCGGCAGGATGAAGAACGGGTCAGGCGTCGACAGATCGTGAATCCAGCCGATCCAGGGCGCGTTGCGCATCTCAACGCTGGACAGCAGCACCCAGTACAGCGCAATGAACACGGGGATCTGGATCATGATGGGGAAGCAACCACCCATGGGGTTGACCTTTTCCTCGCGGTAGATGCGCATCATCTCCTGCTGCATCTGCTGCGGCTTGTCCTTCAGGCGCTCGCGCATCTCCATGATCTTGGGGTTGATGGCCTTCATCTTGGCCATGCTGGCGTAGGCCTTGGCATTGAGCCAGTAGAACGCGATCTTGAGCAGCAGCACCAGGGCGACGATGGACCAGCCCCAGTTGTTCAGCAGCTTGTGCAGCTGGTCCAGCAGCCAGTACAGCGGCTTGGACAGGATGGTGAGCCAGCCATAGTCCTTGACCAGCTCCAGGCCGGGGTACAGCTTTTCCATCATCGTTTCGACCTGCGGGCCAGCGAACAGGCGCGCATCGATGGTCTTGGTGGCACCGGGCTCGATGGCGCCCAGCGAGGTCAGCATACCCACGGAGTACAGGTTGGTGTCCACCTTGCGGGTGAAGGGCTCGCGCTGCACACCGTCGGCCAGCAGCCATGCTGTGGCGAAGTAATGCTGCACCATGGCCACGTAGCCGTTGGGCGAGTCCTTGGGGATGTCGATCTTGCCGTTGTCGATGTCCTTGAACTCGATCTTCTGGTACTTCTTGGCGTCGGTGTAGACGGCCGGGCCGGTGAAGGTGGAGTAGAACGACGACTCTCCGGGAGGCTTGTTGCCATCGCGCACCAATTGCAGGTACAACTGGGGCGACACCGCCGCGCTGCCCGTATTGACGATGTCGTGCTTGACCGCGATGTCATAGGCGCCACGTTTGATGGTCCAGGTCTTGACCAGCTTCACGCCGCCCTGTGCAGGCGATTCGAAGCGAACGCTGATTTCATCTTCACCGTCCTTGAGTTCACGCGGGCCGGGCACCACGGTCATGGCGGTCTTGTGGGTGGGGAACGTGCCACCGATCAGGCCGGTTTGCGCCACATAAACGCGCTGGGCGCTTTCGTCGAGCAACAGGAAATTGCGGGCCTTGTCGGCCATGTCGGCGTGCTTGAGCAGCTCGGCATGCGTGAGCGAGCCGCCTTCGCTGTCAAACACTAGGCGATACAGGTCGGTCTTGACTTCGATGCGCTCGCGGGGGGCAGGTGCTGCCGCAGCAGCCGCTGGCTGGCCCGGCACGGCGGAGGCCCCCGTCGCTGCAGCGGCCACGGGTGCACTCGTGGAAGGCACGCTGGCAGCCCCGGTCGCACCCGACGCAGCGCCAGCAGCGGCGGGTGCCGTCACGGCGGGCGTGGTGGGGAAAAAGGTGGCCTTGTTGCCGTTGTGCAGCTGCCACTTGTCCCACAGCAGAACCATGGAAAAGCCAAAAATCACCCACAGGATGGTGCGGCGAATGTCGTTCATGAAGACTTCTTTGGTGAGGATGGTTGGGTGTTGGAAGGATGAAGCCGCGAGAAAAGCCGCATGCTGCGCGGCAATTGTTGCGGGACCGGGTCATGGCCCCCGTCACACCAGGGGTGGCAGCGTACCAGCCTGCGCACCGTGAGATAGCTACCCGCCGCAGCGCCATGCTGCTCCAGCGCCTGTAGCGAATAGGCCGAGCAGGTCGGTTCAAACCGGCACGACGAACCCAGCCAAGGGCTCAGGAACAGCCGGTAGCCCTTGACGACACCGATCAAGAGGCGCTGCATCAGCATGGCACCACCGGCTCTGCAACACCACCTTGTTGCTGCGCAGGGGCAGCAGCACCGGCCCCACCTGCACGCCGTGCGGCGTAGCCAAACAGCTGCAGCAGCTCTGCCCGCACCGCCTGCTTGAGCTGGTCGGACGTAGCGCTCACGAACTGCTTGCGGTCAAACGCCGTGCGCAGACGCACCACATGGGCGGCCTGCGGGAGCCGCGCTTCAAACGTGGCGCCCACGGTGTAGATCTGTCGCTTGATGGTGTTGCGCGTCACCGCGCGGCGCGCCCAGCGCTTGGGCACCATGGCACCCAGCCAGACGCCCTGCACGGCAAACAGGGCCTGCGGCCCTTGCTGTTGTGGCAAGGAGCCGGGCCCTGTGGGTAAAGCAGCACTGGCTTGGCGGTCAGCCGCAGCACCTTCGGCATCCAGCACCAGACGGTGCAGCACAAAATGCACTGTACGGGAGACAGTGCCCCCCGCCATGGTGGCCTGGAACTGCGGACGGGTTTTCAGCCTGTGCATGCAAGCGCCCCGTTTGGAACCTGGCGGTACAAGCCGGGAACAGGCGGGGAGCAGGCCGTAGACCGTAGCGGCCTTAGACGGCCAGGCGCTTGCGGCCCTTGGCGCGGCGTGCGTTGATAACGGCACGGCCGCCGCGGGTCTTCATGCGGACGAGGAAACCGTGGGTGCGCGCGCGGCGCGTCTTGGAGGGCTGATAAGTACGTTTCATGGTGCTATTCCTTGAGGTTCAGTTCCGGACTGCTGCTCTTGAACCCCCTGCAATCTGCGCAGCCACGCCCTGTACAACAGGACTTTGGCGGCAGATCCACGGGGCAGAAATAACGGCGCGCCGGGTCAAATCACCCTGAACACATTCAGGGAAACCCGAGATTATCGCAGGCTAGCCAGCTGCTGGCAATGCCTTTTGGCTGGCAGGCTTATCTCCGGATCACGTTTCGGCTTGTTTTATCGCGGCTTATCACGGGTTCTCGGCAACTACGGCTGCGATTTTCAATGGGTACACGCCAGCATCACAGCGCCCCCTGAACGACTATCAACACCTCTGACCACCGCAGTTTTCAAATTGTGGATAACTATTTGACAAGCTACAATCCGCCGCCCAGCCCCGTTCCTCCTATCCACAACAAGAATCCCCCTGAAATGATCGAGGAACCCTCCCGCAGCCCCCAACATTCACCCGGTGCAGATGCCGGCCAGGGCCTGTGGCAAGCCTGCGTAGAGCAACTGGCGCAAGACCTGCCCGAGCAGCAGTTCAACACCTGGATCAAGCCCCTGATTGCCCAGGTGGCCGAAGACTTCTCCAAGGTCACAGTGCTGGTGGGCAACCGGTTCAAGCTCGACTGGATCCGGGCGCAGTATGCGGGCCGCATTGCCGCATTGCTCGAAGGCCTGTATGGCCAGCCCGTCACCCTGGAGTTAGCGCTCGCTCAGCGGGAATCCGTTGTACGCACTTACGCACGACCCGCAGCGTCTGAACCATCGAACACCGCAACGCAGTCCGAACCGCCATCGAGCCACAGCGATGAAGCCTCGGCGGGCGCCTTCCGCAACCGGCTCAATGCAGGCCTCACCTTTGAGACGCTGGTGGAAGGCACGGCCAACCGCATGGCGCGCTCGGCCGCCATGCACGTGGCGGGCATGCCCGGCCACCTGTACAACCCGCTGTTTATCTATGGCGGCGTGGGCTTGGGCAAGACCCACCTGGTGCACGCTGTGGGCAACCGCCTGCTGCAGGACAAGCCCGACGCCAAAGTTCTCTACATCCATGCCGAGCAGTTTGTGTCGGATGTGGTTAAGGCCTACCAGCGGCGCACCTTTGATGAATTCAAGGAGCGCTACCACTCGCTCGACCTGCTGCTGATCGACGATGTGCAGTTCTTCGCCAACAAGGACCGCACGCAGGAAGAATTCTTCAACGCGTTCGAAGCCTTGCTGGCCAAGAAGTCGCACATCGTGATGACGTCGGACACGTATCCGAAGGGCCTGGCCAACATCCACGAGCGGCTGGTGTCGCGCTTCGACTCGGGCCTGACGGTGGCCATCGAGCCACCCGAGCTGGAAATGCGCGTGGCCATCCTGATCAACAAGGCCCGCGTCGAAGGCACCGAGATGCCCGAAGAAGTGGCCTTTTTCGTGGCCAAGAACGTGCGCTCCAACGTGCGCGAGCTCGAAGGCGCGCTGCGCAAGATCCTGGCTTACTCGCGCTTCAACCAGAAAGAGATTTCCATCCAGCTCGCCCGCGAGGCACTGCGCGATCTGCTGTCGATCCAGAACCGGCAGATTTCTGTGGAAAACATCCAGAAAACGGTGGCTGACTACTACAAGATCAAGGTCGCCGACATGTACAGCAAGAAGCGCCCGGCCAGCATTGCCCGGCCGCGCCAGATTGCGATGTACCTGGCCAAGGAACTGACGCAAAAGAGTCTTCCCGAGATCGGAGAATTGTTTGGCGGGCGCGACCACACCACCGTTTTGCATGCAGTGCGCAAGATTTCGGGCGAGCGCCAGCAGCTGACCGAGTTGAACCAGCAGTTGCATGTGCTGGAACAGACCCTGAAAGGCTGACAACCGGTGGGAGAGACCCCGAAAAGAACCCGCCCGGTAAACGGGCAAAATGGCGGGTTATACAGCAGGGGGAGGCACGACCTGTGCCGCTGTCCACGCACCGTCCCAAAAACCACAAGAGGTTGAAGACATGATCGTCCTGAAGGCAACACAAGACAAGGTTCTCGCGGTTCTGCAATCCGTGGCTGGCATCGTGGAGCGCCGCCACACGCTGCCCATCCTGGCCAATGTGCTGATCCGCAAGACGGGCAATGCCCTGCAGCTGACGACCAGCGACCTCGAAATCCAGATCCGCACCACGGCTGAGCTGGGCGGCGACACCGGCGACTTCACCACCACCGTGGGGGCGCGCAAGCTCATCGACATCCTGCGCACCATGCCGGGCGACCAGACCGTTAGCCTCGAATCGGCCCAGTCCAAGCTCATCCTGAAAGGCGGCAAGAGCCGCTTCACGCTGCAAAGCCTGCCGGCTGAAGACTTCCCGCTGGTGCAAGAGTCTGCCGCCTTCGGCCCCGTGTTCGCCGTGCCGCAAAAGACGCTGAAAGATCTGCTCGGTCAGGTGTCGTTTGCCATGGCGGTGCAGGACATCCGCTACTACCTCAACGGCATCCTGTTCGTGGCTGAGGGCAAGCAACTGTCCCTGGTGGCCACCGACGGCCACCGCCTGGCTTTTGCCAGCGCCACGCTGGATGTGGAAGTGCCCAAGCAGGAAGTCATCCTGCCGCGCAAGACCGTGATCGAGTTGCAGCGTTTGCTCAGCGATGCGGGCGGCGAGAACCAGCCCCACATCGAGATGCAGTTCGCCAACAACCAGGCCAAGTTCACCTTTGGCGGCATGGAGTTCGTCACCAAGCTGGTCGAGGGCAAGTTCCCCGACTACAACCGCGTGATCCCCAAGAACCACAAGAACAGCATCACCCTGGGCCGCGCCCCGCTGCTGGCCAGCCTGCAGCGCACGGCCATCATGACCAGCGACAAGTTCAAGGGGGTGCGCCTGAACCTGGAGCCCGGCACCCTGCGCGTGGCGTCGAACAACGCAGAGCAGGAAGAGGCCGTGGACGAGCTCGACATCGACTACGGTGGCGACACCATCGAGATCGGCTTCAACGTGACCTACCTCATCGACGCCCTGGCCAACATGGGCCAGGACATGGTGAAGGTGGAGCTTTCGGACGGCAACAGCTCTGCGCTGCTGACCATCCCCGAGAACGACAGCTTCAAGTACGTGGTCATGCCAATGCGCATTTGAGGCGGCCCCCGCCCTGCTGCACAGCCTGACCACGACGACTACCGTTTTGATAGCTGCTAGCGCTTACTGGATAAGCGCTAGAGCCCAATTTGACCCATATTGACACATTGGAAACCCCGGTTTCCACGGATCCCAAGGCCCACCATGACCGTTGACAACATCCCCTCCGAGCCCGAAGACACCGGCGTCTCCGGCCATGTTGAGCCCACCCTCGCCAAGATCGACACCAACCAGGCCGGGGCCAGCGAAAGCTACGGCGAAGGCGCCATCACCATCCTCGAAGGCCTGGAGGCCGTGCGCAAGCGCCCCGGCATGTACATCGGCGATACCAGCGACGGCACCGGCCTGCACCACCTGGTGTTCGAGGTGGTCGACAACTCCATCGACGAAGCCCTGGCCGGCCACTGCGACGACATCGTCGTCACCATCCATTCCGACAACTCCATCAGCGTCACCGACAACGGCCGGGGCATCCCGACAGGCGTGAAGATGGACGACAAGCACGAGCCCAAGCGCTCGGCCGCCGAGATCGCACTGACCGAACTGCACGCGGGCGGCAAGTTCAACCAGAACAGCTACAAGGTCTCGGGCGGCCTGCACGGCGTGGGCGTGAGCTGCGTGAACGCGCTCAGCAAGATGCTGCGCTTGACCGTGCGCCGCGAAGGCAAGGTGCACGCGCTGGAGTTCAGCAAGGGCTTCGTGCAGAACCGCATCGTGCAGACGGTGGACGGCGTGGAAGTCTCGCCCATGCAGGTGCTGGACGACACCGACAAGCGCGGCACCGAAGTGCACTTCTTGCCCGACACCGAGATTTTCAAAGAGAACAACGAGTTCCACTACGAGATCCTGGCCAAGCGCCTGCGCGAACTCTCGTTCCTGAACAACGGCGTGCGCATTCGCCTGAAGGACGAGCGCAGCGGCAAAGAAGACGACTTCTCGGGCGCTGGTGGCGTGCGCGGCTTTGTGGAGTTCATCAACAAGGGCAAGACCGTCCTGCACCCCACCTCGTTCTACGCAGCCGGTGAACGCCCGGCCGAGACGTATGGCGGCATCCCTGGCACCCACATCGGCGTGGAAGTGGCGATGCAGTGGAACAGCGCGTACAGCGAGCAAGTGCTCTGCTTTACCAACAACATCCCCCAGCGTGACGGCGGCACCCACCTCACCGGCCTGCGCGCCGCGATGACCCGCGTCATCAACAAGTACATCGAAGAAAACGAGTTCGCCAAGAAGGCCAAGGTCGAAGTGACCGGCGACGACATGCGCGAAGGCCTGTGCTGCGTGCTCAGCGTAAAGGTGCCCGAGCCCAAGTTCAGCAGCCAGACCAAGGACAAGCTGGTATCGAGCGAAGTGCGCGCCCCCGTGGAAGACATCGTGGGCAAGCTGCTGACCGACTACCTGCAGGAGCGCCCGGCCGACGCCAAGATCATCTGCGGCAAGATCGTGGAAGCCGCCCGCGCCCGCGAAGCCGCCCGCAAGGCCCGCGAAATGACCCGCCGCAAGGGCGTGCTCGACGGCATGGGCCTGCCCGGCAAGCTGGCCGACTGCCAGGAAAAAGACCCCGCCCTGTGCGAAATCTACATCGTCGAGGGTGACTCCGCCGGAGGCTCTGCCAAGCAGGGCCGTGACCGCAAGTTCCAGGCCATCCTGCCGCTGCGCGGCAAGATCCTGAACGTGGAAAAGGCCCGCTACGAAAAGCTGCTGACCAGCAACGAAATCCTGACGCTGATCACGGCGCTCGGCACCGGCATCGGCAAGGCGGGCGGCACCACCGGAGGCGACGACTTCGACGTGGCCAAGCTGCGCTACCACCGCATCATCATCATGACCGACGCCGACGTCGACGGCGCCCACATCCGCACCCTGCTGCTCACCTTCTTCTACCGCCAGATGCCCGAACTGGTCGAGCGCGGCCACATCTACATTGCCCAGCCACCGCTGTACAAGGTGAAAGCCGGCAAGGAAGAGCTGTACCTGAAGGACGCCCCCGCGCTCGACGGCTTCTTGCTGCGCATTGCGCTCAACCACGCCAGCGTGACCACCGGCGGTGCCAACCCGCAAACCCTGACTGGCGACACCCTGGCCGAACTGGCGCGCAAGCACCAGATCGCCGAAAGCGTGATTGCCCGCCTGGGCAACTTCATGGACGCCGAAGCCCTGCGCGCCATTGCCGACGGCGTGAGCTTGAAGCTCGACACCGTGGCCGACGCTGAAGCCAGCGCCGTGGCCCTGCAGGCCAAGCTGCGCGAACTGAACACCACCGGCGCCCCCGCCGAAGTGGCTGGCGAGTTCGACGCCCGCACCGACAAGCCCCTGCTGCGCATCAGCCGCCGCCACCACGGCAACATCAAGAGCAGCGTCATCACGCAAGACTTCGTGCACGGCGCCGACTACGCCGCCCTGGCCGAAGCCGCAGAGACCTTCCGCGGCCTGCTGGGCGAGGGCGCCAAGGCCCTGCGCGGCGAAGGCGAAAAGCAGAAGGAAGAAAAAGTCGGCGACTTCCGCCAGGCCATGAAGTGGCTGATCAGCGAAGCTGAACGCAGCACATCCCGCCAGCGCTACAAGGGCCTGGGCGAGATGAACCCCGAGCAGCTGTGGGAAACCACGATGGACCCCAACGTGCGCCGCCTGCTGCGCGTGCAGATCGACGATGCGATCGAGGCGGACCGGGTGTTCACGATGCTGATGGGGGATGAGGTGGAACCGCGGCGAGATTTCATTGAGACCAACGCTTTGCGCGCCGGGAATATCGACGTTTGAGGCGTTTATTCGCTCTAAGGAAAACAACGACTTTAATAAGTCGTTGTTTTTATTGACTTTTTAATCTTCGCCATCGTTGTTATCTTCGAGTACAGATAACAAAGACAACTCAACACCTGCCCCGTTCGGCTTGGTGTACGCCATGTTCCGCTTGGCACGGCCTGGTACGGGCATCAAAAGCCCTTGCTCACGCCAGGCTGCCAATAGCTTCGATGCTTTTAGCGTGTCCACCCCAGCAATTCGGACGACATCGGCGTTGGCAATCGATCCGTGGCGATCAATCCAGTCACTTACCTCATCCCAGGCTGTGGGCCTTTTCAAGTTAAAGAGGGTGACAGCCACGCTCTCCACGGCCATCTCGGTGTTCTGCTTGTACTGGGGCGGGTACAACTCAGCCAATGCCATTTCAGAGAACATCATCCGGACGCCTTCCCCCGCGTCGATGTTCGGTGCGACGGGAAATTCGCGCAAGTTGCTGGCTATCAAAGGATTGCGCGCCCTCGACCCCGACCGGGCGATATTGGCCGGCGTAATGTTGCCGGGCAGCAAGCCGGGACTTTCCACTTCGACACGGTCGTCAAAGATGCGAACAAAGATATCGCGGTTCAGCCGATAGTCACGGTGAATAACGGCATTCACGATCGCCTCTTTCACAACCCGCTCAGGATAGGCATGAAGCGTCTTGAACCCGCTGTTGCTCAGCGTTAGCCCTTGAGCAAGTTCATCCATCACCAGCCTGACCGCTGCATCGATCTGATCAATCAACGGGCCACGGATGGTCTTGGCCGCCTTGCGTAAGTTGGGGGTAGCTCCGCTCGAAACCTGTTTGCCGTCGTACACCATCACACGCACATCGGCACGGCTGTCAAAAGCCGCAAGCAGGCTACCTGGCTCGTCCGCAAACAACAGCACGGCGGCTCGCCTCGGTTGAACCACGCCATCCACCTCTTCAGCAAGACCAATGCGCAAAAGCTGGTCTGCAAAGCTACCGGATAACGGGCCACGTGCCTCGGCAAAACGTTTCCATGCCGTGGTTTGCAGCCGATCAAGGGCTACCGAGACGGGCTCGCTGCTCGCGCTTCGCGCCCCGCGCCGGTACGACAGCTCGGTACTTTCCGCCGCACTCATAGGCCGATTACCAGCTTCCATGCGCGTGAAGGTGCCACCGTTCAAGATGGAGTGCACATGGCTGCTACGGCCCACATGCACCAACAACAGATGACCACTCTGCCCTTTGGCCGGGCCATTGTGGAGACGACACGACACCGCAACCATACGCACCGTGCTGATGGCGGGCGAAAACTCTGTCAGCAGCTTGCGTCGCAGTTCATCCACGCCCTCGGGGTTTTCTTCCACACCAAACAACCGGGCATCGCCCTTGAACTCCTTCAGGTCCGCCACGCCCAGCACCAGCGTACCGCCGTCGGTGTTCGCCAAAGCGCAAACCGTTTCCAGCGCCTTGCCCACCATCTTGCCGCTGACGCGCTTGAACTCGAGATGGCGGGATTCGCCCATCGTGATGAGCTGTTGCACGAGGGCGGCGTTATCGATGGCCGCAGTGGGAGTCAAATTCATGGCGTGTGTCTCCTCAAGCAGCCACAGAAGCCACCAGCGCGTCGGCCAGACGGGCCTGCACTGCCTCGCGTTCGGCCAAGCGCTGGCGCAGGTCGGCACACAGGCGGCGCAGGGCGGTGACGCGGGTGACGATGCGGGATTGTTCGGAGAGAGGGGCAAGCATCACCTGGGCATCCAGCAGTCCTGAACCGCCCCGGGTTTTGAGGAGGCTCTTTTCTCTGAGAGGATTGAGCTATG
>NZ_JBMDJC010000040.1:0-13431 GCF_057808995.1 Acidovorax sp. FG60
TCGTCTTGCCATGGTCCACGTGGCCGATTGTGCCCACGTTGACGTGAGGCTTGGTGCGCTCGAACTTACCTTTTGCCATTTTTCCGACTCCGAAAAAAATCTATACCAATACAACTGGATCTCGGCGCAACCAGAATCGGACGCACCTGAAAGTGGTGCCCATGGCGGGAATCGGACCCGCGACCTCTCCCTTACCAAGGGAGTGCTCTACCACTGAGCCACATGGGCAACTTGACACCGCTCGCGCGACATCAAAATCTCTAACTCAACAAACCAGCACAACAAGCAATGGAGCGGGAGACGGGAATCGAACCCGCGTCATTAGCTTGGAAGGCTAGGGTTCTACCATTGAACTACTCCCGCATCGACCAACAGCCTCTGCGCGCCCAGCCCCCGCAAACAACGAGACCAAGCACCAACCTCATCACTTCTATTCACTGGTGGAGGGGACTGGATTCGAACCAGTGTAGGCGTAAGCCAACAGATTTACAGTCTGCCCCCTTTAGCCACTCGGGCACCCCTCCGGAGAATTTCGAATTATAGCACCAGTTTTTTGCAGTCCAGAGAAATTCATAAGGCCAAGCCACCACGCCAAGTCCATGACAGGAGGCAAAGCTATACAAATCCATGGTGCGGCTGGCGGGGATCGAACCCACGACCCTTGGCTTCGGAGGCCAATACTCTATCCACTGAGCTACAGCCGCACGACCGAAATGGCACAACTTCGCATTATCGCACGCCACCACACGTCGAAGGAATCAATCACAACCGACTCCCGTACAACGACGAAATGGATGGCACATCAGGAAGGAAGACTACAAACCTCGGCACCCGAGGACACCGGCAGCGAGAGCCCCAGCCCCAACAAAAAGGCATCGGTGCAGGCACCACCAACACCCACAAGATCAAAACCACCCTCGCTCAGGATCCAGTTTCGAATCAAGCCATCGAACAGGGCATGCAAACCAATCGCCGCCTCGATCGGAGCCATCGGCAAGACAACCCCCTGGTGCTGCGCCCCCAACGCGAAATCACGCGCCAGCTGCTGCGTAAAACCCTCCGACGCAGCCACATGGCGGTCACGCACCCCCACAAGCTCACTCACATACTCTACTTTGTAGAGCGCAATCTCAAAAACCCTGCGCGTTCGCTCATCTGAGGCAACGCCGCGCAGCACGAGCGCCATCACCGCGCGTAATCGCTGCACAGGGTCTGGGCAGGTACTGCTCTCAAACTCCCCATAGCCTTGCTCCAGCGGAAGTGTCACCCGATCCATCATGGCATTGAAAAGATCCACTTTGTCCTTGAAGTGCCAGTAGATCGCTCCCCGCGTAGCCCCCGCAGCCTGCGCAATATCACTCAGCGAAGCGCGTGAGACCCCCTTCTCCCGAAAAACCTGCTCCGCCGCATCAATCAAGCCGTTGCGCGTGGCAACCGCATCTTCCTTGGTTCGACGCGCCATTGGTATTTGTCTCCTCGTTCTACACACTACGTACCCATACGATCCACAAAGGCATCGGCCGTCACAATTATACATTCATGTCTGTATGTATAATCGCGCACTTATTTTGTCGGGCTCTGGCCTGGTCGGGCCCTCGGCAAGCGGCCCATCCCCTACAACCCGATTCCTTGACGCCCATCAAAAAGGACTCCCATGCTGCGTGATGCATCTGCAACCCCCTCCTTTAGCGCCTTTCCCACCCGCAGGGCTGTCTCTCTGGTTGCCCTGACAGCAACAACACTGTTTCTCGCCTCTTGTGGCAAGACGGATGGCCAAGCACCCGCTGGAGGGCCGCAAATGCCACCTGTTGAGGTGGGTGTGGTGACGGCAACGCCTGGCGATGTCGGCTTGATCACCGAATTGCCGGGGCGTGTGGAGGCCTCGCGGGTTGCACAAGTACGTGCTCGCGCCGCAGGCATCCTGCAGCAGCGCCTTTTCAAGGAAGGCAGTGATGTGAAGGCAGGGCAGTCGCTGTTCCGCATTGACCCCGCCCCCTACGCCGCCGCATCGGAAAGCGCGCGCGCTGGCCTGGCCAAGGCCCAGGCCAACCTCGCACAGGCCAGTGCTCAAGTGGAACGCTACCGCCCGCTGGTGAGTGCCAACGCCATCAGCAAACAGGATTTTGTGAACGCCGAAGCTGCCGAAAAGCAGGCACAGGCAGATGTGGCCACCGCCCGGGCTGCCGTACGTACGGCAGATATCAACCTGGGTTATGCCAGTGTGACCTCGCCCATCTCGGGCCGCATCGGCCGGGCTCTGGTTACCGAAGGTGCGCTCGTGGGACAAGGCGAAGCAACCCCCCTGGCGGTGGTGCAGCAGATCGACCCCGTGTACGTGAACTTCACCCAGTCGGCCGGCGACGTCTTTCAGTTGCGACGGGCCATGGAAAGTGGACAGTTCAAGCGTGCAGGCAGCGCAGAGGCCGCCAGTGTCAAACTCGTGATGGGCGATGGTTCGGAGTACGCCCAGACAGGAAAGCTGCTGTTCACCGACCTGTCGGTGGATGCCACCACGGGCCAGGTCACGCTGCGCGCCGAGGTGCCCAACCCCAAGGGCGAGCTGTTGCCCGGCCTTTACCTGCGCGTGCGCATTGAGCAAGCCCAGGCCAGCAATGCCATCACTCTGCCTCAGCAGGCTGTCACGCGCACCCAGCAGGGCGACACCGTGAGCGTGGTGGGCGAAGACGGCAAGGTGTCCCAGCGCACCATCAAGGTCAGCGCCGCACAAAACAACCGTTGGGTGGTTCTTGAGGGGCTGAAGGCCGGGGAAAAGATCATGGTGGACGGTTTCCAGAAGCTGCAGATGCTGCCTCCCGGCACGCCCGTAAAACCCGTTCCATGGCAAGCTCCGGGGGCGCCTTCGGCACAGGCCGCCACACCTGCTGCATCGGCCGCTTCGGCATCGAAGCCATAAGGGGCATTCCAGCATGGCCAAGTTCTTTATCGACCGCCCCATCTTTGCATGGGTGATTGCCTTGTTCATCATGGTGATGGGCGGGGTGGCGATCACGCAGTTGCCGATCGCCCAGTATCCCCCTGTCGCGCCGCCGTCCATCGTCATCAACGCGGCCTACCCTGGCGCCTCTGCGCAAACCCTCGAAGACAGCGTGCTGTCGGTGATTGAACGCGAGATGAACGGCTCACCCGGGCTGATCTACATGGAGTCCGTCGCGCAGGCCGATGGCTCCGGCAGCATCACCCTGAGCTTCCAGCCCGGCACCAACGCCGACCTGGCTCAGGTCGATGTGCAGAACCGGCTCTCGCGAGCCACGCCACGCCTGCCCTCGGCCGTGACCCAGCAAGGCGTGCGCGTGGACAAGTCGCGCTCCAACTTCCTGCTGTTCACCATGCTCTCGTCCACCAATCCGGCCACGGACACGGTGGCGCTGGGCGACTACGCATCGCGCAACGTGGTGCCCGAACTGCAGCGCCTGAAAGGCATTGGCCAAGCCCAGCTGTTCGGTACCGAGCGTGCCATGCGCATCTGGATCGACCCGGCCAAGATGGTGAGCTTCAACCTCTCGGCGGCCGAGATCACAGCCGCCATCCGTGCGCAGAACGCGCAGGTAGCCAGCGGCACCATCGGCGACCTGCCCAATGTGGCGGGCCAGGGCATCGCGGCCACCGTGGTGGTCAACGGACAGCTCTCCAGCGTGGAGCAGTTCGGCAACATCGTGCTGCGCGCCAACACCGATGGCTCCACGGTCCGCATCAAGGACGTGGCGCGTGTCGAGCTGGGCGGACAGGCCTATGCCACGGCTGCACGCCTGAACGGCAAGCCCGCCGTAGGCATCGGCGTCCAACTGTCCCCCAGCGGCAATGCCCTCGAAGCCGCCAAGGCCGTGCGCACCAAGATGGATGAACTCTCCCGCTACTTCCCCGAGGGCATGAGCTGGAGCATCCCCTACGACAGCTCGCGCTTCGTGGACATCTCCATCACCCAGGTGGCCAAGACACTGCTGGAAGCCGTGGCGCTGGTGTTCCTGGTGATGTTCCTGTTCCTGCAGAACTGGCGCTACACCATCATCCCGACCATCGTGGTGCCCATCGCACTGCTGGGTACGTTCGCCACACTGCTGGCGCTGGGTTTCTCGATCAATGTGCTGACCATGTTCGGCATGGTGCTGGTCATCGGCATCGTGGTGGACGATGCCATCGTGGTGGTGGAGAACGTCGAGCGCATCATGAGCGAGGAGGGTCTTTCGCCACTGGAGGCGACCCGCAAGGCCATGCGCCAGATCTCGGGCGCCATCATCGGCGTGACCGTGGTGCTGATCTCGGTGTTCGTACCTTTGGCCTTCTTTGCCGGGTCCACCGGCAACATCTACCGCCAATTCTCGGCGGTGATGGTGGCATCCATCGCTTTCTCGGCCTTCATGGCGCTGTCGCTCACACCGGCACTGTGCGCGACGCTGCTCAAGCCCGTAGAAGCCGGCCACCACCATGAAAAACGCGGCTTTTTCGGCTGGTTCAACCGCAGCTTCTCACGCACGGCCAAGGGGTACGAAGGCTTTGTTGCGCGCATGCTCAAGCGGGCCGCGCGCTACCTCGTCATTTACGCCGCCATCATCGGCGCCGTGACCGTGGTGTACATGCGCTTGCCCACCTCGTTCCTGCCCAGCGAAGACCAGGGCAACATCATCGTCAATGTGCAACTGCCCCCCGGTGCGACGCAGGAACGCACGCTGGCCGTGATGCAACAGGTTGAGGAATTCATCCTCAAGCAGCCCGAAGTTCAAAGCATGGTGGGTGTGCTGGGTTTCAGCTTTTCCGGCCAAGGCCAGAATGCGGCCCTCGCCTTTGTGACCCTGAAGGACTGGAGCGAGCGCCACGGCCCGGGTCAGTCTGCGCAAGACGTGGCCAACCGCGCTTTTGGCGGGCTGATGGGCATCCGCGACGCGTTCATCTTCCCGCTGAGCCCTCCTCCCATTCCTGAACTGGGCAACGCCAGCGGCTTCACATTCCGCCTGCAGGACCGAGGAGGCGCCGGGCACGAGGCATTGGTGAAGGCACGCAATCAGCTGCTGGGCATGGCCTCGCAAAGCAAGGTGCTGACCCAGGTGCGCCCGGATGGACTGGAAGACGCACCCCAGCTGCAGATCGATATCGACCGCGACAAGGCCAATGCGCTGGGTGTGCCGTTTGATGCGATCAACTCGGCACTGTCCACGGCACTGGGTTCGAGCTATGTAAACGACTTCCCGAACCAGGGCCGCCTGCAGCGTGTGGTGGTGCAAGCCGATGCGCCTGCACGCATGCAGCCGGACGATCTGCTGAAGATCAACGCCGCCAACAGCCAGGGCAAACCTGTGCCACTTTCCGCATTTGCCACAACGCGCTGGGTCAACGGCGCACAGCAGACGGTGCGCTACAACGGTTATCCCGCCATGCGCATCTCGGGCGCACCGGCCCCTGGTTTCAGCACGGGCGCAGCGATGGCAGAGATGGAAAAACTCGCCGGCCAGCTGCCTGCAGGCTTCGGCTTCGAATGGACCGGCCAGTCGCGCGAGGAAAAGCTGGCGGGCTCCCAGTCGCTGATCCTCTACAGCTTCGCCATCCTGGCCGTATTCCTGTGCCTGGCCGCGTTGTATGAGAGCTGGTCGATTCCGCTGGCCGTGATTCTCGTGGTGCCGCTGGGGGTGCTGGGTGTGCTGCTGGCCACCCTGCTGCGCGGCTATGCCAATGACGTGTACTTCCAGGTGGGGCTGATCACCATCATCGGGCTGTCAGCCAAGAACGCGATTTTGATCATCGAATTTGCGAAGGACCTGCAAGCCCAGGGCAAGAGCGTGATCGAGTCGGCACTGGCGGCGGCCCACCTGCGGTTCCGCCCCATCGTTATGACGTCGATGGCCTTTGGCCTCGGGGTGTTGCCACTGGCCATTGCGTCGGGGGCCGGCTCGGCCAGCCAGCGCGCCATCGGCACCGGCGTGCTGGGCGGGATGATCACCGGCACGGTGCTGGCCGTGTTCTTCGTGCCCGTGTTCTTCGTAGTGGTGCGCAGTCTGTTCAAGGGCAGCGCGCGCCAGCAGGAGATGAACCGCCGCCACGCAGAAGAAGCAGGAGTTGGAACCCATGACTAATCACCCACGCACTACCGCCATCGCCCTGGCAGCGGCCCTGCTTCTGGCCGGCTGTTCGTTCATACCCACGTACGAGCGCCCTGCAGCGCCAGTGCCGGCCACCTATGCCACCACGGACGCGGCAGCCCCAGGCACTGCAACTGCCGCGCCCTGGCAAGATTATTTTGCCGAGCCCCGGCTGCGCCAGCTCATCGAGGTGGCCCTGGCCAACAACCGCGACCTGCGCGTGGCCGTGCTCAACATCGAGCAGGCCCGCGCCACATTCCAGGTGCGCAGGGCCGACCTGTACCCCGGCGTGGGCCTGGCCGCCAACGCGAGCCGCGCGCCCGCCGCAGGGTCCGGCGATCTGACCAACTCGTTCAGCGTGGGCCTGGCCGTTTCGGCCTGGGAGATCGACTTCTTTGGCCGCATTGCAAGTCTCAAGGAACAGGCCCTTGCCCAGTACCTCTCCACCGAAGAAGGCCGCAACGCCGCACAGGTCAGCCTCGTGGCTGCCGTAGCCAACGGCTGGTTGAACCTTCTGGCCGATGAAGAACTGCTGGACCTGTCGCGCCAGACCCTCGCCTCGCGCGAGGAGTCCATACGATTGACCAAGATGCGCCTCGATGCAGGCGTGGCCTCGGAGCTGGACTTTCGCCAGGCCGAGTCACTGACCCAGGCGGCGCGGGCCACGCTGGCCCAGCAGCAGCGCCAGCGCGCGCTCGACGAAAACGCCCTGGCGTTGCTGTTGGGACAAGCCCTGCCCGATGACATTCGTGCCAGCCTCACAGGCAGCAGACTGGCAGCCGCCCCCGCCATGGCACAGCTGCCGGCGGGGCTCCCATCCGAACTACTGACCCGCCGCCCCGACATCCGCCAGGCGGAGCAGCAGCTGATTGCTGCCAATGCCAACATTGGCGCCGCCAGGGCCGCGTTCTTCCCGCGCATCTCGCTCACAGCGCAGGCAGGCACCGCCAGCGGCGAGCTGTCGGGCCTGTTCAAGAGCGGCTCGTGGGGGTTCACGATTGCGCCCTCCCTGCTGCTGCCCATCTTTGATGCGGGGCGCAACCAGGCCAACCTGGAAAGCGCCCAAGCGGGCCGCAGCATCGCCGTCGCGCAATACGAAAAAGCCATCCAGACGGCCTTTCGCGAAGTGTCGGACGCGCTGGCCGGCCAGGCCACGCTGGGCGAGCAGGCGCAGGCGCAACAGCTGCAGGCGCAGGCCGAGGCCGCCCGGCTGCAACTGTCTGATCTGCGCTACCGCAATGGCGTGTCGAGCTACCTGGACCTGCTGGACGCCCAGCGCTCGCTGTTCACGGCGCAACAGGCTGTGGTGCAGGTGAAACTTGCCCAATTGCAAAACCAGGTGGCGCTGTACAAGGCCCTGGGCGGCGGTGCACCCGAAGCGGCAGCAGGCAACCCTTCCTGACGCAGGCGGCGGCAAGCTTGGCGCGGCCCCCATGGTTTTCGGGCGCGTGCCAGGCTCAGGCTGTGTGGGGTGAGATACAGGGCGCGCGCGGGCCTGAGCCGAAGGCAACAGCCCCGCAGATATAATTTAAGGTTGATTTCATCAAAGCCCCCGATACACCAGAGGACGTCATGAGCGACAACCACCACGAAGAAGCCCATACCGGCCCGATCAAGAACCCCAAGCAGTTGCTGGTCGCGGTACTTTTCTCGTTTGTGATTCCGATCTTTGCCATCATTGGCTTGGTCCTGTACGTCACGTCGGCAGACAAGCCTGCCGCTGGTGCCGTCAATCCTGAGAAAGCCATTGCCGAGCGCATCCAGAAGGTGGGCATGGTCGAGATCCGTGACGCCAACCGCCCTCTCCGTGCTGGCGAAGAGGTGTACAAGGGCCAGTGCGCCGCCTGCCATGCAACCGGCGCCGCTGGTGCTCCCAAATTCGCCGATGCTGGCGCCTGGACGGCCCGCATCGCCACCGGCTTTGAAACGCTGGTGCAATCCGCCCTGAAGGGCAAGGGTGCGATGGCCCCACAAGGTGGCGGCGACTTCAACGACACCGAAATCGCACGGGCCGTGGCCTACATGGCCAATGCTGCCGGTGCCAAATTTGCCGAGCCTGCAGCACCCGCTGCGGCTGGTGCTGCTCCGGCAGCCGCAGAAGCCGCTCCCGCCGCCCCCGCCACGCCGGTGGCAGCAGCAGCCCCCGCCGCAGAAGCCGCGCCAGCCGCTGCCGCGCCGGTGGCAGCGGCCGCCGCCGCGGGCGCAGGCGAAGCCCTGTACAAGCAGGCCTGCCAGGTGTGCCATGCTGCAGGCGTAGCCGGTGCTCCCAAGTTTGGTGACAAGGCCGCCTGGTCGGCCCGCCTGCCTGCCGGCATCGATGCGCTGTACAACAGCGTGGCCAAGGGCAAGGGCGCAATGCCTCCCCGTGGCGGTGCAGCCCAGGCGTCAGACGCCGACCTGCGCGCAGCGGTCGAGTTCATGGCTGCCGCCGCCAAGTAAGCCTTCCCCTTGCGGCATGTGCGGTGCACCCTTTGGGGCATTGCATGCAGGCATAAAAAAAGCCGGTTCAGTGGACCGGCTTTTTTGCTTTTCAGGATTGCTTTGTATCCACCATGCGCGGTGACCCAGGGGTTTCGCGGGCACCCCACTGGCCCTGCGGGCTCATGACAAAGCCGTAGCGATCAGGCAACTCTTCCGCCAGCACTTCCTGCGGCAGCCAGCGCCCTGCTTCCACGGCTTCGGCCACCAGAGGCACGTCCAGCGTATGCACCAGGCCCACGCCCAGCGCCGACGTCAGGTAGACATGGCCCTGCGCGTCCACCAGGCAGTCCTGCACCGCCGCGCCACGGCCCGTGTGGGACACCACCGAAAAATCGGACTGTATGCGCCAGATCCAGGGCGTAGCCTCCAGCTCCACATACACCCGCTGGGGCCCGTTCTGAAAGAACCATCGCCCCTGCCCATCGGCTTCGTAATTGCGCGCGATGAATTCGATGAGCTTTTCATGCTGCAGCAAGGACCCCTTGCTGCGTGGAAACGGCCCTGCTGCCTGGGCCTGGTCATCGCGCAGGTACCAGTGGCCACGCGCGTCCAGGCCCAGCCAGCCGTAGCAGTCGGGCACGTTGGGCCACTTGGCCAGCGCCTGTTTGACGATGTCATCCATGCGGCGATTGTGCGCCCGCCAGCGTCCCAGCCCCTGCGTGTTCCGCCAACCACCCGCCCACCGCGTCGGGCATGGCACGCACGTGCCCCGGCAGGCGGCCATGGGCAAACCCGACGTGGCCGCCGTGTGGCGGCTGCCAGAGCGTGACGAACCCATTGCGCACCTCGTGCGGCAGCGGAAGGCTGGCGGCCGGGACAAACGGATCGTTGCGCGCATTCACCACCAGGGCCGGAATTCGGATGTGGTGCAGCAACGGCTTGGCCGACGCCCGCTGCCAGTAGTCCTCGGTGTTCCGAAAGCCATGCAGTGGCGCGGTGAACACGTTGTCAAATGCATACAGGTCGCGCGCGGCCATCAGTGCCTGGCGATCGAACAACCCGGGGTGCTGCGCGAGTTTGCGCAGCGCCTTGGGCACCAGGGTGCGCATGAACATGCGTGTGTAGACCTGTCGGTTGAAGCCACGCCCGATGGCGTGCCCCCCTGCGGCCAGATCGATGGGCGAGCACACGGCCGCCACGGCATCGGCGCTGCGCGCAGCGTCTTGGCCCACCTCGGCCGCCCACCGCAAGAGCGCATTGCCGCCCAACGAGACCCCCACGGCCACCAAGGGGCCCTGGTGCGACGCACGCAGGCGCTGCAGCATCCAGCCGATCTCTGCGTGGTCGCCGGAGTGGTAGGCGCGGGGCGCCCGGTTGATCTCGCCACTGCAACCCCGGAAATGGGGCAAGGCGCAGGCCCAACCGCGCTCGCGCGCCCAGTCGGCAAAGGCCTCACAGTAATGGCTGCGCGACGAGCCTTCCAGGCCATGGAAGACCACCAACAGCGGCCGGAGTGCCGCAGGCGCCGTGGCCCCCTCCTCCAGCAGAAAATCCACGTCTACAAAGTCACCGTCCGGCGTGTCCCAGCGCTCTCGGCGGTACACGGGGCGGGGGCCGAACACGCGGCGCGAATACAGGGCTGGCCAGATGGTCTGGAGCTGTCCACCGGGCAACCATCGAGGCGCTACATATTTCATAGCTATTTGCGCTTTCCTATCAAGCGCCAGACCCAAAAAAGGCTTGGATTCAAGGCCCCACCACTCAGTGCAGCACGGGCCGCTGGGCGTCCACCACCTGCGCATCGGGCGCGACGCCGGGGCTCGCATGGTGGGCCACCAGGCGCCAGCCTTCCGGGGTCTTGTGATAGACGTTGGTAGCCAGCACCACGGCCTGGTGCAGGCCGTCGGGCAGCATCACCTCGACCTGCTCGACCACGCTGTGCACAGCGCTTGTCAGCGCCACCACACGGTGCACCTGCAACGGCCGCGCCCGCACCGTGCCGTGCGAAAACATCGCCTCGAACGCCGCGCGAATCGCCCCAGCACCCAGCAGCCGGGGCCCGCCGGGATGCACGCAGATGATGTCGTCGTCTTCTGCCCAGCAGGACATCAAAAGCTCGATGTCGCCCCGCTGCAAAGCCTCATAGAACGCGGCTTCGGTGTCGTCCGAGGAACCTCCGAGGGTGGCGGCGCTGGCGCGAGAACGGGGCATGGTGGTTGGTGAGGCGTCTGGGATGGAAGGTGGCGCGGCGGCCACGCGGCCCGCCATGTGCGGGTTGCTATTGTGCGGCCATCTCCCAAAGCCTTGTGGCCCGCCCGGAAAGTGGCACCAGGGACGGCACTTGTTGCAGAATCAGCCAAGCTGCCGGTTGATGGCACCTTGGCATCTTGTCTCTGTGCCCCAAACTGTCCCTGAACTCCACCTGGCGAAGCCACCATGATCCAACGCATTTTTGCCCTGCTGACCGCCCTGCTGGCGCTGAGCGCCTTGACCGGCTGCGGCTACAACGACTTCCAGCGGCTGGACGAGCAGTCCAAGGCCGCGTGGAGCGAGGTCCTCAACCAGTACCAGCGCCGCGCAGACCTTGTGCCCAACATCGTCGCCACCGTCAAGGGCGAGGCCAACTTCGAGCAGGAAACCCTGACCCGCGTGGTCGAGGCGCGCGCCAAGGCCACCTCGATCCAGGTCACGCCCGAAACCCTGAACAATCCTGAGGCGTTCAACAAGTTCCAGCAGGCGCAGGGCGAGTTGTCGGGCGCGCTGTCGCGGCTGATGGTGGTATCCGAGCGCTATCCCACGCTGCAGGCCAACCAGGGCTTTCGCGACCTGCGCGTGACGCTGGAAGGCACCGAGAACCGCATCACCGTGGCGCGCAACCGCTACATCCAGACGGTGCAGGAATACAACGTGCTCGCGCGCAGCTTCCCCACCAACCTGACGGCCATGGCGTTCAGCTATGCGCCCAAGCCCAGCTTCACCGTGGCCAACGAAGCCCAGATCTCCGCGCCGCCCACCGTGGATTTCTCCGCGTCCAAGCCCAAGCCTTGAACACGGCACTCCTCACCGCTGAGAGTTTGAGCGAAATATGCCCCTAGCGCTTATCTATAAAGCGCTGTTAGCTATATTATTGATAGCATTTGCAGTCCCATGGGCGCATGCTGACGGCGGCCTGTTGCCCGTGCCCGCGCTCACTGGCCCCGTCATCGACCAGACCGGGACCCTGAGCGCCTCCGACAAGGCCGCGTTGGAGACGCAGCTGCAAACGCTGGAGCAGACCCGGGGCGCGCAGGTGGTGGTGCTGATGGTGCCCACCACCGCTCCCGAAGACATTGCATCGTTCGCCAACCGCGTGGGCAACAGCTGGAAGATCGGGCGCCGCGACGTGGGTGACGGCGTGCTCGTGATCGTGGCCAAGAACGACCGCAAGATGCGCATCGAGGTCGCCAAGGCCTTGGAAGGCGCCGTCCCCGACATTGCAGCGGCGCGCATCATCGACGGCGCCATGAAGCCCCGGTTCCAGCAAAGCGACTATGCAGGCGGCCTGCGTGACGCCGTCACTCAGATCTCCGCACGCATAGCCGGTGAGGCGTTGCCAGCACCCGCGAGCAACAGCGGCACCGCAGCCCACAGCCCCGACACCAGCCGCGACGGATTCGACTGGACGGACCTCGCCATCTTTTTGTTTTTCGGCGTGATGGTGGCGGGACCGGTGATGCGCAGCATTTTTGGCAGCCGCCTCGGGGGCTTGCTCATGGGCGGCGGTGTGGGCTTGCTGGCCTTTGTGGTCACCTCCAGCCTGATTGTGGCGGGCGGCGCGGGCCTTCTCGCACTGCTTTACACCTGGATCTTCGGCGGCACTGGCGGTGGCAGCAGCCGACGGCGTGGTCGAGGCGGTGCGGCGGTCGGCGGCTGGGGCGCGGGTGTCGGCGGCGGAGGCTGGAGCGGCGGTGGCAGCAGCAGCGACAGTGGCGGGTTCAGCTCGGGTGGCGGTGGCGATTTTGGAGGCGGCGGCGCCTCGGGGGACTGGTGAACATGGGTCCAGGATCAACCACCACCACCTCCATAGCGACCTTACCGGCCGCCCTCTGGCGCCTGGCCCGCCATCGCTGGGGCGAGCCCCAGGCACGCCGCGCGCTACCCGGCGACACCCTGGAGCGCCTGGCCGCGCGGGTGGCTGCCAGCGAGCAGCAGCACACGGGCCAGATCCGCATCGTCGCAGAAGCCAGCCTGCCCTGGAGCTACCTGCGCCGCAACGCCAGCGCGCGCGAACGCGCCCTCATGCTGTTCAGCAAATACCGCGTGTGGGACACCGAGCACAACAACGGCGTCTTGATCTACCTGCTGCTGCCCGAACACGCGATAGAGATCGTGGCCGACCGGGGCCTTGCCCGGCATGTGGCAGCGGACGAATGGCGCGATGTGATTGCGCTGATGGCTCCCCGCTTTCGCCAGGAGCAGTACGAAGAGGGCCTCGCACAAGCCGTCGACGCCGTGTCGTTGCGCCTTGCCCGGCACTTTCCACGCCTGCCCGATACGCCCGGGCACAACGAATTGCCGGACGCACCGGTGCTGCGCTAGACATCGCGCGCGCAGCCTCCAGGGCAGGAGGCTGATCGCACGGAGTTGCCTCCAGAAAGTGGGTTGACACTGCGGGCTTTTGACGGCCCGTCCAAGCGATTTGCGGGCCCTGCAGGGGCGCGGTTTGCTGGGGGAGTGGCTGGCGCTTCCTGCGCCGTGCATGTCTTTCGGGGCATTCTCACTGTTCCAAATGAGCCGCCGGGTTTTCCTCTAGATCACCTTGTTTCAAGTCGATTTTCTCGCTCATTACGAAATCCCCGACCGAAGTTCCCAGCCTATTGTTTCCAGTACTGGAACAGTTAGTTTGCGACTCGGTGGTTTTTCTTTGGACTTCACCCGCGTA
>NZ_JBMDJC010000041.1:0-9646 GCF_057808995.1 Acidovorax sp. FG60
GACGATAGGTTACGTATTTGATACTTTACGTGCCATATCGTACCAAACAAAGGGCGATCATGCCCACGTGCTCTTGCACCTCACCCACTACGGAGATAGACATGACCCAAATCGCCCCCCTGACCATCGACACCGCTGACGCCGCTACCGCTGCCACACTCAAGGCCGTCAAAGCCAAGCTCGGCGTGGTGCCGAACCTGCTCGCCACGCTGGCCCACGCGCCGGCAGCGCTCAACGGCTACCTCGGCCTGTCCGAAACGCTGGGCACCGGCCGCCTGAGTGCCACCCAGCGCGAGATCGTTGCGCTGGCTGCCGGTCAAGCCAATCGCTGCCAGTACTGCCTGAGCGCACACACCCTGATCGGCAAAGGTGCCGGACTGTCGGCAGAGGCCATCGCCGCGGCCCGCACCGGCCAGGCGGCCAACGCACTTGACGATGCAATTGCCGGCTTTGCCCGCGCGCTGGTCGAGCAACGCGGCGTGGTGTCGGCCGACGCCATGGCCAACTACCGCCGCGCGGGGCTCGACGACGGCCTGATACTGGAAGTGATCGCCAACATCGCGCTGAACACGCTCACCAACTACACCAACCACATCGCCGACACCACGGTGGATTTCCCCGTGGTCGCCGTCTGATCTCCATAGGCATATAAGGAGAACACAACGAAAATCGCACTCACCGGCGCTCTGCTCGCCAGCGCCCTCGTCCTGCCACTGGCCGTCACGGCCGGCGACTTTTCGCCCTATGTGGACAGCCAGGGCGGCATCAGCCGCCCCACAGACTTCCGCACAAACTTCGTCCACCTGGGCTCATATGCGGTGTTGGACGAAAAATCCGCCTCTCGCGGCCTGCACGATGTGTACACCGAAAAGGCCTCGGCCGAGCACTACCGCAAGACCGGCAAGTTCCCGGACGGCGCCACGCTGGTGAAAGAGATCCGCAAGCTCGAAACCAGCGCCATGACCACCGGCGACCCTGTGGTCTGGGGTTCCGATGCGGCCGTGTGGTTCGTGATGGTCAAGGACGCCAAAGGCCGTTTCGCCAGCAACCCCTTGTGGGGCGACGGCTGGGGCTGGGCGCTGTTCAAGGCCGACGCCCCCGCCAAGAATGTCGCCGTCAGCTACGCAGCCGACTGCATGGGCTGCCATGTGCCGGCGGCCAAGACCGACCGCGTATTCATCCAGGGCTATCCGACACTGACCCAGCACTGACTTGCTTGTCACTTTCAGAAGGCGACAGCACGAAATATCAAAAGTCGACCGCACGGTCTTTTCTGACGTTGGAGTCGCCTCAGAAAACGGAAAATAAAGCACGCTAAGGCGTAGTTCCCTCGGGCTACACCGCGTCCGCACTGCGCGGTTCTTTCTTCCCTTGCAGTGACGCAATCAGCGGGCAGGAAACGTTCCCCTTCCGCGCATGGCAGGCGCACACCAAATCAGACAGCACGGCCTCCATGCGCGCCAGGTCAGCCATCCTCTCGCGCACGTCCTTGAGCTTGTGCTCGGCCAGGCTGCTGGCTTCCTCGCAATGGGTGCCATCCTCCAGCCGCAGCAGCTCGGCGATCTCATCCAGGCTGAAGCCCAACCGCTGGGCTGATTTCACGAAGCGCACCCGCGTTACATCCGTCTCGCCATAGCGGCGAATGCTGCCGTAAGGCTTGTCCGGTTCCGGGAGCAAGCCCTTGCGCTGATAGAACCGGATGGTCTCCACATTGACCCCGGCCGTCCTGGCGAAAACGCCAATGGTCAGGTTCTCCAAATTGTTTTCCATATCGCTTGACTCCGTACATAACTACGGAAGTAAGCTTAAGCTATCCAATTCAGATTCGAAAGGACAAACGTATGTCTGAACCTCAAAACGGGCGCGGCGCGCTCTTCACTGGCGGGCTGGCCGCCATCCTCGCCTCGGCTTGCTGCCTCGGGCCGCTGGTTCTGATCGCCTTGGGGTTCAGCGGCGCTTGGATCGGCAACTTGACGGTGTTGGAACCCTATCGCCCCATCTTTATCGGCGTGGCGCTGGTGGCGTTGTTCTTCGCCTGGCGGCGCATCTACCGGCCGTCAGCCGCCTGCAAACCGGGTGAGGTTTGCGCGATTCCCCAAGTGCGAGCTACTTACAAGCTCATTTTCTGGGGCGTGGCCGTGCTGGTTTTGGTCGCGCTCGGATTTCCCTACGTCGTGCCATTTTTCTATTGATCACAGGAGTTCACCATGAAAAAGCTGCTTTCCGCCCTTGCCCTCGCTGCCGTTGTTGCCCCCGTGTGGGCCGCCACCCAGACCGTTACGCTGTCCGTACCGGGCATGACCTGCTCGGCCTGTCCGATCACTGTCAAGAAGGCGATTTCCAAGGTCGATGGCGTCAGTAAAGTTGACGTGACCTTCGAGACGCGCGAAGCGGTGGTCACCTTCGATGATGCCAAGACCAGCGTGCAGAAACTGACCAAGGCTACCGAGGATGCGGGCTACCCATCATCAGTCAAGAACTGATCATGAAAGACCCGAAGACACTGCTGCGGGTCAGCATCATTGGCACAACCCTCGTGGCGCTGTGTTGCTTCACCCCTGTTCTGGTCATTTTGCTCGGTGTGGTCGGCTTGTCCGCGCTGACCGGCTATCTGGACTATGTGCTGCTGCCTGCGCTGGCGATTTTCATCGGCTTGACCATCTACGCCATCCAACGAAAACGCCAAGCCGATGCCTGCTGCACCCCGAAATTCAATGGAGTAAAAAAATGACCGAAATCACCGTGAATGGCATGACCTGCACATCCTGCGCCACCCATGTCAAAGATGCTTTGGAAAAGATTCCCGGCGTGAATGCCGCTGTGGTGTCCTATCCAGAAAGCCGCGCGCAAGTCATGGCAGACACCGCCGTGAGCCACAACCAACTGCTGGCCGCCATCGCCGCATTGGGTTATCAAGGCTCGATCCGGGTTGGTGATTTCAAAGATGAACCAAAAATCCGTGATGCACTTGAGGGCGCCGGTTTGCATATCGCCATCATTGGCAGCGGCGGGGCCGCGATGGCGGCGGCGCTGAAGGCCGTCGAGCAAGGCGCGACGGTCACGCTGATCGAACGCGGCACCATCGGCGGCACCTGCGTCAATATCGGCTGTGTGCCGTCCAAGATCATGATCCGCGCTGCCCATATTGCCCATCTGCGCCGGGAAAGTCCGTTCGACGGCGGTATTGCGGCAACTGTGCCTGCGATTGACCGCAGCAAACTGCTGGCCCAGCAGCAGGCCCGTGTCGATGAACTGCGGCACGCCAAATACGAAGGCATCCTGGACGGCAATCCAGCCATCACCGTTTTGCACGGTGAAGCGCGTTTCAAGGACGACCAGAGCCTGGTCGTCCGTTTGAACGAGGGTGGCGAGCGCGAGGTAACGTTCGACCGCTGCCTGGTCGCCACCGGTGCCAGTCCGGCCGTGCCGCCGATTCCGGGCCTGAAAGAGTCACCCTACTGGACTTCCACCGAAGCGCTTGTCAGCGACACCATTCCCGCACGCCTGGCCGTGATCGGTTCGTCGGTGGTGGCGTTGGAACTGGCGCAAGCCTTTGCCCGGCTCGGCAGCCAGGTCACGATCCTGGCACGCAGCACCTTGTTCTTCCGGGAAGACCCGGCCATCGGCGAGGCCGTGACAGCCGCTTTCCGCGCCGAGGGCATCGAGGTGCTGGAGCACACGCAAGCCAGCCAGGTCGCCCATGTGAACGGCGAATTCGTGCTGACCACCGGACACGGTGAATTGCGCGCTGACAAGTTGCTGGTTGCCACCGGTCGGGCACCGAATACGCGCAGCCTCGCGCTGGACGCGGCGGGGGTCACTGTCAATGCGCAAGGGGCCATCGTTATCGACCAAGGCATGCGCACGAGCAACCCGAACATCTACGCGGCCGGCGACTGCACCGACCAGCCGCAGTTCGTCTACGTGGCAGCGGCCGCCGGCACCCGTGCCGCGATCAACATGACCGGCGGCGACGCAGCCCTCAATCTGACCGCGATGCCGGCAGTGGTGTTCACCGACCCGCAAGTCGCCACCGTGGGCTACAGCGAGGCGGAAGCGCACCACGATGGCATCGAGACCGACAGTCGCACGCTGACACTCGACAACGTTCCGCGAGCGCTTGCCAACTTCGACACACGCGGCTTCATCAAGCTGGTCATCGAGGAAGGTAGCGGACGGCTCATCGGCGTGCAGGCGGTGGCCCCGGAAGCGGGCGAACTGATCCAGACGGCGGTGCTCGCCATCCGCAACCGCATGACGGTGCAGGAACTGGCCGACCAGTTGTTCCCCTACCTGACAATGGTCGAGGGGTTGAAGCTTGCGGCGCAGACCTTCAACAAGGACGTGAAGCAGCTTTCCTGCTGCGCTGGATAAAAAAAGGAGGTTTTCAATGAGCGCCTACACCGTGTCCCGGCTGGCCCTTGATGCCGGGGTGAGCGTGCATATCGTGCGCGACTACCTGCTGCGCGGATTGCTGCGTCCGGTGGCGTGCACCCCGGGCGGCTATGGCCTGTTCGATGATGCCGCCTTGCAACGGCTGTGCTTCGTGCGGGCGGCCTTCGAGGCGGGCATCGGCCTGGACGCGCTGGCGCGGCTGTGCCGGGCGCTGGATGCTGCGGACGGCGATGAAGCGGCCGCGCAGCTTGCCGTTCTGCGCCAGTTCGTCGAGCGTCGGCGCGAAGCGTTGGCCGATCTGGAGGTGCAGTTGGCCACCATGCCGACCGAGCCGGCACAGCACGCGGAGAGTCTGCCATGAACAGCCCCGAGCGCTTGCCGTCCGAGACGCACAAACCGATCACCGGCTACCTGTGGGGCGCGCTGGCCGTGCTCACCTGTCCCTGCCATTTGCCGATTCTCGCCATTGTGCTGGCCGGCACGACGGCCGGCGCGTTCATCGGAGAGTACTGGGGTATCGCAGCCCTCACGCTGACCGGTTTGTTCGTCCTGTCTGTGACACGACTGCTGCGGGCCTTCAAAGATCGATCATGAGCGCTTCCCATTGAGACAAACCACGCTGTCGCTACGTTGCCTCATGCCGGCATCAAATTCGGCTGAGTAGCTTCTCGCCATCTGGACGTAGCTCACCCTTGGGTGAAACATGCCGATACAGGGTCTGCCGCGTGACGCCAAGTTCCTGGCACAGGTCGCCGACCTTGGTCTCTGGCTGACCCATTGCCGCCATCGCCAGCCGCAGCTTGGCGGCGGTCATCTTGAACGGCCGGCCGCCTTTCCGCCCGCGCGCGCGGGCCGAGGCTAGGCCGGCAATCGTGCGCTCCGCGATCAACTCGCGCTCGAACTCGGCCAGGGCGGCGAAGATGCCAAAGACCAGCTTGCCGGCGGCGGTCGTGGTGTCGATGGCCGCGCCGTGCCCGGTTAATACCTTCAAGCCGATGCCGCGCCCAGTCAGGTCGTGCACGGTGTTGATGAGATGTCGCAGGTCGCGTCCGAGCCGATCCAGTTTCCACACGACCAGTGTGTCGCCAGTTCGCAACGCCTTCAGGCAGCTCGTCAAGCCGGGCCGATCCTCGCGCATGCCGGATGCCTGGTCCTCGTAAAGATGTACTGGATCGACCCCGGCGGCAATCAGCGCGTCGCGCTGCAAATCGGTAGCCTGGGAGCCGTCCGCCTTCGATACCCGCATGTAGCCTATCAGCATGTCGTACCTGTCACATATACGTTCGATTATGTGACAGTGTGCGCCGGAAAGTTAAGGTCGTCAAAATTTGTCACTTAACCCGTCATTCTGTCTAAGACATGCAAAGGATCCGTCAGGCTCATAATGTGACAGAAATTCCGTGGCGATGCCTTCCTTCGCGAAGGTGGCGCGCAACTGTTCCAGGGAAGCGGGGTCGCGCCGACCATAGGAAGCCAACGCGAACAGCGAGCGTGCCGTCTCGGGGTTGTGCCGCGCTTCAATGATGGCCTCGTCGATGGCCTGGACTGCACGCTGCCAGTGATTGATGGGTTCGGGCTTCGGCGCTTTCGTCGGCAGGCCACTGGTGAACCCTGTTTGGGGCTCGGACCAGAACAGCTTTGCCTGCTCGCCTGGCGGGCTTATGTACCTCACCTCAATCAAGCTGATTGCCGTTGCCGCCGCCTCCAGCATCTGCAACCGTACTGCCGGATTCAGGGTTTCATACGGTCGCCACAGACTTTGCCCAGCACGCAGCGGATGCCCGCAGCCTTCCCAGACTTGGCGGAGATACCCCGCGTAGGTTCCGCACGCCGAAAGCGGTGTGTTCAGCTCATCGAGCAGCGTGCGTAGCAGCCGAAACCACAATCCGGCATGGATGCGTCGGCGCGGCAGCTCCAGGTGACCGGTCGTCAGTGCCTGCCAGGTACGCTGGTCCATCGCCGCAATCGCGTCGCTGGCGGTGCGCGGTTCGGCGTCGGCGTTCTCCCAGCCTAGAAACCGCCCTGGCACGCCCCAATAGGATTCCAGCCGGCAGCCATGCAGCGGGCAGCTCAGCATCAGGGGCAGCTTCCACGCGAGCAGTACGGCTTGGTTCTCCGGATCGTTCAGGCATAGCGGACAGGCGCGGTGTATCGGCTGGCTGGGCAGCCAGGCACGCCAGCTCGTGATGGATCGCGTCTTACGGCGGTGTGTCGGCAGCAACACCGAGAGCTGGAACGCATAGGTCTCCAATGCATCTGGAATCTGATCATCAAGGCTGTCCAGTAGCCAAGGCACCCAGCCGGCAAAGCTCATGCAACGCAGCCGGTTCAGTTCGATGCCGCTCCGCTGGGAAAGCATCGCCAGCAGCGCCAGTGGTGGCGCGGTGTCCAGGTCATCAACCTGACCGTGACCAAGATCGTGCTCCAGCAGCTCGGACACCTCTATGTGATAGCAAAGGGCCACGCGGTTGAGCCACGAAGACAAGGCTTCACCTTCCCTGGGAGCCGGATGCAGTGGCCAGCGTGGCGCTGGCTTCACATCAGTTCCCGCTCGAATTGCCGACGCCGCTCGCTGGGGCCGGTGTAATCGGCCATGCTCAGCGTGCGATGGTTGATCGCTTCCTCGCCGCTCTCCACGGCGGCGAGGGCTGCCGCCATCAGCAAGTGCGTCAGTTCGCCGATGGTGCCTTCGCTGCGTGTGAGCAGGTAGCGGGCCATGTCCAGCGTGGCAATCGACGAGGGGCGCCGCAGTGGAAGCGAAGCGGCGAAGCTGGCCAGCAGTGAGCAGCAATCGTCGTTGGCCTCCCATACCGGCAGCATCATCGGCTCGAAGCGATTTTCCAACTGGTCATCGGAGCGGATGACCAGGTAGGCGTCGCGCGTGCCGACCCCGACCAGTGGGATGCGCAGTTCATTGCCGAGGAAGCGCAGGAGATTGAGAAATTCCCGGCGGTTGACGCTGTTACCGGCCAGGACGTTGTGCAACTCGTCGATCACCAGCATGCGCACGCCGACCTTGCGCAGCAGTGCCAGCGCCAGTTGTTCCATTTCTGGCAGCCGTGGGCGCGGTCGCAATGGCGCACCCATCGCCGCGAGCAGCGCGACGTAGAAGCGGATTACCGACGGTTCGGATGGCATCTGCACGACCAGTACCGGAATGTGCTCCTGGTCGGCGTCGGCGCTGGCCGGATGCGTGCGCCGGAACTTCTCGACGATCATCGACTTGCCGTTGTTGGTCGGGCCGACCAGCAGCAGGTTGGGCATGCGTTGCTTGTTTGGCCACGCATACAGGGTTTCCAGCCGGTTCAGCGCCTCGACCGCGCGCGGATAGCCGATCCAGCGGTCGGCGCGAAGGCGCTGGATGCGCTCGTCCGCCGGCAGCCGAGCCAGCCCCTGTGCCGCTGGCAGCAGGTGTGACAAGTCGATGATGGGATATTCGTCCACGGCTACCACTCCTCAATCTGGTCGAACGGTTTGGCCGGCGGCTGGTTGTCGGCCTGTGGGTCAGCCATGTCCGCATCTGGTGGTGGCGTGGTTTTGACAGGCGGTGCCGTTGCCTTGAGATGCTGGCGTCGATCCGCGTCGCGCCGCGCCTTGCGCGTAGCTTTCTGCGCGGTGGACACGATTTCGCGCATCTGGCCGATCATGCGAAACAGCGCCGACTCATCCACCTGTTCGCGCCCTTGCTGCCGCAATTTCGCCAGCGCCTGTCGTTGTTCCCAGAGGGTGACAGCCGGGTGCGACAAGGTGCGGTATGGAATTTCCAGATAGTGCTGCCCCTCCGGCTCCAGCACCCAAATGCGGCTGATGTCGCGCGGGTCGCGCCGGATCAGGAACGCAGGCAAGCGGTCGCGCCGAGCTATCCACGGCTTGAGCGCATCGGCGTAGTAATGGATGTGGTCGATGACGAAGCCGGTGCGGGTCAGCGTGCGGCGGATGATGGGCAGAAAATCGACCAGAAAAGCCGTGGTGCGAGTGATGACGGTTGGCACGCCGGTCCGCGCGATAGCTTCGGCCCAGCGCGCTGCCGGCGGCTGGAGCAGGCCGTTGTGCACGGAGCCGTGGTAGGTGCCGACCGCCAATGTGAGCCAGCGCTCCAGCTCACGCAGCGTCAGGGCGGCCTTGTTTTCGGAATCGTAGTCGCCGCGCTGGTCAGGGTTGGAGAAGGTCGTCCCTGGCAATTCGTCGTGGATCATCTGCATCGCCGTGCCGATGATCCGTTCCACGATGCCGCCGTAGTGCGGCTGCCCGAGCGGGCGATAGTCAAGCCGGATGCCATGCTGCTCGCAGCCTCGGCGTAGCGCTTCGCTCTTGAACTCGGCCGCGTTGTCCAAGTAGAGCAGTCTGGGCTTGCCGCTCATCGGCCAATCCATCTCTACGTTCAACCCTTCCAACCAAGGGCGCTTGTCGCAGGCGGCATGCACCAAGCACAAGCCGACCGAGACGGCGGACGGGGCTTCCAGCGTAACGACCATGCCAACCACGCAGCGGGTGAATACGTCGATGGCGAGGGTCAGGTATGGACGGCCAATCGGTTGCCGGTCGCGCTCGTCCACCACGATCAGGTCGATGACTGTGTGGTCGATCTGCACCTGCTCCAGCGGCGCGGAGACGGGTGGCGGAACACCACCAACACCTTGCAGGTCGCGGGCGGCATCTTGTCCTTCCCGGCGGTGAGTGACCTCGCGCGGATCGAGGCCGGCGATCCGCAGAGCCACCGTGTTGCGCGCCGGCACCCGCAGCTTTTGCAGCTTGCACGCCCGCACAACTTCGCGGTGGAACGCCGCCAAGCTACGCTTCTGCTTGGTCAGGAAGCGCTTTTGCAGTAACTCGCGGATGATTCGTTCGACCGACTCCGGCAAGCGGCCTTTACCTTTGCCACCGCTCGACTGCCCAAGAGCCAAGTCAGTGACCAGCCCCGATCCTAGCCGGGCACGGCGGATCAGGACGTAGACCTGCCGCCGGGACAGCCCCAATGCCTGGGCTGCCGCGTCGGCCGCTTCATGCCCAACCGTCTCCGACTGCGCCAACGGCCCAATGATCTCCGCGCGACGACGCGCACGCTCCCATGCCTGTTCTGGCAGGGTGGCCACGCCGTGCTCGGTAATCGGTGCGGTATCGGTCGCCATGCTCATCTCGCTTTGGTGCACACGAGTATTGAGCATAGACGAGTTTCGTGCAGAGGAGTCCTGATATCGGGGGTGCGGACGAAAACTTGGACTACTAGAAGGTAGTTCATGTATTCCTACGA
>NZ_JBMDJC010000042.1:0-9464 GCF_057808995.1 Acidovorax sp. FG60
AACACCCCGTCCACCACACAAACGTGGAAGTGGACGTGTTCATTGAGGCTGGAGCACGGATTACCAGGGGCTGTCGCGCAACGACGCCTACTCGCTCATGAGCGTGGCGGGCGATCTGGGCATCACGCAGGTCGTCGACCCGCGGCAAGGTGCGCACATCCGCTTGCCCCGAAGGGCTTTCCGGTCAAGCGCTGACGCGCCGAGGGGCACCTTCCGGCCGATGAAGGTGCCCAAGGGCGGATCGGTGGGATAGCGGTCCCGCCGATCCGCCGGCGCACGCGCAAGGGGACCGGATCGGCCCCGCACGCGGCTCAAATGTTGATGAAGACGGACTTGGTTTCCAGGTAGGCGTCCAGCGCCGTGCGGCCCATGTCGCGGCCCATGCCCGATTGCTTGTAGCCGCCGAAGGGCATACCGGGGTCCAGGGTGCTGTGGCAGTTGACCCAGACCGTGCCGGACTGGATCTTGGGGATCAGGCGGTGGACCTTGGACAGGTTGTTGGACCAGATGCTGGCGCCCAGGCCGTAGGGCGTGTCGTTGGCCCAGGCCGCGACTTCGTCCAGGTCGTCATAGGGCATGGCCACGAGCACGGGGCCGAAGATTTCCTCACGCGTCACGCGGTGGTCGTGCTGTACGCCGGTCATCACCGTGGGCTGCACGAAGTAGCCGCGCTGGCCTGCGCGGCCGCCGCCCACCAGCACCTCGGCGCCCTGGCTGCGGCCGATGTCGATGTAGCCGCAGACGCGCTCCATCTGCTCCTGCGAGACCAGCGGGCCCATCTGGGCACTGGGGTCCAGGCCGTGGCCCAGCGTGAGTTGGCTGGCGTGGTCGGCCACATCGGCGACCACACGGTCGAACATCTTTTTGTGCACGTACAGTCGCGAGCCCGCGCAGCAGACCTGGCCGTGGTTGAAGAAGATGGCATTGGCCGCGCCGGCAGCCGCCGTGGCTGGGTCGCAGTCGTCCAGCACGATCACCGGCGACTTGCCGCCCAGCTCGAGCGTGATGCGCGTCATGTTGTCCATGCAGGCATGGCCGATCAGCTTGCCGACCTCGGTCGAGCCCGTGAAGCTGACCTTGTTGACCAGCGGGTGCGAGACCAGCGGTGCGCCCGTGCTGGGGCCGTCACCCGTGACCACGTTGAACACACCGGGCGGAAAGCCGGCTTCCTGGATCAGCTCGGCCAGCATCAGTGCGGTCAGCGGCGTCTGCTCGGCGGGCTTGAGCACCAGGGTGCAGCCGGCAGCCAGCGCGGGCGCCAGCTTCCAGGTGGCCATGAGCAGGGGGAAGTTCCAGGGCACGACGGCGGCGACCACGCCCACAGGTTCGCGCCGGGTGTAGGTGAACATTTGGGCATCCGGAGCGAAGGGGATGGAGTGCTCGTGCGTCATGCCCTCGATCTTGGTCGCCCAGCCCGCCATGTAGCGGATGGAAGCGATGGCCGTGGCAATGTCCACGGCGCCCGCGATGGCAGCGGACTTGCCGTTGTCCAGCGACTCGACCTCGGCCAGGGCCTGGGCATGGGTTTCCATGAGATCGGCCAGGCGCAGCATCAGGCGTTCGCGCTCGGCGGGGCGCATGCGGCCCCAGGTGCCTTCGTGCAGCGCGCGGTGGGCGGCGCGCACGGCGCGGTCCACATCGACGGGGCCGGCGCTGGCGACCTCGGCGATCACGGCCTCGGTAGCGGGGTTGACCGTGGACAGGCGCTCACCGCTCTGGGCCGCGACCCATTGGCCGTCGATGAAGAGGTCGTGGGTGCGCCGGTTGAGGAAAGCGCTGGCGCGCTCGCTGATCTGGTACTGGATGTCGCTGAGGTTCATGGTTCGCTCCTTGGTGGATGGACAGGGGTTGGGGGGCCGGGGCGGGTCTGGGAGAACAGGGGATTACTTGGGCCGGACCGCGTCGGCCGTGCCCTGGATGAAGGCCTTGATCTTTTCCACGTCGTCCATGCTCAGCTTGCCCGTGAAGTCGGGCATGCCGCGTGCCATGGCCGGGCCCTTGAAGATGAACTTGTCCAGGTGCTCGATGTAGGTCTTGTCCAGGTAGCCGAGGTTGGGCAGGTTGCCGCCCCGGTCCACGCCAGGCACGCCGTGGCAGAAAGCGCAGTTGCTGACATACAGGGCCGTACCCTCGGCCACCAGGTCCTTGTCGTAGGGCACGCCCTGCAGCAGCTTGCCCTGTTGGTAGGCGACGAAGGCCGGCGCCTCGGCCTTGCCGTCCAGCGCAAAGGTGTAGACCGTGCCCGGGCCCTTGCGCTCGGTGTGGCGCGCGGCCAGGCCGTAGGCGCCGCCCCAGCCCACGGCGATGGAGACGTACTGGCGGCCATCGACCTCATAGGTGATGGGGGCTGCCACCACGCCCGTGCCCGTGGGCTTTTCCCAGAGCTTCTTGCCGTTGCGCGCGTCATAGGCCACGAAGCGGCCGTCGGCCGTGCCCTGGAACACCAGGTTGCCCGCCGTGGCCAGCGTGCCGCCGTTCCAGGGCGAGGCATGCTCTACGCGCCAGCGCTCCTTTTGCGCCACCGGGTCCCAGGCGATCAGGCGGCCGAAGGGCGTGCTCTTGGGCGGCTCCATGTTGACCAGCGTGGCCGTGTTCCAGCCGATGTTGCTGTGCGGCTCGGGCAGGGAGCCGCCGTTGAACTTCCAGTTCTTGTTGTCCTGCAGCGTCAGCGGCACATGCTGGGCCGGCAGGTAGGCCAGGCCCGTGTCGGGGCTGTAGGACATGGAATGCCAGTTGTGCGCGCCGAAGGGGCTGGGAATCACGTCGCGCGCGCGGTCGCCGCTGCGCGCCAGCGGCGTTTCGATCGGCCGGCCGTTGGCGTCGTAGCCGCTGGCCCAGTTCACATCGACAAAATTCTTGGCCGAGATGAACTGGCCGTTGGTGCGGTCGATCACAAAGAAGAAGCCGTTCTTGGGCGCATGCAGGATGACCTTGCGCGGCTTGCCGCCCACCTTGATGTCGGCCAGCACCATGGGCTGGGTGGAGGTGAAGTCCCAGCTGTCGCCCGGCGTTTCCTGGTAGTGCCAGACATACTCGCCCGTATCGGGGTTCAGCGCCACGATGCTGGCCAGGTACAGGTTGTCGCCCCCGGCCGGACTGCGTTTGCTCCGCGCCCAGGGCGAGCCGTTGCCCGTGCCGATGTACATGAGGTTGAGCTCGGGGTCGTAGGCCATGGTGTCCCAGGCGGTGCCGCCGCCGCCGGCCTCCCACCACTTGCCGGCCGGGTCCCAGGTCTTGGCGGCCTTGGCCATGGCCTCGTTCTCGAACGGCTTGGACGGATCGCCGGGCACGGTGAACCAGCGCCACTGCTGGGCGCCGGTCTCGGCGTCATAGGCCGTGACATAGCCGCGCACCCCGTACTCGGCGCCGCCGTTGCCGATCACCACCTTGCCCTTGATGACGCGCGGCGCACCCGTGATGGTGTACGAGTAGGCGCGGTCGATGATGGTGTCCTGCTCCCAGACCTTGCGGCCCGTGGCAGCGTCCAGCGCCACCAGGCGGCCGTCGAAGGCGCCCACGAAAACTTTGCCCTTGTAGACGGCCACGCCGCGGTTGACCACGTCGCAGCAACCCTTGAAGCCGTTGGCGCGGTCCACGCCGGGGTCGTAGCTCCACAGGCGCTTGCCGGTGCGCACGTCCACCGCATGCACCACGCTCCAGCTGGCCGTGACGTACATGATGCCGTCTACCACCACGGGCGTGGACTCCACGCCGCGCGTGGATTCCAGGTCATACGACCAGACCAGGCCCAGTCGCTTGACATTGGCGGTGTCCAACTGCTTGAGCCGCGAAAAGCGCGTCTCGCTGTAGTCCATGCCGTAGCTGGGCCAGTCGCGGGACGTGCGGGCGTTGTCGAGGATGCTCTGCGAATCGATGCGCGCCGTGACGGCGCGGATGTGCTCGGGCGAGCCCTTGGTCTGGGCCCAGCCGCTGGCCGGCAGTGCCAGCAGCGTGCTGGCGGCCAGCAGCAGTGCGGGAATGGAACGGGGGGTCATTCGGTGTGTCTCCTGCGTGGTTCGTTCTGCGTTCATGGAGCAGGCCCGCTGGGGCCGGTGACTCCACGGGAGGGGACGATAAAAAAATGCCCCTGCTTGCTCAACATTCGGATTTACCCTAGGCCCAATGTGTGCCGGGGCGGAACAGAACAGGCACCCCCACGCTCCGCCCCGGGCCTGGCGGCGGCGTGTCAGAAGGTGCGGCTCAACGTCAGCCCGGCCGAGACCGAACGGGCGGCGCCGGGCTCGAAGTAGCGCTGGTTTCCCTCGTTGACGATCACCGAACCGGCGTAGCGGCGGTCTTGCAGGTTGTCCCAGCGCACGAAGGCCTGCGTGCGCCATGCCTGCCAGTGCCGTGTCCAGCGCAGGCTGCTGCCCCAGACGGTGTAGGCCGCAGCGCGGTCGGTGTTGAGGTCGTTCACGGGCACCGCACCGCTGTGCAGGACGTCCACCGTCCAGACCCAGGCGGGCGTGACCTGCCAGGCCAGTTCCGCCCACACCCGGCGCGGCGCCACGCCGGGCAGGCGTGTTCCCGGCGCGACCGGCGCGGTGGGTGCGATGCAGGGCGTGCTGTCGCAGGCCAGGAAACCGTCCCGGTAGCGCGCATTGAGCAGCGTCAGCGCGCCGGTGGCGGTCAGCGCTCCCCACTGGGCGTCGCCCGACAGCTCCAGTCCGGTGCGCCGTGTGCGGCCGGCGTTCTGGAAGGTGGCACGGCCGCCGGTGTTGGACAGCACGGTCAGCTCGCGTTCGGTGTGGGTTGCGAACACGGCCAGGCTCCAGCCTGCGTGGCCGTGCCGGCCACGCAGGCCCAGTTCGAGCGTCTCGTGCGCGCTCGCGGCCAGCCCGGTGTTCAGGCCGGCCTGGCCGCCCGGGCGGTAGGCGACCTCGTTGAGCGTCGGGGTTTCAATGCCGCGCCCGACCGAGGCATAGCTTTGCAGCGAGGGCGACAGCGCCAGCCGCAGGCCCAGCATGGGCAACCAGCCGCGCCAGCCCATGGCACCACTGTCGTCCGGGTTGCCGGGCACCACGTAGTGGTCCTCCGATCGGTAGCGCACACGGGCCTGGCGCAGGCCTGCGCTCAGGCTCAGGTCGCGCCGGGTCCACTCGGCTTGCACGTACGGGTCGGTGGCCGTTGCCCGGTTGCGCTCTTGGCGCCGCAGCGCCCCTTGCACGCCGAGCGCGCTGCCGACGAAATTCTGATAGCCGCGCCGCCACTCTCCCTGCCAGTCGTGGGCCAGTCCGGCGGACCAGGCCAGCCGGCCGCCGGCCACGTTGTCGTCAGTGCGGTGCCAGCGCAGGTTCAGGCCGGCGTAGTCGCGGTCGAGGTGGATCACGCCCCCTGCGTGCGATGGCGGTGCCTGCGTCGCGGCCGGGATGGCCTGGAACTGCTGCACGGTGCGCGTACCGCCATAGGCCATCAGTTCCAGGCGCTGCTGGGCGTCCAGCGGGTATTGCCAGGCCAGGCCCAACTGGCGCTGCTGCACGGACTTGCGGGTGTCGAAGCGCAGCGCGTTCGGGGTGGTCTGCGTCGGGTCGGTGTCGAACTCGGCGCGCGTCTGGCCCAGCGGGTCGCGCGCATCAACCTGCTGTTGCTGGTACTGCAGCAGCAGGCGCTGGTCGCCGGCCTGGCGCGAGAGCTTCACATGCAAGGTGCTGCGGTCGCCGGCGGACTGAGGGCGCGGGCCGTCGGTGGCGAAGCGATCGAGATGCAGTGCATAGCGCCAGCCGTCCGGATGTTCACCCACGCGGCCCTGCAACTGGGTCGACAGGCGCCAAAGCCCGTTCGCCCCCACGGCGATGCCGCTGCGCCAGAGCCCGGGCTGTGTGCCATCTTCGGTGTAGAGCAGCAGGGCGCCACCGGCGCCGTTGCCATACAGCACGGCGGCGGGGCCGCGCACCACGTCGACCCGGTCCGCGTTGCCGATGGGGAAGTTGGCGGCCTGGCCCTGGCCGTCCGGCGCACTGGCCGGGATACCGTCCACATAGAGCTTCAGGCCGCGCACACCGAAGGTCGAGCGCGCACCGAATCCCCGCACCGAAATCTGCAGGTCTTGCGCCAGGTTCTGCCGGTTCTGCACGACCAGGCCTGGCACGCGCACCAGTCCCTCGGACAGGAGGATCTGCGCCTGCCCCTCTCGCAGTTGTTCGCCATCGATGCTGTCGACGGTGGCAGGGCTCTGCCAACGCTCCGAACCGACAGGGCTGGCGGTGATGATCACGGGCGCCAACAGGGTTGCGCCGGGGTCGCTGCCGCTGGTGGTGGCAGCGTTGGCGGGCAGGACCTGCAGCGCGCACACCACGGCGGCACAGGCGTTCAGAGGACGGATGTCGGGCATCTGGGGGTTTCTCCGGGGGTAGGCCGCCTGTTGGCGGCCGAGGCTGCAGCGAGGTTACCGAGCGCGCGTGCAGGCATGAATATAGGGGGTTTCCCTAGTGATGGCTTGTGCCGCAACGGAACAAAAATCGCACCCGTTCCGGACCGCCCATGCGCCCTACCATGCCGCCCAACGCGTTGCCCAACCCGTTCTTCAACACCCAGCAAGACCGCGTGGCGCTGGCTCGAGAGCGCTATTTCGAGCAGGGGGAGCGCCCTTCTGGCCTGGTGTCCGAACCGGTCATTCAGTCCTGGAACCGTTGCCTGGGCGCCCGCCGCAGCCCGGACGAAAAGATCGGCTTCGACCCCATCAGCAAGATTCGCATCGCCACGGTGCTGACCAAGAACCGCGCGCTGATCGAGGCCGCTACCGATCCGATCGCCGAGTTGGAAACCGCCATCGCCGGCAGCCAGGCGCGGGTCCTGCTGACCAGCAGCGAGGGTGTGGTGGTGATGGCATCCCGGTCCACCGCAGGTGATGGCCCGCTGCTGCGCTCGGCGGCCCGCGTGGGAGTCAGCATCGGCGAGGCCTCGGTGGGCACGGGTGCGCCCGGCGTGGCGCTCAACACGGGCGAGGTCTGCATCGTTCGCGGCGGTGAGCATTTCTTCCGCTGTCTGGAGGCCTTGCACTGCGCGGCTGCGCCGGTGCGCGATGCCAGTGGCCGCACCGTGGCCATGCTGGATCTGACCAGCGAGATCGGTCCGTTCCGTTTCGACGCTGGCGCCTTGGCGCACATGTATGCCACCTGCATCGAAAACCGGCTGCTCGCCAATGCAGCGCGCTCGCAGTTGATGCTGCGTTTCCAATCCAGCAAAACCATGTTCCATACCCCGCTGGAGGGGCTGGCCGCGGTGGACGAGCACGGGCAGGTGTGCTGGTTCAATGGCGTTGGCGCGCGGCTGTTCGACTGCCCGCGTGTGCCCGAAGCCGGCCTGGAGGCAGAAGCGGTGTTCGGCCTGGACCTGCGCGCGCTGCTGGCGCTGGCCCATGATGGCCGGGCGCAGTTGCAGATGCTGCCATCGGGTCTGACGCTGTGGATGGCCGCGCAGCTGGACGAGCGGGCCGGTCAGCCCGCCGGACCGCTGACCACCGAGCCCGTGACCGTGACCGTGGAGATGCTGACGGGGGTGGACGCTCTGCCCGCCGTCGGCGGCGTGGCGGCCTCCCCTTTGTCATCGCCCTCGCTGGATGAGGCCAATCGCCGCCTGATCGAACAGACGCTGGCCCAGTGCCAGGGCAACGTGTCCCGCGCCGCGCGCCGGCTGGGTGTGTCTCGCGGGCTGTTGTACCGCCGCCTGCGCGAATGGGGCGCGGGCTGAGCAGCGGGGATCGATCCCGCCACCCCTGCCCGGGACGGGCCTGGCGGACGTGGCCGAGCCTTTCAGCGCCTGCGCGCCTGAACCCTGCAGCAGACCGCCGTAGCGTGGGATGATCCCGGCATGAGCGACAAACTCCCGAAAACCCTGAAACTCAAACCCCGCGCCGCAGCGGATTCGCCCGCACCCGCCGCACCGCGCCAGCCCGTTCGGCCTCGTGGGCCTGCGCGGGCTCGCCCGTTGGCGGAGGTGCAGGCCGAACGCGCCGCGCGCGAAGCCGCCTGGGCGGCGGCACGGCCACCTTCGCGCCCTGCGGTCGCTGGCGCCGATGGCGCGGCGCCCCGCCCGCTACAGCGGTCGCGGCCCGCGGCCTCCTCAGGCCCGGCCGGCGCAACCAGCCGGCAAGACCGAGGTGCCCGGCCCGGCCCGGCCCCGCGCCCAGGCCAGACCCGACCACCGCGCCCGCCGGCTGCGGAGCGCTCGCCGGGCGACGGTATCCGCCTCAACAAGCGGCTGGCCGATCTGGGCCTGTGTTCCCGGCGCGAGGCCGACGAATGGATCGAGCGCGGCTGGGTGGAAGTCAACGGCCAGACGGCGCAGATGGGCCAGGCCGTGACCGAGGCCGACCGCATCGACGTGCTGCCCGCCGCCCGGCATCGGCAGGACAGCCGCGTGACCATCCTGCTGCACAAGCCCGTGGGCTACGTGAGCGCGCAGGCCGAAGACGGCCATGAAAGCGCCGCCGTGCTGGTGCAGCCCCGCAACCAGTGGCGCAGCGACCCGCTCATCCGGCGCGGGCCGAGCTGGCAGCCGCAGCACGCGCGCGGCCTGGCGCCGGCCGGCCGGCTCGACATCGACTCCACCGGCCTGCTGGTGCTCACGCAGGACGGCCGCGTCGCCCGCACCCTGATCGGCGAGGATTCCGGCATCGAGAAAGAATACCTGGTGCGGGTGCACTGGGCGCCCAACGGGCCCAAGGGTGCGGACGTGGTCACGCAGGATGTGCAGGCCGTGTTTCCCGCCGAACGTCTGGCCTTGCTGCGCCACGGCCTGCGCCTGGATGACCAGCCGCTCAAGCCGGCACAGGTCGACTGGCAGAACCCCGAGCAGCTGCGCTTTGTGCTCACCGAAGGCAAGAAGCGCCAGATTCGGCGCATGTGCGAACAGGTCGGTCTGCACGTGGTGGGGCTCAAGCGCATCCGCATGGGCCGCATCGTGCTGGGCCACCTGCCGGTGGGCCAGTGGCGCTACCTGCGGCCGGACGAGCGGTTCTGAACCGGGGCCCGGACGGCCCCACCCGAAGCGAGGAAACCCATGTCTGGTGGTGACTGGAAAGAACTGTACGACGCGGCCTGCACCGGGGACGAGGCGCTGGCGCGCTACCACCTCAGTGCCGGGGTGGACCCCAACTACCAGCATCCGGAGGTGATGTGCACGCCGCTGGTGGCGAGCCTGGTCCACGGGCATGACGCCGTGGCCCAACTGCTGCTCGAACACGGTGCCGACCCCAACCTCCGCTCCGACTTCGACGACCTCACGCCCCTGGAGGCCGCGACCCGCCATGGGCGGGCGCCCTTCGTCAAGCGCCTGAAGGCGCTGGGCGCCGAGCCGCGCCGGCCCAAGCCGTTCTGGTGGCGCTGGCTGCCGGTGTGATCACCGGTCCGGGCAGGGCTTGAAACCCGGCCCTGCGCCCATAATTTCGCCCTGGCGCGTGCTGCCTGCCACGGATAGGAAATTCAACCGCATGAGGCCAAGTATGGCACGAGTTTTGGGCCTCG